>NZ_CP066339.1:1222612-1528265 GCF_016406125.1 Alicyclobacillus sp. SO9 | reverse complement strand
TCAGTTTTCGAACGATGAACGCGTCATCCGCTGCTGTTGACTGGGCCAATGCTATAGACCCTGCACTTGTGTGCATTTTATCTCCTGTATCAATGTTGTCCTTCAGGAGAATTGGAATTCCATGCAAGCTCGATCTCGCTCCTGAAGCCCGCCGCTCAACATCAAGTGCTTCCGCCGTAAACAGCGCGTCTGGGTTCAACTCCAGCACCGCGTTGATGCTTGGGCCTTGGGAGTTAAACTTTGCAATTCTGCGCAAGAACTGGGTTACTATCCAAACTGCCGTAATCTCTCCGTTTTCCATGGCCTCTTGCAACTCCGGTATTGTTGCGTGTAAAAGCCACTTCTCTGTTCCAACCTGCCCTGACGTATTGCTCAATTTGGCACCTCCCAAAACTGGCACGACAACGTGCGTGTGTGATACTGTAAATGATGGAGCCCGCTGTTTTAAGCATACAGCAGGCTCGTCCAAATAAGAAATCATCTATGAAGTGAGGTATAGACTATGTCGTGTTCCTGTGGACAAGACAGTTGTTCATGCTCTGCACCACAATACCTTTATCTTAAGGATGAGGCAGGCATACCGCATGAATTCTATATTGCGGACAATTTGACTGTCGCACATCAAAAATATGTATTTCTTGCCGGCACCGATGCTGATGACCAATACGCCCTCTTGAAGGTTATTGAGACCGAAAACGGACAACAGCACTACGAAAATATTGTGGACGAAAGCGAGTGGGATCGCCTCAAGGAACTGCTGTTCAGCTAAGCCTTCCACAAACCAGCCACTTGTCAGGCAAAATCAATAGGAATGGAATCTGTAGGACGATCACTGTGGTCGTCCTCTTTTAACATGTAAACCTCAAGTAACCCATTCTTATATGAAGCGCGCACTGTGTCAGGCAGCACTGTTACTGGCAAGTTAATTTCGCGATCGAAAGAACCATGATGTCGTTCCGTCAAGAGGACCTTGTCGTTGGATACCCCCAGGTTAGAAATGCTGCCTCTTACATAGAGCTTGTTCGGTCGAACGGACAGGGAAACATCTGTACTCTTATTCAGTCCCGGTATCTCAAGAACAGCCACTACCTCACTGCCCTGCTCATATACATCCGCCCTCGGGAATTCTGAAGAGTCCCCATTGAAAAACGGCATTTCAAAGTCTGTCCCTGCCATGTCCGGCATAGGCATATTTTTAAAGAAATCCTGACCAAACATTTTTTGAAACTGACGCAGTTGTCCCAATTGCTTCAATGACTCGAATGGATTGAAATTATTGTTCATCAGACTTTCCCCCGCTTGGAACCGTCCACGTATCTATGTCGTCCTCATCAAATACAATCTGTATGTTATTTCGATAGACATTCCGCTCGCCCTTCACAGTACCGAATCCGTCATTCTCCTTCATGGAATTGCTCACATCATGCTGGCGGTTGACACCGTAGTAGACCCCGGACTGATTACTCACACTGCCGATGCTGATGGAACCGAACCGGATTTTCACAGTGCCAATCCCCCTTTAATCTATTGCATTCCCTGAAGAAGTGTTCTGTCCGGTGTTGTCGCTGTCCATATGTGCAGAAGTCGAGTCTTCATCTCCGGTTTCACTGACTTCGTCTGATTGAGAATCTGTTTCACTGCTTGCAGTCGTCTCCTCGGAAGAGTTTTCCTCCTCTTCTGGTTCCGCATCGACGAAGGGTCCCTTGCCTTGTTCAAGCATGCGCTGCAGCCATTCTGGAGGGCGTTTGCCGGAAAAATTGGGGGCGTCGATGACATCGGGATCGTTTAATAAGGATTTCGATCCCGTTACACTATTATGATTCCCCCTCACCGTCCCAAAACCTTGATTCTGCTTCTTGTAACTCCGAAAATTTGTCGGCCAGTTGTTTCCCAGGTTGAAGCAGGAAGCACTCTCGATTTGACCGATATGGATGGTACCAATGAAGAAGTTCGGCGACAACGGATTATCCATACCACTCCGCCTTTCCGTTTAAGCTTACAGCGTCATTAGGTAACCTTTATCCGTTGCTTTTAGAGTCGTCCCGTCCGGCAATGACACCGTCGTTTCGGCACCCCCATCTGGCTCTGCGGCGGCAGATGCCTCGCGGTCGTTCTCGAAGTGATAGGCTGATTCGTGAGCAGAGCTGCCTTGTGCAGGCGCCCTGTCTGCAGACAGATTTTGTTCACTGTGTCCCAGTTTGTCCGGTCCATTTTCCACTTTTGGTGAAAAATTGTTGCCCAAGTTTAACGAACCACTTAGTTCCTCAATGTCCAGACTCTCCAGTCGAAACACTAATTGGTCTAAAAATGCCTGGTCAATCTCTAGCTTCTCAATATTCACTCGACCTCGATGTGCGTCCGACTTGTTCAATTCCTCAACATGCTTTGTCAGCACCGTTAGTTTTTCCGTTAACTCTTGTAACTGTTGCTGCATACGTTTCGATTTTCCCATTCCAAACATCGCACATTCCCCATTACTTCATCAGATGACACAAGAGAGCCAGTAGTATGTCCCTTTAGTAGTATGTATGCATCCAGGAAAGTGAGAATGACCAGCGGGCAGTCTTACTGGGTAGAATTATGATATAATTCCCTCACCCACAGAGGCTTTCAATGGTTCAAAGCTTCTTCAACTGATATCTAAGAGCCCGGATGCTTGTGCCAGATGCTTGTGCTGGATCTGCGATGAGCTTATGTAAGTATCTAAGCAAATGTTCCTTGACAGATCTTTTTGGAGTCCATTTTGTACAGGCCTTTTACACAAGACCTGTTCTCAATACCGAAATGCAATCTGTATAACAACCATTCAGAAGGCCAATCTATATTGGGACAGAACAGGGGAGATCTTATGGGACACACCTATAACTCGTTGTTTTTTGTCACGGTTGCTGCACTTCTAAGTCCGTGGCTCTCGATTCACGGGTTTCGCGGATTCATTCCAAGTGTAGTGCTGGAAATCATCCTTGGTTTTCTGATTGGCCCACATGCATTAGGTATTGCGACCTCCACACAGGGAATCAGCTTCTTGGCTACCTTTGGTTTCTCATATTTGATGTTTCTGTCCGGTATTGAAATGGACTTTGACTTGCTCTTCCAAAAACCAAAAGAAGGCGGAAGACCGCCATGGCTCCGGGGACTTGTTTATTTTCTCATCACAACCGCTATCTCCTTTGTCGTCGCCTTTGGATTATACCGGCTTCATGTCACAAGCCACATATGGATTATCACACTGCTCCTCAGTACAACCTCTGTTGGTATCGTTACACCAGCACTTAAAGAAGCCGGTTGGATAAGTTTTGACTTTGGCCAAGAGACCCTTCTCTACGCGTTAATGGCCGATGTGTTTACGTTAGTGTTTTTCACTGGATACATTACACTGCATACCACCGGAAATGCGTTCAGTTTTCTGCTCATCATGGTTCTTTTACTGTTTTTCGTTGCAGTATGGAGGCTCTTGCACTTGGCGCAGAGGCTGAGATTGTTTCATGCAGTTGAGAATGCAACCAGTGAAATTGGACTGCGCTTCGCGTTCGCCCTAATTCTGGCGTTCCTGGCGTTCTCGGAGTCGCTGGGAACGGAAGTGGTGATTGGCGCCTTTTTAGCTGGAGCCATCGTCTCCTTATTGTCTGAAAAGCACTCCCTGTTAACCAATAAGTTAAATTCCATCGGTTATGGATTTCTCATTCCAATTTTCTTCGTTGACGTCGGACTGAGATTCAATTTTCAATCCCTGGCAGGCACGAGAAACTTTGTACTGGCCATGATAATCTTCTTGGTCGTAATGTATGTCAACAAATTGCTTCCTTCATGGATTCTGATGCGGCGATTTCCAGTAAGTCAACGAATTGGCAGCGGATTTCTTCTCAGTTCCCGATTGAGTCTTACCATCGCAGCCAGTCAAATTGGTGAGCAGACCGGGCTTATTTCCCACGCTATGGCAAATGGTTTTATCCTATTGTCCGTCACAACGTGTCTCGTGTCACCAGCAGCATTCACCCGAATCTTGAAGAAAATGCCCCTGCCGGGAATACCAGAGACAGAAAAGCCTCCGGAAAAGCTGCAGATCAACAGCGATACACTGCCGCCGGGCTGGGTAATTGATCAAATCGAAGTCCGATCCCGGATGATGGATGACATCCCCATGCGCATCCTCCATCTCCCTCAGGAGGTACTATTTTTGTCCATCATTCGCGGTGATGAACGCATTATCCCGCGCGGACATACCCATTTGGAACAGTTTGACGTTGTGCAAGTCATGGGTGAGCCAGATTGCATCAGCCAAATTCGTTATCTGTTTCACGGGGATATCAGCCTTCATGACGCTTGCCTGAAGGAATAGACAAAGACCTGGACTGGAGCAGCGAGGCAGTTGGGGAGCCGTAGTGGTGAGTAGGCTGGGAGCAGGTTTAGTGAATCAGCCAGTGAATCGGCCAGTGAATCAGCCAGTGAATCAGCCAGTGAATCAGCCAGTGAATCAGCCAGTGAATCGGCCAGTGAATCGGCCAGTGAATCGGCCAGTGAATCGGCCAGTGAATCGGCCAGTGAATCAGCCAGTGAATCGGCCAGTGAATCGGCCAGTGAATCGGCCAGTTAGTGCCTGAAAGGATCACTATTTCTCGAATTGGTCATCCGATTGTGATCGCAAAGATCCTTAATTCTCCGTGCCCGGGAATTTAGTGATCGCAAAGCTCCCTAATGTGGGAGGCGACAGAGTGGGACGCGGGAGATAGGGATCAACGGGATCCCTATTCTGAGCGACTACTGGGGATAGGGATCGAATCGATCACTATTCTTTGACGAGTGTCGCGATAGGGAGCAAAAGGATCCTTAACCAACTAGCGCAACAAAGGCCTGAGAGCCTGCACCGGTTCCGGTGCGCACATAACTGGATGTAACAGTATGAAATGTAAATATATTTAATTTGTGTTTTGTTAAATCTTGTTGATCCCGCTGCCGTCACAGGCTGTCTGGATTGGCGTGAGGCAGTTACTGATCGCAATGATCCCTAACGGGTGTTGGCCCAATGCGATTGTGATCGCAATGATCCCTAATGCTCCGTGCCCGGGATATTAGTGATCGCAAAGCTCCCTAATGTGGGAGGCGGCAGAGTGGGGCGTAGTTGATAGGGAGCAACGGGATCCCTATTCTGAGCGACTATTGGGGATAGGGATCGAATCGATCACTATTCTTTGCCGAGTCTTGGGATAGGGAGCAAAAGGATCCTTAACCAACTAGCGCAACAAAGGCCAGAGCCCTGCCTGAGAGCCTGCACCGGTTCCGGTGCGCACATAACTGGATGAAACCGTATTTGATGTTAATAAATCCAATTCTTCCGCTTGTGTTTTTGTTAAATCTTGTTGATCCCGGTGCCGTCGCTGGCTGTCTGGACTGGCGTGAGGCCGTTAGTGATCGCAATGATCCCTAACGGGCGCTGGCCCAATGCGATTGTGATCGCAATGATCCTTAATGCTCCGCGCCCGGGATATTAGTGATCGCAAAGCTCCCTAATGTGGGAGGCGGCAGAGTGGGGCGCGGGAGATAGGGATCAACGGGATCCCTATTCTGGGCGGCTAGTGGGGATAGGGATCGAATCGATCACTATTCTTTGACGAGGGTTGGGATAGGGAGCAAAAGGATCACTAACGAATGCGACCGGCTGACATCACGAACAAAACTCGTTTAGACGGGCAGCCTGCATGATGGTACGAAAACGCCGTTATTCCTCATCGCAAGGGTTCGGCATCAAATGTAGTATGGCATTATGCCATCTCGGGATCGCAACCCTTAGGGAAATAAAAAGGGGGCGAATAGCAGCAAGGTCGGTATCGACCTCAAAAGCTCGCCCCAATCATAGTATCTACATTATTGTCTCCGAAGGCGAAGTTGACCTGTCTTCTACCACCACCATCCCCATGGACCGAGCCAAGCAAGTGCAAAGAATGGCAGGAAGAAAAAGGGCCACCATGTCTGTTCGACATCCAATTCGTCTGTTCCGGCGTTGTTCAGAGTAACCGCACTTGACGGTTGTTGGGATCCGGCAGCTAAGTGTGTCCTACCTTGAAGTGGACGAAGATATACGCCCTCGGCCGTGACTGAATGCAAAATCCCGTGATGAACGGCCCCTTCGTGGGTTCGGCAGACAATGTGTTGACCGATAAACGGCGACGCATGAGACCGGGTTATCATCCGTTCTCCCCCCTTCCGTACCACTATCTTATGGAGGGACAAGGAGAGATGCACAGGACACATGGCAGGGAATCAGGACTGAAGGAATGGTGTCATACGACGAATGATGTCTTGTGTTTCACGTGCCAGGCTTTCATAAAGCCCTCTCGCTTCACGGTCCTCTGTCTGCAGCGAATACATTTCCAAATCCGCCTCAGCCTTCTTTAGAGATGCCAGCAGCAACGGCTTTGCTTGCACTTGCGGATGTACAGTCAAGTCCTTGTACATGTCAAGATAAAGCACTCCTTTAGAATCAAGCTGTGCAGCAAACACATCAGATGGATCTGCCACTCCCTGCTTTTCGAGTTCCGTTTGCAGCCATTTTCTTGAATAACCCAGCTGCTGGAGAGTTTTATCTATAATTTGACCGCCGATGACAAGAAACTGTGGCACGGCTTCTGGAGCGACGGGCACATGTAAGTCTTTTTTAGTAACAGGCTGTCTCTCCGGTTTTTTCCGAACACTCACTTTCCCGTTGTTCTCCATAACGGCATAGTCCACTTCTGATAAGTCAAAAACATCTTTCTGTCGAAGCAAAACCATAAACTCGTTTAACGATATTTGTACCTTTTTCAGGTTTTCCTCTAGGAGTTTTCCTTGTTCTACAAGGACAGTAGGCTTACCGTCCAACAGAACGCGCACACGGTATGAATTCCGTTCAATCATTGCGAGGACACTTGATAAGACCGTCCAGACAACCAATCCCGTCAATGCAGTTCTCGAAATTACTTCGGCTAAAGCCCAACTGGCAGCCATGTTTCCAATTGTGATTCCGGCTACGTAGTCAAAAAACGTCAGTTGCGCAATTTGGCGTTTTCCCATCCATCGAGCAAAAATGAAGAGGACAGCAAAAGAAACCACGGACTTAAGCAAAATTTCTCCCACAGAAGGCACAACAATCCCCCCTATTGTGTTCCGGAATTAAGATTCCAACAATCAGGGGGGATTATGTGAAAAAAGCATATACTGCAAGGTTATTTTTAAATTACTTTACTTCATCAATAGCTTGGGTTAAGGAAGTCTCAACGTCTTCTGCATAGGAAGCCAAACGACTGTCACCCGCAAGTCCGATTAAAGTAGTGGGTTTTGTGAGTCCAATAAGGGTTTTTCCGTTTTCTTCGTAGACCACCATTTTGCATGGAAGAAAGTAGCCCGCTTTTGCATTCGTAGAAACCACTTCACCAGCAACTTTGGGATTGCATACTTCTAAGATGCGGTATGGAGAATTGTACTCAATTCCTTTAGACTGCAAAGTCCCAGCTAAATCAAAGTCCCACAACACGCCAAATTTATGCCCCTTTAATGCATCCTTTAGCGCCTCAACGACCTCGTCTACTGACTTGGTTGTCACTGCTGTATATTCAAAATCCATAAAATCAGTGAATCTCCTTTCGTCAACTTGTCAAGCGTCATCACATAAGCCTATTGCTTCGCCAATCAGGACAACTCGTCAAGATGATTGCTCGTGTGTGCTAGACTCTTCAAAATGTCTCTTTAAACGGTCTTTTTAAAACGTCTTTTACAATGTCTTTTTTACAATGTGCTTCTGAAAATATCTCTCTGTGCACGTGTTTCTCTAGCACGTGACTTAGCTTGAAGATTAGCGGCTTTTCATCAATAACTGAATCGCTTCTTCGAGAACCTTGTCCGTTGATTCCCCGCCGTTCTCCAATTCTTCCCGAATACAGTACTGCATATTCTCGCCTACCGTATACATAATTACCCGGTCAACAGCAGAGCGAATCGCAGACAGTTGGTTCACAACGTCTTTACAATCTTTGCTTTGATCCATCATGCCAATGACCCCGCGAACCTGACCCTCGATTCGGCGCAAACGATTTTTTATCTGATTGTTATATTCCATCAGTTTGTCACCTCCCCAAATCACTGCTCAAGGCCTATATCCAACTGAGTATCATACTCACGATAATTGCTATGGTCCAAATAGCTCCTCCCAGGAGCATTAACTTGCGGGTGGGTCACAGCGACTTCCATAATTGAATCAAATTCAGCCGCTCCTGTCTATCGATAGTCCCATTGCCTTATACCTTATAGGGTATATTATACCCTTGTTTATCTGTAGAATGTCAATGCAATTTTTAGATATTTCTCTGCAAGCGTTAGAGTGACACTGAGCCAGCATCACCTTGCACTGATACCTCATCGTTTTGTTTTCTCCGGCGGTGCACAGCCGGGACGATGGAGTAGAACAGCAGAAAACCGCCAATACCCGATGCCAAACTCAATGCAGCCATCATCCAAGGCGATACTACGGCGCCAAGCATGACACCGAGAGACGCCATGATTTGAGAACCGTCAAAAGTCAAGCCGTTGGCAGCCACATACGAACTCCGTGCCGCACTGGGCGCAATATCACCCAGATAGGTCTGCCGAATCGGCACGGACGATATTTCCCCAATTGTCGCTATGACCATCAGCCCCATCAAAACCCAAGGTGCATTGACCACAATCATAAAACTGTATCCAACAGTGTTCAGCAAGATACTGAAGAACAGAACTCTCCTGTCCGGGTATCGATTCACAATCCGCACAGCGATGCTCGCAAGCAAAACCACTATAATGGTGTTTTCAGTTTGCAAAAAGCCAAGCATTTTCACGCCGTCAATCCAAATATGAAAATTCTTAATGTGGATTAGAGACTGATGCACGATATCTTTGGAAAAGTGGATACCGATATAATTTGATAACTGAAATTCTACAGCCATCACCAACATTCCTGCAAAAATGTATTTCACAAACGTAGTGTCCTTCATTACAGACGCGTAGTTTTTTAAAATGCCATTTGGCAGCAGCCTTTTAAAGCTGAATCGACGGCGCGCGTTTGTTTCTACATCGCCTTGTGCTCCCGGATGAATCACATGGTTGGGATGGAACGTCTCTTCAATTTTGAAGATAGTAGTTAACAGGGTCCCAAGCAAGACAATCGACATGGCTGTAAAGAGAAAAAAGCGGTAGTGTTCAAACAATACAGCACCAATGCTGGCACCTACAGCCATGGTTAGATTCCATACCCAGTAAAAAATCGAGTAGACAAACGGTCTGCTTTCTGACGTAGTCACATCAATCAGCATGGCTTCATCTGCTGGGCCGTAAATCCCCCAACATACGTTTGTGAACAAAAACATAGCGAAGGTAAGTGACGGAGAATGAAGCCAGGGACTATTGGCAAAGGCCATCACCAGGTATGCAAGCAAAAATACGGCCTCTGATCCGACCATAAGTTTTTTCCTGCCAAACCTGTCGGCATAAAATCCGCCCAGCATGCCGCTGAACATACTTGCCACAATACTCATTGTCAGCAGTATTCCCGTCAGTGCCTCACCCAAGTTCTGTGCAAAGTAAATTGCCATAAACGGCATAGTTGTTGCTTGTACTGTGCCAAAGGCAAATAGTACATAAATTCTTATTTTCACGTTACGGTGCAGGTCTGTAAAGCGCATGTATTTCTCCTCCCGGCCACACTGAAAGGGGCAACTGTTTCTATTAAACTGAGTCTTAGAAGTACAAGTCCACCAGCAAGGGACCGACGTCTAGAGAATTCGAGACACGTAAAAAGCCACAGGTCTCCCTGTGGCTCAACACATGTTTTACAAAAAAAGCCACAGGTCTGCTCACCTGCGGCCTAGGTCTCTAAAATAGAACCAGTCTTACCGAACAGTGTGGGCAAGTAAACTTCTGGATGAACTTTTGTGCAAAGTGAGTTCAGAGAAAATGATTGCAGATAGCATCTTGCCCACTCCTTTCAACCGAATTTAAACCGTTAATCCAATTATAGGCGATGCCCTTAGAATCGGCAAGCCTAACTTTACCTGCGTCTCTGATGCAGAAAGGCACCCACTTTCCATCAGTGAGTGCCTTCACGGTGCGCTTCCAGGTTCCGACCTTATTTACCTTACTTGCTCTCCAATGTCACCTGATTGTCCACAACCTGAAGTATAATCTCATTTACCTTCTCCTCGTCAAGGAGCAAGTCAGCAATCGGGTCTTCCACGATTTCCTGAATCATTCTGCGCAGCGGTCGTGCACCATATGCCGGGTGATAGCCTTTGAGGCCAATATGACGAGCAACTTCGTCACTCCAGCTTAAAGCTATCCCCTGCTCGGAGAGATTGGTTCTTACATCGGCTAGTAATAAGTCAACAATCTTCCTGAGTTCCTCTTCATGAAGGGACTCAAACTCAATAACGGCGTCAAATCGATTCAGAAACTCTGGCTTGAAGAACATTCCCAGTGCACTGAGGTGGTTTTGTGACTTGGATTGTTCTTCATCCACGCCAAATCCCACAGCAGCTTTCCTATCGACGACACCGGCATTGCTCGTCATGATAATCAATGTATCCTTAAAGCTGACTACGCGACCCTGGCTGTCCGTTAACCTGCCGTCCTCCATAATCTGCAAGAACATGTGCTGAACGTCCGGATGTGCCTTCTCAATCTCGTCCAGCAAAACCAGACTATACGGCTTTCTTCGAACGCGCTCTGTCAGTTGTCCCGCCTCATCATAGCCCACATATCCCGGAGGTGAACCAATGAGCTTGGAAACACTGTGTTTTTCCATGTACTCGCTCATGTCAAGCCGAATCATGGCGTCTTTTGTACCAAACAACTCTTCCGCCAATTGACGAGCCAACTCCGTCTTACCAACACCAGTTGGGCCTACGAACAGGAACGATCCAATCGGACGATTGGCAGCTTTCAAGCCTGCACGACTTCTTCGAATCGCTTTGGCTACCTTTTTGACTGCATCCCTTTGACCAATGACCTTTTCGCCTAGACGCGAGTCCAGGTCCTTTAGTCGATTCTGCTCGCTTTGTTGGAGTTTTTGCACCGGAATACCGGTCTTCTCCTCAACAATCTGCTGTATCTGCGCTAGTGTCACTTCGGCCGTCTGCGTCTGCGGGGCTGCCTCATTCAACTTTCTTCGAAGCTTTTCTTCCTCATCACGCAGCTTGGCAGCTAGTTCGTATTGCTCATTTTTTGTTGCCTCCTGCTTCCTCTTTACAGTCTGTTCAAGCTGTAATGTCAAATCTTCACCATTGTCACCGGCAAGGGTCAGGTTCGCTTTTGATCCCGCCTCATCCATTAAATCAATTGCTTTGTCAGGCAGAAACCTGTCCTGGATGTACCGGTTTGAGAGTGTCACACAGGCACGAAGGGCGTCATCTGTATAACGAACATGGTGGTACTTCTCGTACTGCTGTTGCAAGCCCTCCAGAATCGCCGTGGCTTCAGCTATAGTGGGCTCAGACACCATAATTGGTTGAAAGCGACGCTCGAGTGCCGCGTCTTTTTCAATTGCTTTGTACTCCTTGAGCGTTGTCGCACCGACAACCTGGATTTCTCCCCGTGCCAACGCAGGCTTCAAAATGTTCCCAGCATCCATCGATCCTTGTGCAGAACCTGCTCCGACCAACAAGTGAACTTCATCAATAAACAAAATCACATTTGGCCGCTGTTCCAACTCACTAATTAATTGTCTCATCCGTTGCTCAAACTGTCCGCGAATTCCAGTGTCTGCTACTAACGATGAGACGTCTAAAGCGTAAATCTGTTTGCCTTTCAATTTGGACGGAACATCGCCTTCTGCAATTTTCAGCGCTAGTCCTTCAGCAATTGCTGTCTTACCGACTCCGGGCTCACCAATAAGGACTGGGTTGTTCTTGTTTCTTCGATTTAGGATCTCAATGACGCGGGCGACTTCTTTGTCGCGGCCAATCACGGGATCAATCTTTCCGTTTCTCACCAACGAACTCAAGTCCCGTCCGAATTCATCCAGAACACCTCCGCCCCCATTTCCCGCAGGAGGACCTTGTTGAGGCATTCCTTGACTCGTACCGGACATGCCTGGTTGACCAGATGCAAAGAAACCTCCAAGCAGGTCGTCTAAAGGCGAACTGCCAAATGAAAACGATGCCGCTGGCGACTTCGCACCAGATGTAATCTTTTCATAACACGACGTGCACAAGTGGAGTTTTTCCTTTTCGTGATTAAATTGCACATGAAGTTCGATTGTAGCTTGATTTGTTTTGCATTCTTGACACAGCATTCCTGATTCCTCCTTAAAAAATGGTACTTTTGCTGCGCTTTACTTTAATGAGAATCAGCCTTGTCTAAAGAGCGATCCGCTTTAAGCAGCCTTCGTGAACTACAGTTCAGGCCCGCTTAAACCATTCATCAAACCAGGTTTGATGTTGACTATCTTTGACTAATATCTTATGAATTTGACTTTGACTATCTTTGATTATAATGATGTGATCTCTTTTTTGCAACCCTTTCTGTTTCATCAATGGCTCATTTGATAACATGGATTGGGAAACAACGGGCTGATTTATCAACAGATTGGAGCGAAGTGTATGCATATCGTCGTATTTGGTGCTGGGGCTGTTGGAGGCTATTTTGGCGGGAAGTTAGCTCAGACAGGGAACCCTGTGACTTTTTTAGTCAGACAAAACCGATATCATCAATTAAAAACATCTGGACTCACTATACAGAGTGTTCACGGAAACTTTACTATCCAACCTGAATTGGCACTCTCCCCCGAAGAAATTGACAAGCCTGATGTAGTGCTTTTAGCCGTCAAGAATTACCACCTTGATGGCGCAATGAGCCAACTTCAAACCCTTGTGAATAAGGGGGCAAAGATTCTACCGCTGCTGAACGGCGTAGAACACATAGATGTGCTTCTGAGGAATTTTGGTGACCAACACGTTCTTGGCGGTACCTGCTACATCGAGTCAACCCTGGATGCTGAAGGCGGTATCGTACATACCAGTCCAATGCATGACATTGTATTTGGCTCTCTGGGTCATGTTAATGAGGAATGGCTGGGAGAATTGCTGCATGTGTTTCAAAGAAGCGGCATCAACGTCACGCAGAGTCACGCCATTCTCAAAGACATGTGGACCAAGTTTGTCTTTCTAACATCCATCAGCGGATTAACGGCCGCAGCCAGAAGTCCAATTGGAGTCATCCTTAACGATGCAGTTGCAAGAGAACTCCTTGAACATGTGATCCGAGAGGTCGTTCAAGTAGCAAACCTCCGAGGCATCAAATTACCGGTTGAAGAAACAATAAGAAATACTATGACAAAAATGGAGGGAATGTCTCCAACCATGACGTCCTCATTGCACCGTGATTTAGAAAAAGGGTTGCCTCTTGAAATCAGCAGTCTGCAGGGAGCAGTGGTCAAAATGGCAATCGAGTCAGGACTTGCCGTACCGCATGTAGCATCTGTCTATGCGGTGTTGCACCCTTTTGAAACAGGACAGAAATAAAAAGAAATCGCGGATCCAACATGCGGACAATGCGTTTGTACCTGACACACTGGCAGTGGCTGCACGGGCGCTTTTACCATATGCCCGCGCAGCCCTCTGGTGTGATAAACGCGAAGCGGTCTTCATGACACGCTTCCAAATTTTACTTCAAGTTCTCAGTTCTACCTTATTTCGCCGTTCCGACCCATGCCTCAATCTCTTCCGGCGCTTTGGGAATCTGTGAAGACAGCACTTCACACCCCGTCTCAGTCACCAGGACATCGTCTTCAATCCGGATGCCAATTCCTTCTTCCGCAATATACAAGCCAGGTTCAACCGTTACAATCATACCGGGTTGCAACTTGGCACTGTTGTTACAGGCATCATGAGTGTCCAGTCCCATGTGGTGACTAACGCCGTGATAGTAATACTGACTGAGTTCTTCCTCGTTCTGAATGAGGCCAATGCCCTGTAACTCTTCTGCAAGCACCTGTTTGGTTTTTTCATTGAGTGCAGTCAAGGTTAGGCCTGGCTCGATAAATTGAATGACTGCCAACTGTGCCTTTAAGACAATGTCATAGATCTGACGCTGTCGCTCCGTGAATTTCCCATTCACAGGAAAAGTCCTGGATATGTCACCACTGTAGTAGTCTGACTGTGCACCCATGTCGAGTAAAACGAGATCGCCATCATTGGCCGTGTCTGAGTTTTCAACATAGTGCAATACAACCGCATTGCTTCCACTGGCAACGATGGAGTCAAAGGCTGGTTCGCGTTCCCCGTTTTTCCCAAGTATGTAATCATAATGAGCTTGAAGCTCGTATTCCTTCATCCCTGGTTTCGCATGCCTTATCAAATTATCAATACCGTCATAGGTGATTGAAATGGCTCTCTTGACCTTTTCAATCTCCTCATCTGATTTAATCGTGCGCATGCCAGCCAAGGTCGGATGAATATTATCAATACGCAAGTATGCATAGCGTTGTTGCAGTTCCTTGGCAAAATGAGCCGCCTTGGATTCGTCAGCATCCCATTGAAGCCGCTCAAAATCAAGATAAACACTGCGATACCTTCCGAAATAGAACTGTCGTCCCAAGTATGCTTCAAAGCTGTCCACATATTGAACATCACTGATTCCAGACACACTCTTCGCTTCTTCTGTGCGCATGCGAAAGCCTGTCCATTTCTCCTTATCGGGCTCAGGACGTTCTATAAACAGGTGTGTGGAGACCTCCTCGTTTTGTTTCTGCATGACCAACACCATATTTTGTTTATCTAGTCCTGTCAAATAGAGAAAATTACGGTTGGGATGGAATTGGTACTCTGCGTCATGACTTTTTGTCAGAGCTTGCCCCGAAAACAAAATGAGCATTGCCTCATCGGGGAGTGACGCTGCAACCCTGTGTCTGCGTTCCGCATAAAATGTCGTTGTCATGCTGTAATCGCCTCCAAAAAGCAAATGATAGTTAAATTGTGAACCTTATGTACATTATACAGCAGTGGACTGAAGACCACAGGTACCTAGAACACATCTTCGAAACACACTGGACAAGTGCTACAGACGAACCTCAACAGGACGCCCAATCACCATGGAGTCTGCTGTCACCAGTGAATCGTATGCGAGTACAAGGACGCCGGATTCATGAGCCTTCCTCACAGCTCGTGCAAATTTCTCATCCATGGCCTCATTGAGACGAAAGAACTGCGCGTCCTGCATCTGAATGAGAAAAAACAATACAGCTCTGTACCCTTCGTCTGCGGCGCCAATGAGTTCTGCAACGTGCTTTGCGCCTCGTTCTGTCGGCGCATCGGGAAAGAGCACCATTCCTTCTTGTTCCAGTGTCACACCCTTCACCTCTATGTAACCTGATGTGTTCGCCAACGTACTTTTCAACGTGATGCCAAGGTCAAACCTGGATTGACTGTATGTCACCTCCCGTTTTACAGACACAATGCCTGGCAGTTCCTTTATCTTTCCTGCACTAACCGCTTCATAAACCACTTGATTTGGTGCCTGAGAGTCCATATTGATGAGTTTCTCTCCCTTATACACGGCAACCAGGGAGTATCGGGTCTTGCGATTCAAATTTTGACTCTTTTCAAGGATAACCCGAGCACCTGGTACGAGAAGTTCCTTGCAGCGTCCTGTATTTTTCACGTGAACTGTTTCTTCCCCTGAATTCGTACGCACATCAGCTATAAATCGATTGGGTCGGCGGAGGAAAACTGCTTCCTCGACCTCAGCATATTTCAAATGATTCACCTCTGCAGTTCCAGACCTTAAAAACCGGGTTCGATATGGAATTCAACCAGTTAGATTGGGTCATGGGGGTTTGGTCAACCTCAGCAATCGAGCGTTTTATATCGAAAAGAATCGGTTGTCCCATTCATTTTAAGCACAGTTTGCATATGATACCCCATCATTTTGTATTGGAGCGATTGAAGATGTCAAAACCGTCGTTCTCTGCTCCTGCGAATAACTTGCAGGAAGCCCTCCTAATGGCGGGATTCAGTTATCAAGGATATCACTTCATGATTGGACCTGACATGAATTTGCCGTCAGAATCTCGGCATTTGTACACTTTTTATACGCCAAACCACGAATACTTTGCCAGTATTATTGAAACAAATGATGTCGGTGCTGAGAAAGCTTACATTTTGTTGTTTCGAGGCACGGAGACATCTATCTTGCATCCTGTGGACACGGTTGAAGATATCCACGTTGATTTAAACCTCGTTCAAGTTCCCTTTGACAGCGGCGATTCAAATGCAAAAGTCCATCGAGGATATAAGGAGTTGTATCAATCTCTATTTACAAGTCACTGGCTTCAAACCGACAAATCCATTATTGAAGTTATGAACACACTTGATTCTCACAGCCCACTATACATTACCGGACACAGCCTGGGAGGCGCTCTTGCTACGTTAGCGGCCGTAGATATTGTTCGAAATACCCAGTTTCAAAACATTAAAGTCTACACCTTTGCTTCACCCAGGGTGGGAAACGCCGCTTTTGTATCAGACTACAATCAGTTGGTTCCGGACACCGTGCGCGTTGTAAATGCGAATGACTATGTACCGCTGGAACCCCAAGTTCAGGTTCCATTCGAAGAACCGCTGTATTACTATCATGTACAAGGAAAACTCTCCATTGATTTCAACACTCAATCTATCATTCACAACCATTCTATTACGCATTACTTTCGCAAATTAGCGGAACAAGAACCGGCATTCTATCGGGAGTTGTACGATGCCTGCCCGGAATTCTGTCCACCTGACAATCCAAGTCATTCAGAAGAATCCAGAACTGCAATTCATCCTGCGTTCGAGTCGCAGCCAAGGGCTCAGGCTCCGGTTACGCCAACGACCGTCACGCCAACACCGGTTACACCAACAACCGTCACGCCAACACCGGTTACGCCAACACCGGTTACATCAACACCAGTTACGCCAACACCGGTTACATCAACACCAGTTACGCCAACACCGGTTACACCAACACCGGTCACGCCAACACCGGTCACGCCAGCACCGGTTACATCAACACCAGTTACGCCAACACCAGTTACGCCAACACCGGTTACACCAACACCGGTCACGCCAACACCGGTCACGCCAACACCGGTCACGCCAACACCGGTCACGCCAACACCGGTCACGCCAACACCGGTCACGCCAACGACCGTCACGCCAACGACCGTCACGCCAACACCGGTCACGCCAACACCGGTCACGCCAACACCGGTCACGCCAACACCGGTCACGCCAACACCGGTCACGCCAACGCCGGTTGCACCAGCAGGACAGATTTCTGTACGCCGGACGCTATCCAAAAAGCGTGAAAGGACCGCTTTACCTGCAAATAACCTTGGTTCAACGGCAGCTCCCTTACAGAGAACGGGTGTATCTACGAAGTATCCAACTATATTTATTAAGAAGTTGCGTGTTCCACACCCTTCAAGTAAAGCGCGTAGAAGGTGAAGAGAATGTAACAGAGAAGCAGAAAAAGGGGTTGCTCCCGTTCTCAGGAGCGACCCCTCAGTTTTAAGCCGGCCTCTATCAGCGTTTAGCGTTGCTTGGCTTTCATTTTCCAGCCCGCACTGGCCATTTTTCTGCGGACGTAGGCAATCTGTCCTTGTAACGGTACGCCAACGGGACAGTTGTCGTCACACGCCATCAGACCGATGCAACCAAACACGCCGTCTTCGCTGCCTACGACTTCGAAATACTCTTGCTCGTCGCGCTTATCACGCGGGTCTACCATAAACCTTGCAACGCGGTTAATACCTGTGGCACCAATGAAATCTGGCTTCAGGTTCGCAGTCGCACAACCGGCTACGCAGACTCCGCACTCGATGCAACGCTCTGCCTCATAAATCTTCAACGCAGTGTCATTATCCATCCGCTCTTCCTGTGCAGATGGGTCAAACTCTGACTCTTCATGAATCCAAGATTCAGTCTTCATGGACATTTGTCTGAACCAAGTCCCCGTGTCAACGGAGAGGTCGCCGAGCAGCTTAAATGCAGGCATGGGCATCAGAGTTGTCAGGTCTGGCAGGTCTTTTGTCAGTGTTTTACACGCCAGTGTCGGTTTCCCGTTAATCATCATGCCACAAGAACCACAAATGGACGCGCGGCACACAAAGTCGAACTTCAAAGTCGGATCTTGCTCATCACGAATTTTATTCAATACAACGAACAGGGACATGCCCGGTTCTTCCATCAGCTTGAAGTCTTGTAGACGCGGTTTTACTTCTGGCGTTTCTGGGTCATAGCGAAATATCCGAAACGTCAGCTCTCGCTGTGCCATACTTGTCTCCTCCTTCTTACTTCTTCTTCAGTCCGGCCTTACTTCTTCTTCAGTCCGGCCTCATTTCGTCTTCGGTCCGGCTGTGGCTTCTCCATATCCGCGATCTCCCGGTTGCGACTCGGTAATTGTCACAGGTTCGTAATGGAGTTCCGGTTCAGAGGAACCTTCACGCCAATAGGACAAGGTACGCTTCAACCAGTTCTCATCATCGCGTTTTGGATAGTCTTCACGGAAGTGACTGCCCCTGCTCTCCGTGCGAGCATAAGCTCCTTTGGCAATGCTGAGTGCCAAACGAACCATTCCGGGAAGCCGCAGAGCTGATGCCATTTCGGGATCGCCGCCTTTGCCGCTGCCGCGAAGCCCAATGTGCAAAGAACGCTCGTGCAGTTCTTTCAATTCCTTGACGGCTTCCTCAAGGTGTTCACCTGTGCGGAAGATATGAACCTTTTCGCTCAACACCTGTTCCATTCTCTTGCGAATTTCCACGGCATTTTCCTTACCGTTTTTACCCTCACGCAAATCATCGATTCGTTGCTGCTGCTTATGCAGATGCTCCTCAATTAATGAAGAGGAAACATTGAGTGAGGCATCCTGTGTAAACTCGGCAATCTTCTCACCAATGATTTTTCCTGCCACAACTGTTTCCGCAAGGGAGTTGCCGCCAAGACGGTTAAACCCATGCAAGTCCCAGCACGCAGCTTCACCCAATGCGTACAGATTCTTCAGCCCATAGGCCTGCCCGTATTTGTTTGTCCTAATTCCGCCCATACTGTAGTGCTGTGTGGGGCGTACCGGTATCAGTTCATGAATGGGATCAATGCCGTTAAACTCGCGACAAATAGTAGCGATCTCACGCAGGTTTGTATTAATATGCTTTGCACCCAAATGCCTGATATCCAGCCATAAGTGGTCACCATATGGGCTTTCAACCCCGTATCCCGCACGAATATGCTGCATCATGCGGCGAGAAACGACGTCGCGCGATGCCAGTTCTTTTTTCTTAGGTTCATAATCTGGCATAAAGCGGTAGCCATTTTTGTCGAGCAGATGACCGCCGTCGCCCCGAGCTCCTTCTGTTATCAAAATCCAGGAAGGAACAATGCCAGTGGGGTGAAACTGTACGGCTTCCATATTGCCTAAGGGAACAACCCCTGTATCTTGAGCAACAAACATGCCTGAGCCTTCATTGATAACGGCGTTGGTTGATGCGCCGTACAAGCGCCCGTAACCGCCCGTCGCAATCACAGTCGACCGAGCTGTGTATACAATCAGTTCACCGTTGCGCATATCGCGGACGATGGCACCGTAACAGGTGTCTCCGTCTTGAATAAGGCTGAGGGCTTCAACGCGATCGTGAACAGTAATTCCGTATTTCATAACCATACTATCCATCGTATAGAGCACAGTATGACCGGTTCCATCCGAGGTGTAGCAGGTACGCCATTTGGCTGTTCCACCAAAGTTTCTAGCTGCAATCAGACCGACCTTTTCCGGGTCTTCATGAATTTCTTCACCCTCATAGATTCTCGGTTCTGTTGTTACGCGGCTCCAAGGAACACCCCAATGGGCCATTTCCCTCATGACAATGGGAGCGGTTTCTGCGAACATCCGAGCAACATCCTGTTCACAGCCCCAGTCCGATCCTTTCACTGTATCCATAAAGTGAACGTCCGGGCTGTCTCCCTTACCTTTTGCGGTGTTTCCAAGTGCAGCCTGCATTCCTCCCTGAGCCGCGGCACTGTGTGAGCGACGAGGAGGAACCAGGCTGAGCAATGTCACATTCAGACCGCTTCTTGCAGACTCAATGGCGGCACGCTCTCCTGCCAAACCAGCGCCAATTACAAGTACGTCGGTTACATGGGTATCGTATTGTGCCATCAGTGCGCCCCCCAGGTGAACAAAATCACGATTGAAATAATGCCTATGATGATAAATAAGAGGCTAATGACTTCGAGTACGTGCTTCATCTTGTGGTGCTGGACATAACCCCATTTTACAAAGATACGATACAGTCCCACACTGGCATGGTACTCCGACAAGAGCAGCAACACAGCGTAGAAAATCAAGAATCCCCAGTAGTGCATCCGAGTGCCGCTGAGTGCTGGACTGATGCCAAATCCAGTGACAACCGTAATGTGAATGGCAGCCAACACAAGAATGGCTGTTCCCGTAATTGACTGAAACACCCATGACCAAGTGTCATAGTGGTGAATCAGCTTGGCATGCTGCCAGACTATTTTTTGCTCACGATACTGTCGAGGCATTCTGCGCATAACGGTCCCGACATGCATACCAAAGACCAAAATCAGAAAAATAATGGTCAGATACAGAGGTGACAGCACTTTGCCTACTTCCGTACCTGTACCCCAGGTCTCCATGAAGCTGGCTAAGGAGCCGAAGGTAGTTTTACCGATAATGACCGTGCCTACAAAAATCATATGAACCCATAAAAAAAGTACCAAAAGTAGTCCGCTTATCATTTGAACTGTTTCGACAACGAAGTCAGCACGCGGATTATAACTCATTGCCCGATGAAGCTGCATGTTTGATTTCCCCTCCTTGGTACCTGTTTTGAATCAGGATGGCCCCACACTCCGAGCAAACACGAAAAGGGATCTTCAAATCGTATTCATCGTCGCCAAAATTGGATGGATCAGAGCGCATTTCCACAATAATCGGCTTGTTGCAACAACTGGACAGTTCCATCATTATCTCTCCCTACTATCAGCATAGTTGTGAGACAACCTGAGAAAATGAGACCGCGCCAAACAACCAGGGTTCAGAGTCTCGACGCTACAACCTCCTCCCCTATGTACGATGATGATCTCGATGCCTCTATTTGAAGAGATGCTCTAAGATCCGCGGTTCAGAAGAATATCCTCAGTTTGCAGAACTTCCAGTCAAAGCCAAAATGTGAATTTTTCGTACCTCCGATAGTTACTACTTTTTCTATCCAATGCATTTTGCTGGAAAATGAAGCCCCTATGAGGGTATTCTAGCACTTAATAACTCCAGCGACGTGATTACAACAGACTATTTCCATTAGTCTATAAGTGTCGAATGTCTTTTATGAGATCCCCTTTGTCAAGAAACTTTACAGATGGCGCAAAAGTTTTGTAAATTGAGAAAACCAGCCATGAAGAAGACCATCCTGTATATCTGTATAACGTAAAGCTAGCATAAATACCGGCAAATTTTTGGTAACTGGAAAAAGATTTGATGAACGGAAACAGATTCACCACAGTTTGGACATGTTCACACAATCCAGTGAAACCAGAGCCAGAAGGATGCCGAACAGACACTGAATGGCTGCAGCCTAAAAAAAGCGGTGAAAATATGCTGAACACAATTTCGCGCGAAGTCACAGACTGGTTGCTCAGCAATGGTATGGAGACTATGGATATTTACCCTTTGCAGGGACGCTTTCGCGCCAGTCTTTTTTCTATTACGGTGAAAAATGCGTCTGGGCAAATCAAGGATTTGATTTGTAAAATCAGCTCCAACCAAGGGGTTGAAGTACACTTATACCAAGGCCTGTTAGGCGCAGAACCAGCTCTTGCACCTTCATGGTTAGGAACTGTTCAGACACAGGCAGGAACGGCACTCGTGCTGGAACGTTTCGGAAGGACGCTGACTGAAACTGTAACCGGGCTGTCAGCAGCCGGACGAATGGCACTTGTGTCAAAGGCAGCAGTGAAGCTAGCTGAAATGCACGGGAAGCTGGAACACCAGGTAGAAGCGCAGCGGCGAGGCGACATCCTTCCGACCTCACTGGAAGCCGTTGCAAAGCCGTGGAGACAAATGGCGTTGGACGAATTGAGAGGACTGCGAGACAGGTCTGGGTTGGTGAATGAATCTGACGCAACTATTCATCTGACGGACCTGTGCACTATAGCGCAACGGTGGGTCGACACAGCACACAACTACTACACAGACACAAATTCTCGAATCACGGTTACACACGGAGACCCCCATTTGGGAAACTGGCTTGTGCGAGGCGAGGAGTTGCGGATGGTTGACTGGGAATATGCTGGTTTGTCTGTACCGCAAAGAGATATAGCCATCTTTCTGCAGGATATTCCCAATCTGAAGGAGCAGCAAACACTTTACGAGACATATGTGCACACCTTGCGAAAACACGGATGGGATACAGATTCAAAGCAATTCAAGAAGGATTACTTCATACACTTTCTCGACAATACACTGATGATGCTTGGATGGGATATTGCCAGTTACAGGGCCGGTACATTGGACGCGGATGTTTTTTGGGAAATGATAAGCACAAAGTCCGTGTGGATTCGAAGCAGTGCTGCCTTTGTGCTCTCACTTTAGCAGACCGTTGCAGTTGAAATTCGGTACCGATATGTACTTAGGATATTTGCTCTTGCAGTACATTCTTTAGCAATGACGACGGTGTGGTGGAATAGAAAATCTGGAGTCTGTGCAAAGCACGAGTGCATCCAACATATAAGAGTTTGGCTGCCAGTGCAGTAAAGGGATACGTTTCCTCATTGACGTCCGTGATGAATACAGCGTCAAATTCCAAACCTTTAGTCAGATACACAGGGACAACTGAGATACCTCCGGCATACGGTTCATCGCTTTTGTCAATTAATTTTACGGAAACACCGCTATGGCGTAAGTCATCATACAGTTGTTTGGCAGAAGCTGTGGATGGCGTAACCACGGCAACGGTTTCAACGGTCTCCTGCCACGTGTCTAAGACCCTGGCAATGCTGTCAGCTTGATTGGATTTTTCGACGTGGTGGATGGAAACGGGATCGCCGCTGCGAAAGACGGGTTCTGCCTTGGTGAAACCAGAAAATTCCTGCAGGATGTGATTTGCAAATTCAATGATTTCCATCGTTGAACGATAGCTCACATTGAGCTGAAAATACGCTTGCTTTTCGGTTTCGAACAAGTCCATAAATTCCGCCCAGTCTGTAATGCCCTGGTAAGTATGGATGCTCTGCGACAAATCACCAAGAATGGTAAATGATTGAGATGGACAATACTCTTTAAGCACTGCAATTTGAAGCGGAGAGAAATCCTGTGCTTCATCGATAACTACGTGATGGAAATTGTCTCTTGCATCCATTCCATTTAATTTCAGATTCAAGTACAACAAAGGGGCCAGGTCTTCAGCCTGTACCTGAGGGCGATTCGATTTTTTGCCTTTGCCTTTGGTGACTTCTTGACTCGGCACCGAAAATCCAGGCAACACTTCATTTAACAAACGCTGGTACAGGTCAACAGCCTTTACTTCAGTCCACTTGGTTCGGTAGGAACGAAAACGAGAAGCGGCCTGTTTCTTGATTGCTCCGGTTTTATCATCCTCTTTCACACGCTTATATTCTGATTCATACCAGCGTTTGATCCGCGCTAAGACCCGCTCACGTCGCGTTGCCAGGGGATAATGAACATACTCTTTTTGAAACCAGTGTGCAATTTGAGAAACGGGAAGTACCTGTCCGGGCCATGGTTCAAAGTCGTTTTGCGGAATGAAGTCGGCTTCCATTTGCTTGAGCCGATGGTCCATTCTTCGCAAAAGGTCGATCGATCCCTTTACACGAGACAGTTCAAATTCTTGAGCGTGCTGTTCCTGTTTCTGGCCGAACCAACGCTCAAGCTGACCTTCTGACGACTGCAACTTCACTTCGTAGTTGAGCACTTTCAAGGCCCATGCCGTAAAGGTCGTCTGCTGTACTCCGCCCACGCCAAGCTCTGGCAACACATCTGAAATATAATCCATAAACATTTCGTTCGGTGCAAAAATGACCATGCGTTCTGGGTTTAAACGGTCGGCATATTGGTACAGCAAGTATGCCAAACGATGTAAGGCCACGGTCGTTTTTCCGCTTCCTGCAACCCCTTGAATGACTACCGCTTGGCTGCGCACAGCTCTGATAATTCTGTCCTGCTCTGCCTGAATGCTGGATACAATGTCACGAAGTCGATTGTCCTTGTGTTCTTCCAAACGGTACAGCAAAAACTCATCTGTCACATTTAAGTTGTCCTGTCCAGACACGTAGCTGTCTACCGCCCGCTGGAGTTTGCCGTTTCGAATCACGACATTTCTCTTTAATGAAACTCTTCCGCGCACTTCCCCTTCCTGCGTTTCGTAGGAGCTTTCTTCCTGCCCTGCAAATGCATAGAACATGCTGGCAACAGGCGCACGCCAGTCAATGACCATGCGGTTACCGTCGTCGATGTCCTCTACTCCCCGTTTTCCGATGTAAAGCGCGGCCGGCCGTGCCTCTCCTTCTTCCTGAAAGTCCAGCCTTCCAAAATACGGTTCACTCTGCGATCGCGTTAGACCGTCGAGGTGCACTTCCCGCAGTCGTTCGACCACACGGGCAGCTACTTCTTCAGCAGTTTCTGCCTCATCTGTGTCACGTCCGTCGTCTGTGGATGCGGTTTGTGCACGTTGGTTAAGATAATCAATCATTTCTCTGATTCGCTCGAGTACAAACGTAAGATGAAGCTGTTCCTCCTTGGCAGCATCTGCCACGGTCATCCCTCCATCTAATTGAAATTCAACTGCCCAGCAGAGCTCAATGCCCCAATCCAAATGCAAATGCGGAATTTTAAACTTACCACAGCGTTCTCACCTCTGCAACTGCATCGCAAGTGTAAATCAAGGACTTGTCACCGGACTTGGTCTGAGGTGTGAAGTTCTCTCACAGAAGCAATGAAGGATACAGCACGTGCATGGCCTGCATGAGGTTCTGTGAAAGCACTCATACTAGCTGTGTAAGGAGGGCAAACACGTTGAGTACTGGAGAACACCACGATACCATATCTGATTTGGGTTTCACGATTCCTGCTGAAGACCTGAAGTATGTAAATGAATATACGGGCCATTGGGAGTTATCTGGCTCTGGGTCTGTCCCGGAAAACTATTGGCTCGTAACAAAGGACGGTCAAGGCCACCCAGTCAACGGGCACCTCAGCCCGCAACAGATTTTAGATTGGGGTAAGGACCAGGGCTGGGAGTGCGCGTATGTTGCTCCATATGGGCGGCACGTGGTCGGAGCAGAGGATGAAATCCAGTTGCACGAATGGCTGCAAAGCCGCAAGCGAAAAGAACAGGAAGACGACTACAACCGCCAACACTGAGCTTGCCAAAACAGACCTGCCCCAAGGCAGGTCTGTTTTCAGGTCCATTCCTCCGTGCATGTTCCTCAAATTCTGTCCAACCCGAGGATGAAAAATGGTATAAACGATTCATGCACGAAGCCTTTCATCCTGTCTATAATTGAAGTATCAAGGTAACTGGATTGATGAACAGATGGGAGCGATGAAAAGTGTTATTCGCCAGAGATATCATGATACGAAATGTCTATACTGCACATCGCGACGACAAAGTTCAAACAGTGTTGGAGAAGTTCGCCCAATATCGAATCAGCGGCATGCCGCTAGTCGACGACAGCAACCACATTGTCGGATACATCAGTGACGGTGACATCATGAGGTATCTGGGAAAACACGTGGATACATCGGTTACATCCTGGATTGGAGCAGTTGGCTTCTACTATGGAGCGGCCATGAACGATGATGCCTACAATCGGGTAAACTTCGACGAACTCAAGGAAAATGTTCAGGATGTGTGTCAAAAGACAGCCGGCCAAGTTGGGGTACGAAGAGTCATTACCATCGACGAAGATGACAATCTAGTGGACGTAGCAGACACACTGTCCCGACGCAAAATAAAGAAAGTGCCCGTAACCAAGAACGGCATTCTAACTGGGATTGTCAGCCGCGGAGACGTGGTACGGGCAGTCGTGCAAAAAGTTCTCACATTGGACAACGTTGAAGATGAAAGGAAACCGTCTTAGGATTGGTCCGGTTTCTGTCAGCGTTAAGCAATCCAATGTCCACCATAGTAAATGTAAAAGATGGAGCACTGGGCCAAGAACATCAGAGCGGCGAGGACTATCTTGCTCTTCGCCGCTTTCAGACTGACCGCAGGCAACCAATAGCCCGGCCACAGCATGACCGTAAAACGGGGAACACTGAGTAAATAATCGTGAACAGAGACAGCCGGAGCTGAGAAAACAATCAGTGTGAGCGCAAGTGCATAACCGAGATGAATGTAATCGCGCTGCCGAAACAGCCAGGCTGTGACAAAGATGAACCATATAGCTGACACAGCTTCCATCGTCTTATACGCAACGTGTTTTAATGGCAAGAAGTGCTCCGCTGCCAAGAGTAACGTTATAAAGGGAAGTGTAAAGGTCCGGTGCCACACCTTTTCGGCATCCATAAAAGCGAATGCATCGTGAAAGGTCAACAAAGACCACACCAAGTACAGGATTCCCAAAATCAGGGGAACAACAAAGACCCACAGACGACGAAAACGAATTCTCCCCAAAATCGCAGGAGCCGCAATATACCACCCTACCAAGAATCCGGTATTTCTTGTTAAAGAAGTGATAGACATTAAATTCGCTGCAAAAAACAATCGATTTTGTTCAACCATCCAAACTGTCCAAAGTGCGAAGGCAAGGTACACTGGCTCGCTGTATGGCACTTGGGTGTAAAAAGCTGTTGGAAAAGCCGCGGCAAAAACAACAGTCCACCTTGCTGTGCCTGGTGATTGTTCAACTTCCACAATTCTCGCTAATGCATACAGTGCGAGGATCCATCCGAGTACTGCCACCCATTGTGCTGCCATCCGATACGAAAAGCGAAAAATCAGGTGAAACATATGAATTAGGACGGGATAAACCGGTAAAAACGGTGTGGCGCTTTCTTTGACATACCCGTGTTCGGCGATGTGTACAAACCAGGTTGTGTCCCATTGGTCCCAGCCAATATGTACGGGATGAGGCGCAGTGAAGTGAAACAGGACTGTGACTAAGAAAAGTCCAAGCCTTTGCAGCAATACTGCCACAATGACAAACGACCACCATCTCAGCGCGGGAAATCTCACACGATGAGAGAGGGAAAGTACAGAGTAAACTTCAACCACCCCTTTCTGTCCGAATGGCAACAAAGTATGGCTGCATGGCTTGCAAGGTCAATGCATACTGCGGCAGTTCTTTGTCCAGCATACCTTGCAAGAGCAGTTCGACGTCAATCATCCAACGAATATTCGTCATTAAATGGTACAATACAAACAAGGTTGTGCCATCTGCAAGCGCCAGCAACAACGTATGATGTCAAATTAGAAGGAGATGTGGCATGCTCAAAGGGCTGTTTCTGTTTGGACTGTTGCGTTTCATTACTGGAAACACTTGGATCTCTATTATTCTCATTGTTATCATCTACTACTTTATTGATAGAAGATATATCGGTCTGTTCCCCAGTGTCATTAAGCCTTTCCGGAGATTAATGCGGACTTCAAATCTACGCAGACAAATTGCCATGAACCCCCACGATATGCCAGCAAAGTACGATTTGGCGCGGACCTACATGGAGAAAAGGCAATATCGCGGTGCTTTGCGACTACTTGAAGACCTTTCCGACACAATGAAGGAATCCGAAGACGTTGTGTACGATACGGGCGTGTGTTATTTGGCCCTCGGCAACCTGGAGAAGGGAGAACAGTTGGTCTTAAGGTCCCTCGAAAAGAACAAACAACTGCGCTATGGTGAACCCTATTTGAAGCTCGCTGTTGCGTATAGTTCTTCAGACCCGGACAAGGCACTGCGGTTCGTGCAAGAAGTTCAAAGCTACAATTTTTCTTCTTGCGAATCCTACTATAGAATGGCACAGTTGCACCGACATTTTGGCCGTAAGCAAGAGGCACGCGATGCGCTAAGACAATGTCTTGACACCTACCGCGTACTCCCCCGATTCCGCAGGCGAACAGAACGCCGGTGGGCTGTGTTGGCCTTGCTGCAGTCTGTCTTGCCTTCATGACACGCGTCAGAAAAGCATGTTTCGCCAACCGAACGGGAAGGGTACCTGAGTCATCACGGAGTAAGCCTGCTGCCTGCCATCCAAATTCGCAGCGCATAGGCAATCCACTTTAGCACATCTTTATGGGAGGCCAATAACTTCTGCCCCCAGAATCCGTTCATCTTGGAAACAATCACGTCAAAATCATCATTTTTTAGGCGTTCCATAAAACGCCGTAGAACCAGCGATTGCTCGAACGATGTTCGCAAAGCCCGTGTCGTCTCGGTATAGTGCGATATGCCGCAAATGTCGTCTGCTGCATAAATGCCGGACAACACAGATGGAAACTGGCCAAACCCAAGTAAGGGCATTAGTGTGCCAAAACAGTTCCCCGTAAAAAATGTATTCCCAACCCTGGGCGTTTCGCAGATTCCCATTATATAATTCGAAACCGAAAACCCATCTGTGACCTTGAGCTTCTGGTTTAACTGCTTTCTCACCGATTCAAAAAACAGGTCCCAGCGGTCTTCTTCTATTCTAAATAAGTCGTGCGGCAACGAACCAGACTGCGATTTGTCAGAGGGAGGCTGCGGAATTGCAAGTACAACATTGGCCTCTTTCTTTGAATATGGAATGAAGTACCCGTAGCCTCCGGGCGCAAAATCGCAATTGAACCAACAGGCAACCTTTGACCTGGAAAACTCCCCTTCCACGGTAACACCTTTCAAAGCAGCCCGACTCCCAACGCGAAATTGAGATATCTCCTGCGTATATGCTGCATCTCCGGTGGCAACAACAACATGGGTATATTCCCGCAAAAGCTGTTCATAGCTCACATTTGAATCATAGTGGATGGGGGTATTGAGTTGATTCACCAACTGCTGTTCCCAAGAATCCTGGTGTCGACCCCGTATCGTTGTGAAGCCCAAGTGGCCTTCAATGACAGCCTGTTGGTTCGGAGAGTTTATCTCGAGTGATTTCACATTTGATGCGGGAGACAAGTACAAATGATGTTTCTCGGCTAGATAACTTATCTCATCTGTAATCGGTCTTGAGAAGATAGAAACAAGAAGTTCAGCATTGACAAATCGGTTTCCTACGCTGCTGCGTTTTTCAAAAACAGCGGGTCGTATTCCATTTCGTTCCAGTTCGATGGCACATGACAGTCCAGACAGTCCCGCGCCCATTACTGCGACTTTCATTCTGACCCCCCTGTAGAGCCTCGTATTCCGACTCCATTGGCCTCATACTCTCAGTATGGCCTTTCCAGGGATGATCCATGCCGCTGTTACATGCCTTTTTGCCGATCACGCATCGCCCTCTGAATCTCTCGATTTGCATCGCGACGCTTCATTGTTTCTCTCTTGTCGTGCAACTTTTTTCCTCTCGCCAGAGCGATTTCGACTTTGCATAAACCGCGCTTTAAGTACACCTTCGTTGGAATCAGGGCATAGCCTTTCTCGCGAGATGCACCAACCAGCTTTGCAATTTCCGCCTTTTTCAAAAGCAGCTTTCGCGTTCTTCGAGGTTCATGATTGAACCGATTCCCCTGTTCGTAGGGAGCTATGTGCATATTGTGAAGAAAAACCTCTCCATCCTCCACACGGGCAAAAGCGTCTCTCAGGTTTGCCGATCCTTTGCGTATTGATTTGATTTCCGTTCCAGTCAGAACAATTCCGGCTTCATACGTCTCATCTATGAAGTAGTCGTGATAAGCCTTACGGTTCACTGTAACGGACTTCGTACCTTCTCCGTGTGCCAAACCTGTCTTCACCTCGTGTGTGGAACACAAACAGCGTTCCAAGATGTCAGAACGTGCGACGTCAAGTATAGTTCATCGTAGCACGGTTTTATTCTTTGAACAAGATTACTTGCTGCCAGCAGCACTGGGTAAGGTTAGGCTCACATGTTCGCAGAACAACCTCCAAACCTGAATAATATGACTTACAAGGCAAAATACTGTACACTAATTAAAACAACTGAACCATTGTGAAGTCTAGGTGAGTCGATGCCGCACACTGCCTTTCTTTTTATGATTTATCTCATTCCTGCAGCACTTTTGTTTCACTTCGCCGTAGAGAGTTTTTTCCGTAACCCTGCCAGAACCGAGTTTCAACTGGCGAGCCTTGCACTGTTCTCTGTCATGGCAATGTTTGTTGAGGAATTTATTCGTCAAACACTGCCCGTGTCTGACAGTCCCGCATTCGTCTTCTATGCTTTTGGAAATTTCGGAGCTCTGTCGGCCGCGTTTGTCATGCACTTCTATTTTAAACTCACGGCTTCAAGCCTTCGAATTCGCCCGCGCATTTACGTGCCACTAAGCTATATCCTCTTAGTTCCAACGGCACTGACGCTGTTATTCCAGCGTAACATCTATAACAGTAACGCCTTCTATGTGGCGGGGCCGTGGATTCAGCCAGTGTACAACACACAGTACTACATCGCGATGATAACAGGGATTACCGTGATTTTCGGTCTCACTATTCTGATGTACGCAGCCCGAAGACATGCTCCTTCTACATCCCTAAAAAGGCGCTTCACTACCCTCCTGATAGCGACGCTTATTATCGGCGTGTGGCACTGCATTTTTGGCATACTTCCTGGGATTGTTCCGTGGTTTCACAATTTGCCGCCGTATCCGTATATCTTTGGCGACCTGGTATGGCTGACTATCGTACGCTGGTCGATGTCCGCCCAAGAGCTTTTGCCTCACTTTGAAAAGCAATACCAAGCATTGTTTAATCTGGTGCCTGCAGCTATTCTGGTTGCGGACTTGGAGCTCTCCATTTTAGAAATGAATCCATTCGCAAAAAAATTATTTGGAGAGAACTTAAGAATGCTGACCGAACTCTTCCCAGAAGAGCAACGACATTACAAAGGCCTTTCACAGCTGTTTCAGCCCCAATCTGCACCCAGAAACTTTGAGACGGAACTGTTGCGCTATGACGGAACCCGCATGTCGGTGCTTATCAGTATAGGCTTTGTCGAAGTAGTCGGTGAGCCCCTGTCTATTTCGGTTATTCGAGATATCACTGACCGTAAAAACGCGGAGGAACAAATTGCACGTCTAGCTTACTATGACTCACTCTCAAGCCTTCCGAACCGAGCCTATTTTTATCAATTGCTTGAAATTCAACTCGACACAGCAGGTCCTCAGCCATTTGCTGTGTTGCTGATTGATATCGACCACTTCAAGGACATTAACGACAACTATGGTCACCAGGCAGGCGACACAGCGATTCAACAAGTTGCTGAGGTGCTCAATTCACTCCTTGACAAAGAAGACATTGCCGCAAGACTGGGGGGAGATGAGTTTGTTATGCTGCTGAAAGGGGATAAGAATTGTGTCCTTGAACAGGCCAATAATTTGGTGGAGACGCTGCAAAACAAAACGGTAGCACCAGATACACCTGAATTGCTGTCTGCCAGTGTCGGCATCGCCTTCTATCCTCAGCATGGAAATACTCGGGATACACTCCTTGCTGCAGCCGATATTGCTATGTACACGGCGAAACGCGCAGGGCGCGGCCAGTTTGCCGTTTTTCGTGTAGACTTCTCCGACCCGGAAACCGGCAAGTGATGTCTTGGTTCGCACATCCTCCACTGAATTTAGCAGGTACCCAATCCAAACGGTTTCGCACACACCGCTGCTGCTCACGGCCGATATTCAATGACGCCGTCACTTGTAAAGTGAACAAAGTCCTCCTTCACTAATTCTTTGACAAGATGAAACAGTGCCTCGTCCTTCTTCTTCGCTTCAACCATAATGTCGATGTCGGTATTCAGGGGCCGGACAACATCAAGAAAGGGCAAGATGTCCTCGGTGCGTATTAAATCAGCGTGGGCTCTCATATTAGCCTCGTCTTTCGGTGACGAGATATGGGCTTTGGGAGGCAGACCTGTGTCTTTCCAAGACTCAACAAACGGCTCAACTATGGAACTGAGTTGGCTGTCTTGCTCCTTATTGCACCGGTCATGGTGGATATCGAAAACGAGAGGAACTCCAATTCGGGTTGTCAAATCTTGAACATTTGCGGCCGTATAAATCTTGTCGTCGTTTTCCAGTGTCAATCGATTGCGAATTTCAACCGGGATATTCCCCCAATTATTTATAAATCTCTGAAGAGAGGCCTCTTTGTCTTGGTATGCTCCGCCAACGTGTATCACCATCTTCTCCTCTTTGAGATTCATGGCTTTGAACATCTGGACGTGATAATCCAAATTTTCAAGTGACCTGTGAAAGACATCGTTATCTGGTGAATTCAGTACCACAAAATGATCTGGATGAAAGCTCACCCTCATTTCATGACTTCTTACGAACTCTCCAATGTCGCGGAACTGCGGCTGTAGTTCTTCAAAAAAAGCCCAATTCTTTGTCTCGGGAACTCCATAAAGCGGAATTAACTTGGAAGAGAAACGATACACATAAATTCCGGAGTAGAAAGCATGACGCAAAATCCGCAAGGTGTTGCGAAGGTTGCTTTCGGCAATTCTAGTGACCTTTCGAAGAGCCGCTTCCCTATCTTCAAGGGACTGAAAGGTCTTATAGGTCATGGTTTTTGACGGAGAAGCATCTTTTAATGACAGCGCCATTGCAACAAACCCGAACCTGACTCGCAAAAGTATTCACCCCGAATTCAACCAGTGGAACTTCAGTCAATGGAACTTCAGTCAATGGAACTTCAGTCAATGGAACTTCAACCCACGTAACGCAGTAACTCCATCCCGATAACATTCCCCAAACATTTGACTCTTAGTCGAACCGAACATGCGAGACGAGGGACACAGCAACTAGCGTTCTAAAGTAGCTGGCGTCCTATGGGAGCACATGAAATAAGGGCTGTCCCACATACGGAAGTGCAGTTGGGAGAGCCCTTTGATACTACGAATAAGGGTAATCTAAATCATTTGTCTGTCTCTGGGTTATCGTTTATCGCCGCGGCTCATACGGTATGCCGTCGGCTGCAGGAGGCGTGCTGCGCCCCACTAAACCGGCTAAGGCCAGAATCGTTAAAGCGTACGGCAGCATCTGTAACAAATTTGAAGAAACGCCGCTGCTCTGCAACGCAATCTGAAGAGCTGTTGCGAAACCAAATAGGGCGCTTGCACCAAAAGCGCCAAAAGGCGTCCATTTGCCAAAAATCATGGCAGCAAGTGCAATGTATCCTCGACCGTTTGTCATATTCACATCAAATGAGTTGAGCATGCCGATGGACAGATACGCCCCGCCCATGGCGGATAAAATTCCGCTTAAAATGACTCCTGTGTAACGCAAACGCCACACATTCAAACCTGCTGTGTCGGCTGCCAAAGGATGTTCCCCAACAGACCGCATACGAAGGCCCATGTTGGTATGAAATAAAAACCAATGGGCTGCAAAGACAATGACAATCATGATATAGACCAACACGCTTTGATTGGAGAACAGTGTGCCCACGAACGGTATTTTGGACAAGCCGGGTATGGTGATACTCGGAAGACTTGGGGTTTTCGTCGGTGTTCCATTAAACCCAAAGATGGTGTTGAGCAAAAATGCAGTTAGGCCGGCTGCAAATATGTTCACTGCCATACCAAGAACCACTTGGTCAGCCGACAATCTGATTGCCGCCCAAGCAAAAACAGATGCAATGACGGCTCCCATAATCATAGCCATTAACAACCCCAACCACGGGTTTTGCGTCCAATAAGAAAAAGCTACGGCAAAAAACGCTCCAATCAACATGATTCCTTCCATTGCGATGTTGACCACACCTGTTCTCTCTGAAAAGGTGCCTCCGATTGCCGGTAAAGCCAACGGAACAGTCATTGCCAAAGTTGATGCCCACAACTGGGGTTGCAGCAATACGTCCATGAAATCACCCTTTCTCCGAGACGTTCAAAGTGTGTTTCCCGCTGCGCCGCTTGCGGTACCAAGTTCCGATCATAGGAATTAGGCGCTCCGCAGCAACAAAGAAGACAATGAGTCCAGTGAGAACATCCGTTAAACTTGCAGGGACACCGGATACCATTTGCATGTTATTTCCGCCGTAGTTAAGCGCAGAAAAGAATATCGCGGCCACAATGACACCAAAGGGATTGTTTCTCGCCAGCAAAGCCACAACGATTGCGGTGTACCCGTACCCGCTTGAAAAGCTGTCTACCAGCCGATGGTCTGTAGACGCCAACATCTGCACCCCGCCTGCCAGGCCCGCGAGAACACCACTGAGACCAAGGGCTAATACAGTATATAGAGGAACATTAATACCCGCATATTTGGCTGCTCTTTGATTCATCCCGACGGTTCTCAATTGAAATCCAACATTGCTTTTATATAGCAGTATCCATGTGACAATGACTGCGACGAGAGCAATAAAGATACCTGTTGTAAACTGTGTATGTGAAATTAAAACTGTCAGCCAAATTGACTTGTCCACCTTTGCAGATTGCGGAATGTATCCTTTCACTCTCATCGGCCCATCCTCAATCATGTAACGGGCCAGTGAAATGCCAATGTAGCTCATCATCATGGTGGTAATGACTTCATGAGCCCCCACGTAGGCCTTGGTCAACCCCGGAATAATGCCGCCCCAGAGACCCCCCGCAATCATGGCACCGACAAGGACCACTGTAAGATGCAGCCAGCCCGGCAGACTGTTAAAATGGTAGCCCAGCCACACAGCCGTCATAGCACCTACCCAATACTGGCCGTCGGCGCCAATATTAAAGAGCCCTGCCTTGAAGGCCAGCGCTACGCCGAGACCAGCCAGAATCAATGGAATCGAGCCGGCAAGGGTATTGCCAATGCTGTACCATCCACCAAAAGCACCCGCAAGCAGCGCGCCGTAAACGCTAAGAGGATTGTACCCAATGGCTGCCACAACAATGGCACCAATGACGATGGCAATGATGGAGGCCAGAACTGGCGTTAAGATTTGAAACCATGTTCTCCTCATGACTCAACCTCCTTTGCTTCTGCGTCCTTGACGCCGGTCATTAGGAGGCCTATTTTCTCACGAGTCGCCTCTGCGCCAGAAACAATTGCGACGAGTTCACCGTTATGAATAACCCCGATGCGGTCGGACAGACTCAGAATTTCGTCCAGCTCCAGCGAGACCAGCAAAACTCCACGGCCTTCGTCCCGCAAGCGAATCAACTGTTTATGAATGCCTTCAATAGCACCCACGTCCAACCCGCGAGTGGGCTGTGCTGCAATCATGAGTTTTGGGTCACGAGAGACTTCACGGGCCAAAATCACCTTCTGCTGATTGCCGCCAGACAAATCGTCAGCGTGACGCTCAGGAATTGGAGGCCTGACATCAAACTCTTTCAGCATCCGCTTCGTGAAAGTCAAAGCGGACCTGGCCTTGGTAAATCCAAACCGCGAAAATTCCCTGCTGCGAAAGTCCCTCAGAATGGAGTTTTCCACAAGACTGAAGTCGAGGATCAAACCATCTCGTTGCCTGTCCTGAGGAACGTATGCTATTCCGGCAACCGTTCTTGCCGCTGGACTGTGGTGGCGGATGTCTTTCCCGTCAAATCGGATTTCACCGCCAGTAACACGTGCCAAGCCGGCAATTGCATCGACCAGTTCAAATTGGCCATTGCCGTCAATTCCGGCCAAACCGAAAACCTCACCGGCTTTGACATCAAAAGAAACTCCCCGTACCCGGTCATGCTTGTCCATATCCTGCACCCACAGGTCTTTGACGGAAATGACGGGTGCACCCGGAGTCGCAGGCTTCTTGTTAATCTGAAGAACGACCTCGCGGCCCACCATCAAGTTTGCCAGTTCTTGCGGTGTAGCATCTGCAGTTTCCACTGTTTCTACAGTTTGACCTGCGCGCATGACAGTGACGCGGTTTGAGATTTCCTTAACCTCGTCCAATTTATGACTGATAAACAAGATGGGAATCCCTTCATCCCGTAAATGACGCACCACTTCAAACAATTCCCTGGTTTCCTGAGGGGTCAAAAGTGCGGTAGGCTCGTCCAGAATCAGCAGTTTTGCCTCACGGAACAGCGCCTTAAGAATTTCCACCCGCTGCTGCAGGCCAACGCTTAAATGTCCCACTTTGGCAGTAGGGTCTACGGTTAATTTGTATTGCTCGGACAGTGCCCGAACTTGTTGGTTGGCTTGCTTGCGGCGATAGCGAATCCGCCCTGGCTCGGCTCCTAGAACAATGTTTTCTGCCACGGTCAACGCGGGGATCAACATAAAATGCTGGTGCACCATGCCAATCCCAGCTCTGATTGCATCTCGAGGGCTTTGAAAATCAAGAGATTTTCCTTCCAAGCGGATATCCCCGGAATCCGGTTGGTACAAGCCGTAAATAAGCTTCATTAATGTTGACTTTCCCGCTCCGTTTTCTCCAAGGATTGCGTGAACCTCACCTGATTGGAGTGTCAGATTGACTTTGTCATTCGCAACAACACCAGGAAATGTCTTTGTCACGTCTCGAACCTCGAGGAATCCGTTCATCCGTCTCCTCCTTACTACTCACCCTAAATCAAAAAAGGGGAACGGCTGCAGTCAAAGTCCAAACTGCAGCATTCCCAGTAAGTATTATTGAAGTTTTGCCGACACTGTGATTTTTCCACTCTTGATTTCGCTGCGGTACTTTTGCACCTGAGACACAATGCTCTTCGGTACGGCACTGTTGGCAGGTGCGAGGCCCACACCGTTGTTGCTGAGGTCAAAGTATTGGTCTCCAGACTTGAATTTACCGTCAAGGGCCTGCTTGATGACATCGTAAGTTGCAGTGTCTACACCTTTTGTCGCACTTGTGATGACCGTCTTTGGCGCTAAATAGTTCTGGTTAGCATCTACACCAATCGCATAGACCTTTGCCTTTTGCGCAGCCTTAATCACACCGATACCCGTTGCTCCAGCGACCTGAAAGACAATGTCTGCGCCATTGCTGATCTCAGATTGAGCAATTTCACTCCCCTTAGCTTGGTCGCTGAAAGAGTTTGCATACTTAACGAGAATTGTTGCGCCAGAGTCCACTTTTTTCACACCCTGCTGGAATCCTGCAATATAAGATGTTACAGGTGGAATCTTTTGACCCCCTACAACACCAAGAATGTTTTTGCTGTTTAGGCGAGGCGCTTTACCCTGCTTCTCCATCATTCCAGCCATGACGCCTGCCAAATATCCGCACTGTTCCGTTTTAAACAGTGCGCCAGTTACATTAGGAATCCCCGTAATGGAATCGTCAATGATGAGGAACTTGGTTTTGGGGTACTCTTTCGAGACCTGTTTCACAGCAGAATCCATCAAATAACCGACTGCAATCACCAGGTTATAATGTTTCTGGGCAAAGGTCGTTAAATTTGAGACATAGTCAGAGGCCGATTTTGATGACACCACGTTGCCTGTCACGCCAAGCTGCTTCTCTGCTTTGACCAGACCAACGTCGGACAAGTGGTTAAAACCGTGATCGTTCAGACCGCCTGTATCCGTTACCAAACCGACTTTAAAATTGCTGTGTGCGCCGCTGCCCGAAGTTCCATTGGACTGATTTCCTCCGCCCGTCTTCGCACCGCACCCAGCCAGCATCATGGTCAGAGCAGCAACACTGGTAATACCCAGACCAACGTTCCACTTCTTACTTTTCATCATTATTTTCCCCCTTAACAAACTCAAAACTTCAAAACACTGTATAGACCGTTTTACAGTCTATCACCGCCCGGACCAATCTGCTAGACCTAAATTACACACAACCACACCCGCCTGAGTTGGCCAAAACAGCAGTTGGAAAAGCATTAAAATCCCCGGATGTTGCGGGCAACTGAGAAAAGCGGCGGACAATCTTGAGTCATTGCATCGTTTAGGTGCGGCTTGGGCGGACTACAGTCCGTTTAAAAAGACAAAGTTCCCCCGTTTAATATGTACTGCTTGGGAATATTAATGTTTGGAAAATAACCCAAGTTTCTTGTTGAAGTGTGCGGGATCTTGTCATCCTGTCCGAGACGCCGGACATCAGATGTCTTTGCATAGATTATGACTGAGACAAATACATTTGCGCAAGTCATATTTTAGCGAAATTGAGGATAATGAGAGTCTAATAGTTTGGCAACCCGCTGCATCGGCAGGGCCGTGAGTAGGCGCCCCTTTCTTCCTGCTATATCCTGATTGACCACAAGCGAGTTCAGAACCGCTTCCTCTGTAGATTCCACAACGGCACGAAAGTACTGGGACATAAAGGCCGCGTCTGAAGTAAAGCAATTTTGATAGGCGGCTCCACTGCCCGAACGAGGCACTGAGAAGGCGATGGCGATGTCGCCGCTGCCATGATGCGCAATCGATCCCGTTCGCGCAAGACCAAACGCAACCCTCTTCGCCAAACGCTTGAGCTGGCGTGAATCAAGCGGAGCATCCGTCCCAATCACGACCATCACCGAGCCATCACCCATTCCTGCGTCACCACTTTCGCTGGTGTTTGCTGGACTCTCACTGGCGTTTCCAGAAGCATCGTGGACACCGATTCCAGCAGGGTCAACTGGTGGTTGCAGGTACTGTCCAACAGGTACCCCCAGTATCATCAAGTCCTGTGCCTCTCCAAAATTCGTCAGAACAAGTGCGCCTAAAACAAAACTGCCTTCACTTGTTTCCACTTTTCTTGACGCGGTCCCAATTCCTCCTTTCCATCCAAAGCAGCGCATTCCCGTGCCTGCCCCCACGCTGCCTTCGATAACGGCACCGCCCTTGTGAGCACGCTGCAAAGCCTCAAGCGCATGGTAAGGCCGCACGTGCAGACCCCGCATGTCATTTAAATAACTGTCGTTACACTCCCCAACTACCACGTTTAACGAACCGCTGGTATCTCCAATTTCCGGGTGCTGCATCAACATATACCTCAGTGTCCCCTCTGTTACAGCAGGGACACTGAACGTATTGGTCAGCATGATGGGGGACTCAAGCTCGCCCAACTCCTCGACTTGGACTAATCCAGTCGTCTTCCCAAAACCGTTAATCACATGTACCGCGGCCGCGGGCTTATCTCTGTATAGATTCCCAGAGTGGGGGAAGATGGCTGTAACACCTGTGCAGACATCACGCTGGTGCCCAGCTTCGGGCCTGAGGGTCGCATGACCCACGGAGACCCCAGCTACATCTGTAATCGAGTTTTCAGGTCCCGGATCCAGTGTTCCAACTTGGTAGCCGTAGTCTCGGAATCTCTTCCTCACTCAACAACACCCTCCATGTCATCACTAGGCATTCTTAGTCTGGATTTTTCAGCATCATGAGGCGCTGTGCGCTGGCACGTACTCCGCCCCTTTTGCCAAAGCCTTTTGGTTCACTTCAAAAAAGTCCTTCTTTCCGTGGCGCTGTATCGACTGCAACAACAGGTCCTCTGCAATAATCCCCGTCTTGGCTGCCAAAGCGCCCAAAAGCACCATGTTTGCAGCACGTTTGTTTCCCAGTTCCTCGGCAGACGTTTGCGCCGGAATAGAAATGATGTCTATATCGGTTCTTTCGGATGAGCGTGTAACGAGGTTGGAGTCAAGAATTAACAGACCTCCCGGTTGGAGTACAGACTCAAATTTGTCGAGTGAAGGCCGGTTCATAACAACTAAGGCGGTGGGACGGGTCACAATTGGCGATCCGATAGCTTCGTCTGTGATAATAACGCCACAATTGGCGGTTCCGCCCCGCATCTCCGGGCCGTAGGAAGGCAGCCATGAGACGTTCAAACCCGCTTCCATGCCAGCGTATGCCAGAAATTTCCCCATTGAGAGAATTCCTTGTCCGCCGAACCCCGCAAATATGATTTCTTGTGACACCATCTTAATCCTCCTCCCCGATATCTTTTTTCACACCGAGAGGATAGTAAGGCATCATGTTGTCTCGCAGCCACGTCAACGCTTCTGTGGGAGACAACCCCCAGTTCGTGGGACACGTTGAGAGTACCTCAACCATGCTGAAACCTTTACCTGCAATTTGGTATTCAAAGGCTTTCTTGATTGCCTTCTTAGCTCTCATGACATTTTTAACACTGTCAACGGACACACGTTCAACGTAACTGGCTCCGTCCAATGTTGAAATCATTTCCGAAACTCTGATTGGATACCCAGCAAGGCCAGTATTCCGGCCATAGGGCGATGTTTCCGTCACTTGACCCGGCAGTGATGTTGGCGCCATTTGGCCGCCGGTCATTCCATAGATGGCGTTATTGACAAAGACAGTAGTGATTTTTTCACCCCGTGTCGCAGCGTGAACAATCTCCGCTGTACCGATGGCTGCCAAATCGCCGTCTCCCTGATAGGTAAAGACCGTGGCATCCGGCTTCGCACGCTTGATTCCCGTTGCAACAGCAGGCGCTCTGCCGTGAGCAGCTTCGTACATGTCACAGGAGAAGTAGTCGTAGGCAAGAACGGAGCACCCAACTGGTGCCACACCAACTGTCTTGTCCAGAACACCCAGTTCGTCCACAACCTCTGCGATGAGCCTGTGAATAATGCCGTGAGTACAGCCTGGACAATAGTGCGTTGGAACATCCGTCAATCCTTTTGGCTTTTCAAATGTCAACGCCAATTACTTCACCCCCTCGAGCGCAAGCTCGCGAACCTTTGCCAGTATGTCTTCGGGATTCGGAACCATACCGCCCATGCGTCCGTGAAAGCCTACCGGTTTTCTACCATTAACTACAAGCCTGACATCCTCTATCATCTGCCCTGCACTCATCTCCACCGCCAAATATCCATACTTCGTATGTTCCACTGTCTTTTCGAAGGCTTCATTTGGAAACGGCCACAAGGTGATTGGACGTACGAGGCCAACTCGAATCCCTTCTTCTGCCGCCATCTTAATGACGTTTTTACAAACACGAGAAGTGGTTCCATAGGCCGCCAGGATGATATCCACTTCTCCTTCGCAGTTGTAGATTTCATAGCGAGCCTCGTTTTTCTTAATCTGCTGGTATTTTTCTTGCAAGTGCAAGTTGTGTTGCTCTAATTCTTCCGGATTCAGATAGAGTGAATTAATGACATTATGGTGTGCTCTCCCCCGCAGTCCGTCGGCTGCCCAATCCTTTTTCGGCAGTTCTCTCCTGGCGGTTTCATGAAACTCAACAGGCTCCATCATCTGGCCCAACATCCCGTCACCCATCAGCATACAAGGGGTGCGGTAGGCGTCAGCTACATCGAAGGCTTCTTGAATGAGATCGACCATTTCCTGAATCGATGAAGGCGCAAATACAGGCATGTTGTAGTCACCGTGTCCCCCGCCTTTTGTCGCCTGGAAATAATCCGACTGGGCCGGCTGAATACTGCCTAGACCCGGTCCGCCCCGCACAATATTAACGATAAGACACGGCAATTCAGCACCTGCAATGTACGAAATCCCTTCCGCTTTCAAGCTGATTCCGGGACTGCTTGATGAAGTCATGCAGCGTACGCCTGTTCCTGCAGCACCGTAAACCATATTGATTGCCGCAACCTCACTCTCGGCTTGTACGAAGACGCGGCCAAGTTCCGGCATCTTCTTCGCCATGTAAGCTGCAACCTCGGTCTGCGGAGTAATTGGATATCCGAAGAAACACTGACAGTCTGCACGAATCGCCGCCTCACCAATGGCTTCCGTGCCCTTCATTAAGACTTTGTCACCCATGATTGATCCCTCCCTCTAAAGACTCACTGCGATGGTTACGTCCGGACACATGACAGCGCAGAAAGTACAGCCAATGCACTGATCCATGTCTTCTTCCGGAACCGTAGCGGAATGATACCCCTTCACATTCAGCCTGTCAGAAAACTGAATAATGTTTTTAGGACAGACATCGATACAAAGTCCACAACCCTTACAAGTGTCCTCGGTAAAGGTAACTCTCGCCATACCTATCGCCTCCCTTCAGGGATCCTTCTCTCTGATTACGTTTGCTGTGCTTGGCGCAGGGCCCTGCTTGACTTCCACAGCCTGCATCGCGTGCAGCCCAGCGGACTTCCACAGCCTGCATCGTGTGCAGCCCAGCGCGACTTTTGCTCTGCGTGACTTCCAGCCCTGATGACGCACGCTGTCTCGCGTCACACGCATTTCTCCACGGCAGCCGTTGTATGCGCTTACATCCACGGAGTTTTCATATAGAGCTTCAGTTCGAACAGTGGCGCACGGACTCTCCCCTCCGCCTCTTTTCGCAAATCGGCCGGACAACCTGTGAAACTATGGGGCAAATTCAGTTCGTCTGCCATCTCAGATACGAGCTCATCTCCCCTTAGAACATCGGACATCGTTGTCTCGAAAGAGAGATTCGTGTTGGCAATCAAATGTGTCACTTTCAGCCGCGAGGCCCGTTCCACGGTCTGTATATAATCCACTATCTGACTGCGATGAGCGGTGAACGGCCGGTTCGTATTGACAACGAAATACATGTCATAAGGCTCTTTGCGGAAATATGCGTTAAATTGCCCCAGCGCAACCGCCCCTAAGTCGTCTCCACCCACGTCTATGACCACTTCATAGCTGTCATCGTTGAAGACTGCCATCACCTCCGGAGAAATGACTGTCAGTTCGGCATTGGCAAGATTGGGATTCGAAGAAATCAGTCGAATGCCGCTCTGTTCCAGTTCTTCTCGCACGTCTCGAGAACAGAAATAGGGATTCACAATATCCATGTCGACCAAGCATACTTTTTCTTCCGTCTTCGCCAATTTGAATGCATAGTTCAGTGCAAACTCTGTCTTTCCGCTGCCGAAATGACCTGTAAAGATCCGTACTCTAGCCATGACGCCGCTCTCCTTTGTCAGGTCATTACCAAGGTCAAACTGTAATTCGACCCATACAAAATGGCCTCAAAAGTCACCTGTTTCGGAATCCCCACTCACAAGCATATCTCTGTCAGAGAGAAAAGAAATAGTCCGTTTGCGCCAAATCGTCATGGGAAATGTGAGCGAATTCTAAAAGCGAATGACCTTCTAAAAGGTCTAAGAGGAACTCCACGTCAAGCCGCTTTGTCAGAGTCAGAGTCAGAGTCCGCAGAGCGGAACCATTTCCGTCAGTGACCCAAATGGCGCCTGCAACATTACGGTGAATGTAGGCATAGACGGACCAGTTGTGAGAGATACAGAGTTGGCGCCTTAACACACGTTTGACACTGTCGTGCAGAGGTCCAATCGCAGTGCATTTATCCCCAATTCCTTCGTTAGTGATCCCGCTGCTCCCTATTACGATACTGGCTCAGCAATAAGGATCGATTCGATCACTATCCTAGGTTGCCGCCGAGAATAGGGATCCCGTTGCTCCCTATCCGCGACGCCCCGCCCTAACCCTCCTCACATTAGTGATCATTCGTGACACTAATATCTTGACGGTACCGACATTAGGGATCGTTGAGATCACAATCGCAGCCCGGAGCCGACATTAGGGATCTTTCCAGGCACTAAGCGCCTTGCCAACCGCCTTACCAACCGCCTCACAGGCAACCCCGGGAGCCAAGTCTGCGTGGTAGCCAGAGCAAGCACTGGGATCGAACAGAAAGATAAGCGGATAAATTCCATTTATACACTTAGAATGTTCTTAAATTAAAATAATAGGTATATTAGGAAAAAATGAAAGAAAGAGCACTCACGCAGCCTACCCATGTAAGCTAGTTTGTTCCTAGCCCGGTTCGTTAGTGATCCCGCTGCTCCCTATTACGATACTGGCTCAGCAATAAGGATCGATTCGATCACTAACCTAGGTTGCCGCCGAGAATAGGGATCCCGTTGCTCCCTATCCGCGACGCCCCGCCCTGACCCTCCTCACATTAGTGATCATTCGTGACACTAATATCTTGACGGTACCGACATTAGGGATCGTTGAGATCACAATCGCAGCCCGCGGTCGACATTAGGGATCTTTCCAGGCACTAACCGCCTTGCCAACCGCCTTGCCAACCGCCTTGCCAACCGCCTTGCCAACCGCCTCACTAACCCCCTCGCGGTCCGCCCACCCCTAGCAGCGCGGACTGTATTAACATAATCTCAAGTTACTGCCATTTTGTTCGGTAAGCGCGAATTAATAGGCGTCGAACAGGAAAAAATCCGGTTTCACCGGATTTATCCTCATTTATTCCTATAAATAATCCCTCTTCAACCTTTATCCACCTGTCATACCGTGACGCACCGGCCAAACCGCTACAATCCACCACCTGGTTTGTTCCTCTCCTCTCCTCTCCTCTCCTCTCCTCTCCTCTCCCTACCGCAATAGAGTGTTCGCCGCATGACTCTGTCCGACCCATAATACTAACAGGGCTAGGCTAGATTAATAGTGACGATACCGGTTGCGCGATCGATACTGTACAGGAGCTCGCAGTGGATACCGAATGGGCAGGCTGAACACGTGAACCAGCCGAGTGAACGGCCAAATTGCGAACAACGAGAAAGCGGCCAAAATGTGGGCTTTCAGGACCACCGGAACCGACTTCATCAAAGCCGCATTTGGGTGCAGCACCACCAATTCACGAATCCACGGACCAATTGTTGTCCGGTACTCGTAGGCTCCAAAGATATTGTTGTAGCCCACCGTTTCAAAGGTTCCGATGCCAATGACAATCAGCAACAGAATGAGTGCGACAAAGTCCGACGTACTAGAGTTGGCACGGACGCGGGAATCAAAGGTCCTCCGCCACAAGAGAATGACAACACCGGCAAAGGTGATGAGGCCGGCGAGGCCGCCAAAGAGATCGGCGTTGAAATGATAGAATTCGGTACTCACACCAAGGGCGTGATAAACAGATATGGGAATCAGCAGGCCCATGACATGACCGCCGAAGACAAACAACATGCCCCAGTGGAACATGAGGCTGCCTCGTCTCAGCCACTTCTTCTCAAGAATTTCACTGGATTTCGATCCCCATCCGCGCTGCCCATATACAAATCGGTAGAGAGAACCGACAATCATCAGGGCCAGGGCTAGGTATGGGAATATCACCCACAAGAACTGACTCATCGTGTTACACCCCTCACTTTAACCTTTAACCTTTAACCTTTAACCTTTCACTGGGTCTCGCTTATTCGTAAAAAACGGGATACGGCAGTTCGTCTAAATCCGTCGCTTCATTGCCTGTGAAAACGATGCCATTTTCGGGTATCGGTACTTCCGGCAGGCGTTTGACAGCCGCAGTAAACAGCTTCTGGTAGACGCTCTCAGCAGGCAGTTTCCCGGCAATGACTTTACACACTCTGCCTAAGCGAATTTCCACGTCTCCCGCGTCGAAATCCGATGACTTGGCTGCCAAAAACTCAAATAGCAGCGGCAAATAATCCGGCAGTTCTAATTCATCCTGTTCCCACCCTGCAGCCGCAAGCATTCGCCGCAGGGCTACCAGTGCAACTCCACGCTTCCTGCTGTCACCAAGCTCATGTGCCGTCATGTACAGACAGGTGTTGGACTGGAAATCAAAGTACTGTACATATTCCGCTACCAAACCCTCAACGTCACTGTCTCGAAACTCAGCGACAAGCTGAACCATCTCATCATCGCCAATTTCATGAGCCCATTCAGCCGTTTCTTCTATTAACTGAGAGTAAATTTCATCCCCGGGATAGCTCAGCAAAAGCGAAAGTATCTTCCATTCCGGCTGGGTCCAAACGGCGGCTGCGTCCGTATCGGCGGGCATTTCCTTCACGGATGCGGATGATCCCGGTAGCTCTCGCGACCCGCCAGACCCGCCAGACCCCGCAACTGTTCCGACATATGCGGTTGCTTCGGATTGTGCTGCCTCCAGCAACTGACTCCCGGCAGCTCGTCGGCCCGTTCCTAGTTCGCTGTCTATGTGTTCCATGCTCATCGTTCATCGCCCCCGTGAGACACCGGTGCCAAGACGCCTTCCGGCGGTGCAATCCCTTCCAGGCTGCAGGCGCCTTGCTCGTACGCCAAATCCGGGTCCTTATCGCGATTGCCGCTTGGTATGACAAAGCGCTCATTATACTTGGCAACGCCGAACATCCGTGCCATGGCTTCCAGTTGTTCTGTCGTCAATCCGGATTCATCCAGCAGGCTTGTGTCCTCGGACTGGCCAACACTCTTGCCGCGCATGTGGGCACGCATAGCGGTCAGGCGAAGCATGACTTTGCGAATCACTTCATCGTCACCCGCTGTCAAAATGGAAGCCAGGTACTGCATCGGAATTCTCATCTGACTGACAGCTTCGACGTAGCCCTTTGGTGACAAAGCATCTTCGTTCTGGATGTTGTTCATCATTGGGCTCAGGGGCGGTACGTACCAGACCATGGGCAGTGTCCGGTATTCTGGGTGCAAGGGCAATGCCACTTTCCACTCAACAGCCATTTTGTAGACCGGCGAATTGCGGGCGCCTTCCATCCATGCTTCGGAGATGCCGGCTTTGCGGGCTTCTTCGATGACTTCGGGATCGTTCGGATCTAAAAACATAGACAACTGAGCTTCATACAGGTCCTTTTCATCTTTGACAGAGGCCATCTCGCGGACCTTGTCTGCATCGTACAGAATGACACCCAAGTAGCGAATCCGGCCGACACAGGTTTCGGAGCACACTGTGGGCAGCCCTGATTCAATCCTGGGATAGCAGAAGTTACACTTTTCTGCCTTGTGCGTGTTCCAGTTGAAGTAAACCTTCTTGTACGGGCAGGCACTGACGCAGAAGCGCCAGCCGCGGCAAGCGTCTTGATCGACCAAGACGACACCGTCCTCATCCCGCTTGTAAATGGCGCCCGACGGGCAAGCCGCCACACAGGATGGATTCAGGCAGTGCTCGCAAATCCGCGGCAGGTACATCATGAAGGTCTGCTCGTAGGTGAATGCCACGTGTTCCTGCATGTGTTGGAAGTTCGGGTCCTGGGGTGCGATTTCCGAGCCGCCGGCCAGGTCGTCATCCCAGTTGGGCCCCCATTTGGGACTGTCCATCCACTCTCCTGTCAGGGCCGATCGCGGTCGTGCCACAGGCTGATGCTTCCTCTTGGGACTTTGAATCAGGTTTTCGTAGTCATAGGTCCACGGTTCGTAGTAGTCGTCAATGGTGGGCTGGTCTGGATTATAGAAAATGTTGGCCAGCTTTTTCACGGCACCCCCGGCACGCAGCCGGAGTTTGCCGTCTTTCAGTGTCCATCCGCCCTTGAACTTCTCCTGGTCTTCCCAGCGCTTGGGATAGCCCACACCAGGTCTTGTCTCTACATTGTTAAACCACATGTATTCTGTGCCAGGTCGATTGGTCCAGGTATTTTTACAGGTCACACTGCAGGTGTGACAACCGATGCATTTGTCCAGATTCATCACCATTGCAATTTGCGCTTTAATCTTCAAGCCAATCAACCTCCTTCAAGGGCCGAATCACAGCAACGACATCACGCTGATGCCCTGTCGGTCCGTAGTAGTTAAATCCGTAGCTGAGCTGTGCATAGCCGCCAATCATGTGTGTCGGTTTCGGAATAATACGGGTTACACTGTTGTGCGTTCCGCCTCTGTCACCAGTGACTTTGCTGCCAGGGACACCAATGGTCCGGTCCTGCGAGTGATACATCATGGATACACCCCGCGGAATTCTGTACGTCAACACGGCTCTGGCTGAGATGGCGCCGTTACGGTTGTAGACCTCAACCCAGTCGTTGTCTTTCACACCGATATCCGATGCATCTTCTTCGTTCATCCAAATCACCTGACCGCCCCGGAACAATGTGAGCATCCGGTGATTGTCTGTATAAGTGGAGTGAATCCCCCACTTCTGGTGCGGTGTCAGGTAGCGGACCACCAGTGTCTGCTGCCCGTTCCCTTCCACCTGCTGGTCGCCTTCCACGAAGGGTACTTCGTCAATGGGCGGTCGGTACAGGGGCAGGCCTTCGCCATAGTCGAGCATCATTTCGTGATCGACATAGAAGTGCTGCCGTCCCGTCAACGTACGCCACGGAATCTTGTATTCTACATTGGAAGTGAAGGGAGAGTATCTGCGTCCTTCTCCTTCCAAACCGCTCCAAACCGGAGTTGCCAGTGACAAGCGCGGTTGGGCTGTGATATCTGCCATGGTCATGGCTTCTGCTTTCCGCTCGCCCGTGATGGGTTCTGCCAGTTCCAGGCCTGTTGTTTTCTCCAGCGCCTTCCACTCGTCATAGGCCCGTTTGCCGTTGGTGGCACCGGCCATAGTTAAGATGGCTTCCACCAGGTGCCGGTCTTCGTCTAACCGCGGCTTTCCGCGCAGGGTTTCAGAAGCTGAATCCGGATATCTGCCGACCCGCTGGCCAAATTCCTTGTAGGCTTCTTCTGTGGAGACCGTCATGCCTTTGACGCTCATGTTCTTCTCCGCCAGAGGTCCCATGGAAATCATCTGTTCGTAAATGTGTGGATAGTCTCTCTTCACAACCACGAACTTCGGCATGGTTTTACCGGGGATGGCTTCCACTTCACCCTTACGCCAATCCAAGACTTTTCCGCTTGATTGGGCAAGTTCATCCGGGCTGTCATGAGCCAGAGGCACCATCACTACGTCTTCTTGCTCAGGCAAATACTTCTCTGAGAGTTCGCTGAAGGATTTTGCAATGCTCTTAAATGCGTTCCAATCCGATTTGGTCTCCCACGGTGCGGAAATGGCCGGGTTAAACGGATGGATAAACGGATGCATATCCGTACTGCTTAAGTCATGTTTTTCATACCAGGTGGCTGCAGGCAGGACAATGTCCGAATACAACCCGGTTCCTGTCATACGAAAGTCAATGTCTATCAATAGGTCTAGCTTGCCGCGGGGTACGTCGTCGCTGACCTTGATGTTTTCCGGTCTCCAGTCCTTGTTCTCTCGTGCCAATGTATGGCCAGATGCACCCAGCAGGTTTTCTAAGAAATACTCATGGCCTTTACTGGACGATCCCAATAGGTTCGACCGCCACACGAACATCACTCGCGGGAAGTTCTTTTCGTTGTCCGGGTCTTCCACTGCGAAGTTCAGTTTGTCGTCCTTTAGCTGCTGCCCAACCCACTTGGCCACTTCTTGCGGTGTGTTTGCACCGGCTTCGCGGGCCGCTTTGATGACGTCCAAAGAGTTCTGGGTCATCTGTGGATATGACGGCAGCCAGCCCAGCCGTGCCGCTAACGCATTCGTATCCGCCGGGTGTGTATCGGCAAACTTTCCTGCCAACGGAGACGACTTGGTGGCAACGTCCTTTTCCTCATACCGGAACTGGTCTGTAGAAAAGTAGAAGAAAGAGGTTCCGTTCATTTGTCTCGGCGGCCGCATCCAATCCAGCCCAAAGGCGACTGTAGACCAGCCTTCCAAGGGACGAACCTTTTCCTGACCAACATAGTGCGCCCAGCCGCCGCCGTTTACGCCCTGGCAGCCTGTCAACAGCACCAAGTTGATAATGGCCCGGTAAATCAAGTCGCTGTGGTACCAGTGGTTGGTGCCAGCGCCTAAGGCAATCATGGATTTACCCTGTGTCTTGTCTGCGTTATCTGCAAACTCCCGTGCGACTTGAATGGCTAACTCCCGCTTCACACCCGTGATTTGTTCCTGCCATGCAGGTGTGTATGGAACGAGACTGTCATAGCTTTCCGGATACTCTCCAACTAGTCCCCGGCGAACACCGTGGTGCGCCATCATTAAATCAAGGACTGTTGTTACAAAGACGCTTTCACCAGATGCAGTTTGGATCTTTCGAACCGGCACGCCTCTCTTCACAACACCCGTGCTGTTTTCTTCAAACACCGGGAAGCCCACTTGCAGTACATCGTCAGAGCTGTCCACAAAAGACAACTGCGGCTGCAACGGGGTTCCGTTCTCATCTTCCATCCGAAGGTTCCATTTCTTCGACTCATCCCAGCGAAAGCCCATGCTGCCGTTTGGAACAGCGGGTGCATCCTCGGATTCATTCCAAATCAGGGTTTTCCAATCGCCCATTTTCTCGTCAGGGGTTAAGTCCGCTGCATGAAGGAACCGGTCAGACACCCAGGTGTTCTCGTCAATCTCGTTGGCTTCTGCATCAGTCTCTGTGCCCTCAGGCTGTGCTTTTTTCAGCGTTACGAGAAACGGCAAGTCTGTATAGTCTTTGGCGTAGTTGAGAAAGTAGTCTGTCGGGTGGTCTACATAGAACTCCTGCAGAATCACATGCGTCATAGCCAAAGCCAATGCGGCATCTGTGCCTGCTTTGGCCGGCAACCACTGATCCGCAAACTTGACGTATTCTGCATAGTCAGGGCTGACACCGACAACTTTGGTTCCGTTGTAGCGAGACTCTACCATGAAGTGAGCGTCAGGCGTTCTTGTCATCGGCAGGTTTGTACCCCAAATAATGAAGTACTTGGAGTTGTACCAATCTGCACTTTCTGGAACGTCTGTCTGCTCTCCCCAAATCTGCGGGGATGCCGGCGGCAAGTCTGCGTACCAGTCGTAGAAGCTGACGATGGTGCCGCCAATCATGGATAGAAAACGCGATCCTGCCGCATAACTCACTTGCGACATTGCCGGAATTGGGCTGAATCCGGTGACTCTGTCCGGCCCGTATTCTTTGATGGTGTGAATCATGGATGCAGACATCAGTTCATTGACTTCCTGCCAACTACTGCGGACCAAGCCGCCCTTCCCTCGGGCCTCTTTGTACCGCTTCACCTTCTGCGGGTTTGCCATGAGTCGTTTCCAGGCCTCGACCGGATTGTTGCCGGCCGCCTTCTTTTCCTCACGCCACATCTGCAGCAATTCGCCGCGGACGTACGGGTATTTCACACGAAGGGGACTGTATTCATACCAGGAGAAGCTTGCTCCTCTCGGACATCCTCTCGGTTCATAATCAGGCACGTCAGCACCGTTTGAAGGATAATCTGTCTGCTGTGTCTCAAAAGCCACAATTCCGTCTTTCACATGAATCTTCCAACTACAGGAGCCTGTGCAGTTCACACCGTGTGTGGAGCGAACTACTTTATCGTGCTGCCAGCGACCTCTGTAGGTATCTTCCCAGTCCCGCGGACGCGGACTTTGCTCTGTCCAGTTCTGATTAATGCGCTGCCCGCGCTGTAAATGGCTGAATGCTTTCGCCAGTGTACGTTTCTGCTGTACCACGTGCAGAACTCTCCTTTCCGTCTCTCTTATAATTTTGGAGCCTGACTTACAATTTTGCGGTTCACAGTACCTTGCATTGCTTTTATCTCATCGCTTTTTGCGGAGATTGCTGTCGCTCGGATGACTTGTTCTTAACCAGGAATAACACTGCCACCATGAACCAAGATGCTATCGCAATCCAAAGTCCGACAGTGACAAACGAATGAATCAGACCCAACCCGGGAATCTTGCTCATTGTGTCGCAGGCCGTCGTATACATGCCCAACGGGAAGACCATGCTCCATAAGGCTGGGTCATAGCGAACCGGTTCGCGGTCCAGTACATACTTCCAAAAGCCAACGATGAACAGAAACGGGATCCACCAAGTCCCCCATACCCAGAGCAGAATTGTGAAACCTTCCATAAACGGCTGCAGCATAGTCAGGATTGGCGCTGTCGGTGCTGCCAAGACCAGGTGTGCTCCTGCCAGTGTAGTGATGGCCATAGCTCCCATGTTAATCCAGTAAGGCGGCGTCATATCGCTTGGTTTCGTAACATGGAAGAAATAGCGGTAGATGATGAGCGCAATGAAAATGAGGTAGATAACCACGCCAAACGCCCAAAACGACACGGATAGTAGAATCAATAGCGATCGGTGAGTCGGCAACGTGTGGATGCCAATGAGCGACACAATAGACAGCGACTGAGCACTAACTGTTGCCAACAACCAGGTACCATTGAGTGCCTTTGTAATCGGTTGCTCATTGTAAAAGACCATGAAGGTCAAGATAAAGTAGTTCATCAGTGTCCACGCGATGAGCGCGACTACCCCTAACCACAACGCCGCCTGGTAGTCTCCAGCAAGGGAATACCGTGTTGCCAGCACATCTGACCCTGCCACGAACGTGAAATATCCAAACACCTTTGCAGCATTGGTCATGTCGGTCCAGGTTTCTTTCCGAAATAAGGCCAGCCGCAACAGATAGCCTAAGATGAGAATCACATAGAACACATTCGCCGCAATAAAGAGGAAGTCTGACAGCGCCTTATGCCCCGTAAGAAACGATGCGATGGATACAATGCCGGTTGCCATGACCGATGCAAAGTACCCAGGAAACAACTTTTTGGTGATGTTATTCAATGACTCTGGAAGTCTCACCAGACCTTCCCCCAATACTCGGTAGTTCGTTTCATACTTCGAGTCGTACTTCACAGTGCTTCACAGTACTGCATATTCGGATTAGGGCTGAGACAACGGATTGTAGTCTTCTCCGACAATCCGAAATGCTTCCGTGCCCTGCCCTAATTCCTCCATGAATTTTGATAAGACTGGTACATTAGCAGCTACAAGAACCAATCGTTCCAATTTCGTACCGTCATCAATGGCGTGAATGGATTTTTTAACACTTTCAGGCATTCCGCCAAAGCGAAGTTCAAAAATTGCGAGGAGGTCTTCTTTGTCGGTATCCAATGCTTCCGCGCGCAGTCGCTGCAAAAACTCGGTTTCTTCGGCTGTATTGTTATTCACAGCTATTCATCCTTTCAAATCCCTTTTTCTCTGACTTCTCGACAACAATCTTATCTACGCAAGTAGTGTCTCTTCTGAACGACTGTGCGTCCGGTTCAACCACAAGAGCGTTTTACATCGCTGCAAAATCTGCCTTAGGTCCTCAAGTTTCGGATTTGTACCTGCTTGCTCCAGGTTCATGAATTGGAGGTTTACTTGATTGACCAGTTCTCTCATCAAGTCGTGATCGCGTTTCAATCCAGCAATTTTCTCCACAAGTGAAGGGTCTTCCGAGAGCATTTCTTGATACAGACCTTCTTCCTCTTCACTTGCGTGCTGGAGTGTTCTCGTCTGCCAATGTTCAACAATGACCGGAACAAGCATATGAGCCTTGTTGAGTTGGTTGTCTTCGAGCAACTGTCCAAGCAGGTCAGTCAGCTCCTCTGCTTCTCCGTAAGCAGACTCATGAATTGCGTAGTGAGAATCCTGCTTCTTCAACGCTGGGCCTGACACTTCTATCTCCCCTTTGCCTTCAATCATCGCCATCGATGAACGTCTGCTGAGTCATAAATCTGAGTGAAACATCGCTGATGTGTAGAAGAACTCTCTGACTTCTGTATTAAGCATACAAGTTGCAGGGGAAGTTACCGAAGACTAAAGGTTACTAAATCTGTATAGTGCAAAGACTATTTGCTAGATGCATTCAGACCATATACGCCGGTCTCAACGGACTATTTTGGAGACCATTGTGATGAAGATCACTGCGAACATGTTGATATGCTGGATTTATTTTGCTTGCAAGCATCACACGCAAAGAAAGTGCAGTCCAGGGAACTAGGACTGCACCGCAGGTTTTACCAAAACATGTCCGACTTCATATGAGATGTTGCCATGAATGGACTTACCAATGAAACACTTATCACGTGCGGTTAAGGCTGCTTCCTGATAGCGTTGGCTGAGAGCTTCAACACCGCCATGAACGGTTGGATGAACACGCAGAGTTGAAAACTTGGTCTTCAGAGGGTAGTCTGTTACGATGCCCTCAGTTTGAATTGTGATTTTTTCCACCGGCATACCTGTTTTTTTTAATAATGCAAACAAAGTTGAACTGTAACAGGAAGCAACAGCACTGAGCAACAACTCTTCGGGACTGGTACCGGTTCCTTTACCACCCATGTTATCGGGAGCGGCATAATGTATCGTTTGCCCTCCCGTATCAATAACTCCTTCTCCGTCTCTCCCGGTTCCCGACCACTCTGCCGTGATTGAAAAATTGAGTTCGGCCACCAGAACCACCTCTTTTTAAATAGTAGTATCCTTGCAATTTTCAGCCCCAATTTGAGCTAACAAGCTGTGTTCTGTATTGCACGATACAGCACTGAGAGACAAGGTTCTGTGACAGAGAGCACAATCATACAGAATCTCATCGCTTGATTGATGACGCTTCTGACCGTGATGCGAGAGAAATGACGGGAATTTTACGAAGTATTCTTGACACAAGAGATTTCCTTCGCGCCCTTGAAGAGCCTCTACTCTTGTAGGACAATGGTGAAAACTCGAGCAGTCAATGACAACACCATGCTGCGCTTTCATGCATTGTTAGCTGTTGTGGAGTTTCACATCCGCCAGGAAGAAGAACACTTGGCAAACACCGTTTGGCAACACCGTTTGGAGGGATGAACCCAATCATGGAACATGATGTGCGAACTACGCTGTTACAACTGCGCTATCCTCAGGTACACAGACAACTCATTGAAGAATTTCAGAAAATTGGCCTTCAGTCATACGACGTCAAGGCAGAGGTTCTCGAACAAATTACCGGTGCAACGGACAGTCCTAATGAAATCACAATCCGCATTAGATTTGGAGAAACATTCACGGAGTTCAAAGATTTGACGTTAAACAAGAACCTAGAAACTGCTGAGTTTGAATCAATAACAAAATTTCTTAAAGAATGCGCTCAGAGTGCACACGAAACATTAAAAAATGAATACAAGCGGTCTATGAATATCGGGCTGCCTCGCAAAAATGACAATGGGCTCTAATGCTCATTGAAACTTGAAACTGTTATCAATTGACTGTCTTCCCTACCCAGTGCTCGGACTGCTCGTTAATGTTATACGGCTCCAATTGATGGTCCTTCGGACTGGTCACTTTCCACGCATTTGGTATGCTCGAAATCTGATTCCAGCAAACACCAATCATATTGTCATCGCTGAGAATCTGCTTCCGTACGATTTCAGCCTGTTCCGGCAAACTGCTTCCAGGATGGCGTTTGTCAAAGTCCATGAATGCATCCAGCATCTGCGGGATATCTTCTTGCATAAATACAACGTTGTCGAACGTTGTCTTCAGGACTAAACTGTCCTTGTCCTTCATTCGCGCAGTGTCACAGAGTTCCCACAGAGGACTAAAATCCATGACACTACCCGCATCGTAGTCGCCAGACAGCTGAGCCCAAATGAACATCGCACCTCTCATGGCATCTTCTGTTTCTCCAACCTTTACGACGTCTCCATTTTCTTTAATCCCGAATACTTCAGTGGTACTCATTCCATATCTCCTTCCCAACTCACATGTATTCTGGCACAGGTCTCTCTGAACAATGTTCCCAAAGCATCGATTTTGACTCATGATTCTCGTTCAGTTTCGTTCTCTCTCACTTTCGGTATGTTTGTACACTTTAAGTATGTACATCATAGAGAAAGACTTGTATCGTATATGCTGAAATACCGGAACAGCTTTGAATAAACGCATGACCATGTGTTGCGATGAGGAGGGGTTTTGTGAGGTTTTCTATAGCACGAGTTGAAAACAGACCATTACAGGAAGCTGCATATAGAGTCCGAACAGAAGTCTTTGTGAAAGAACAGAAGGTACCAGATGAACTTGAGCTTGATGAGTTAGATGAAGCGGCGGAAACCATTCACTTTGTTGTTCAGGATGAAGGGGGCAATGTCGTTGGAACTGCACGGATTCGACCTACTGATGACCACAATACAGCAAAGGTAGAACGTGTGGCCGTCGTAGCCTCGAAGAGAAAAAACGGAATTGGCAAGGCATTGATGAGGTTTCTTGAAGACGAAGCAGTTCGTTCGGGGTTCACGAAACTCAAGCTCAATGCGCAGACCCATGCTCGACGTTTCTACGAAGACCTGGGATACAGCCCGAAAGGAAGTCTATTTTTTGAAGCAGGTATTGAACATATTACGATGTACAAGACATTAGATTCAGCCAGGTCATGAGGCAATCTGAAGCAGCACAGCAACAGACCCATTTACAAGTTAACTAGACTACTATATCGGACAACACCTCTTTCGCATTCATAGATTGCAAGAAAGGCGAAAGAGGTGAGTTCATTTTGAAGAAACATTATCTGTTTTCCACAAGCAATCGTGTTAACGGCGGAAAGGGCTATGCTCCTTCCGATATTCGTAAAGCATACCAAATCCCCGCCCATCTTGACGGCAGCGGCCAGACAATAGGCATTCTTGAATTTTCGAGCGGTTACAGTCTCACAGACGCTCACCAATTCTGGCAGGCAAACGGAATTACACCGCCCGCAGTCACATTTGTGTCTGTCGATGGAACGCAAAATGATGGAGGTACACTGCCTCAAGATGCAGAAGCGAGCATTGATTTGCAGTGGGCGGGAGCTGTGGCGCCGGGATCGAAAATTGTAGTTTACGAAGCCAATGGCGGACAGACCTTCTATAGTTTTGGTCAAGCGATGATAAGGACACTAAAGTATATTCTCAAGGACACCGCCCACCATCCGTCAGTAATTTCTATCTCTTACGGCGATGGCGAGACAAGTTTTGGTCAACAGTCACTGAAGACAATTGCGATGCTCATTAAACAACTCGACGCCAAGGGTGTTACCGTGTGTATTTCCTCAGGCGATCAAGGTGCTTACGGCCTCCACAACCCCTACCGCGTCCGCATCAAGCACGCGGATGCACCTGCCACTGCCCCGCACGCAGTCGCGGTGGGAGGAACATCACTTCACCCCGACGGTACTGAAACTGCATGGACCTATAAAACACCACAAGACCAAGGCGCAACAGGCGGAGGCTTCAGTCTTGCCTTCAGCTCGCCCCTGTTTCAAAGAAAGATTTTCAAGGGCAGCACGAGCGGGCAAATGAGCGGCCGTGGGATACCTGACGTTGCACTCAACGCCGATCCAGACACAGGCTACCAGTTTGTATTTCAAGGACAACCAGGCGTTGTCGGCGGCACCTCCGTCTCTGCACCCGTTTTTGCTGCCATCGTTGCACTGGCAAACCAAAGGCGAACCCAAGTTGGCCTCGGTCCATTAAAAGGACTGACCAAGACACTTTATCAAAATTCCACGACACTCCCGTACAACGATATCACGGTTGGAAATAACTCATATAATGGCGTTGTCGGTTACCAGGCTGCACCCGGATGGGACGCATGTACAGGCTGGGGCTCTGTCAACGCGTCAGCATTCATCGACGCGTTGTCTGGAACCCCCACTCAGCCAACTCAGCCAACTCAGCCAACTCAGCCAACTCAGCCAACTCAGCCAACTCAGCCAACTCAGCCAACTCAGCCAACTCAGCCAACTCAGCCAACTCAGCCAACTCAGCCGTCGCAGCCGTCCATTTACCGCTTGTGGCGCATCATTTTACGCATTCTCTTCAACCAGTACGACGATTAGATTAGTGTCATGCATCACAAAAGCCCATGTCTTCGCACATGGGCTTTCATCCTTATATACCATCTCAGCAAAGTGGTGTCGGTCGTTTTAAATCTCAATGTGCTCCAGTAGCATGCCGCCGATGATGGCGATAAACACAGACATTACCGCACGGACAATCGTGAACTTCGCACCATAGAACGGCACTTCAGCAGGCAGCCGTGTCAGAGAGACGAGCTGCCATGTCGTTACGAAGGCAAAAACCGATCCGGGACTCGCCTCAGCAGCAAGGAGGCCAGTGGCTAAAGGATACATAGCCCAACGCGATCCCGTTCCAAGCATCCCCAACAATGCCCCCAGAACCACACCTCCAACTCCAGCCTCTCGTCCAAGCCACCTAGCAATTAGGCCCGGGTGCAAAAACTGCGCAAGCAACCCAGCTGCAAACATGGAGACAACAATCCATGGAACTGCCTGTACGAACATATCTGCTGTCATACTTAATCCGTTTAGTGCAACCCCCGGACGGTAGAATCCAAGTAGCAGATACCCAATAAGAGTTACAGCACTCAAACCGAGGAGAATTCTGTCCATGATTCCCTCCTGCCAATACTGCATAGTGGATTGATTATAATGAAGTCGGACTCACCAACGATTCAGATGCTGCGCATCCTTAGAGCTTTGGCCGACCGAAGAGGTGCGTTCCGTACAGTCATCAAAGCGGTCCAGACTGTGAGTCAGAGTCAGAGTCAGAGTCAGAGTCAGAGTCAGAGTCAGAGTCAGAGTCAGAGTCAGAGTCAGAGTCAGAGTCAAATTCAAATTCAAATTCAAATTCAAATTCAAATTCAAATTCACAGTCACAGTCACAGTCACAGTCACAGTCACAGTCACAGTCACAGTCACAGAGACGATTGTCCTATTAGATTTTACGTTCTCAGGCTCAACATAGAACCCTTTGTCCAATTATTATCTAAGTTACTTGATTAGACAGACGCACAGCCGCAACACATAAGAAGGGACTAGATACATCAGGGCGTGATCCGTTTGGAAGTGGCACCCGGCCAGGCACCGGGGGGCTCGGGGCTGCGGCTGTCGGCGCCAGGGCCAAATAGAGATCCGAGAAGCGCTTATTCGCCGAAACGGAGGCCCAAGAGAGGAAATAAGCGCTTCAGACGAGCTTATTTGCCGTTCAGACCCCATTTTCGTTGGTTTTCCGGCCTTTAAGCACTTCTCAGGAGCTTATTTTGTACACGGCGATAGCCACGTTCCAAATAAGCACTTGTGGGATCTCTATTTTCTGCACCCCTCCCCCTCATCGGGTCTTTGGACACAGTTCCGCCACATCTGAGGCATGTCAACGGGCTGTTTGTGTCCGCCTTGTGAACACAACGACGCCAGGGAACATGTTTTGGCACTGCCCCCCCTCTTTTGCCCTCAAGCAGACACAATCCCGTCATAAACATCAACTCTACTTCCATGCATTCAGAACTTCAGACAGTAAATAAACGGGTGTCCCCGTTTATCTTCCTTCTCCTCTTTCTCTCTTTGTCGGTTCCTCCACTTGTACCTACAGTCACACACAAAAACACTTCATCCGCTCTCGTCGTCTTCTCTCTATCGCTCCCCTCACGAAACACCAACTCTGCTTCCATGCATTCAAGGAACTTCAGACGGTAAATAAACGGGTTTCCCCGTTTATCTTCCTTCTCCTCTTTCTCTCTTTGTCGGTTCCTCCACTTGTACCTACAGTCACATACAAAAAGACGCTGCACCACATCGGGTGCAACGCCTCTCTCTTCCTGCTCTCTCGCCTGGCAATGTCCTACTTTCCCAGGAGCTCGCGCTCCAAGTATCATCGGCGCTGGAGGTCTTAACGGTCGTGTTCGGGATGGGTACGCGTGTGGCCCCTCCGCTCTCGTCACCAGACTGGGTTCATACGGTGTCAGCTCATCCGCTGGCACTAAAGTGAACGCTTCTTCGCAGACACCGCATCAACCCTATGTACTTCCTTGAAGTCACCTTCGTGCTTCAAGTAGTTTGTATACCTGTCTTCCCAGACAGCGAGTCGTCTGTCGTTTCCCTGTTCCTCTGGTGAAGCCCTCGACCGATTCGTATCCGTCAGCTCCACGTATCACTACGCTTCCACTCCGGACCGATCTACCTCGTCTTCTTCAAGGGGTCTTACTCCATAAATGGATGGGACACGTTATCTTGAGGGGGGCTTCGCGCTTAGATGCTTTCAGCGCTTATCCCTTCCAGACTTAGCTACCCAGCTATGCTCTTGGCAGAACAACTGGGACACCAGCGGTCTGTTCATCCCGGTCCTCTCGTACTAAGGACGATTCCTCTCACGTATCCTGCGCCCGCGGCAGATAGGGACCGAACTGTCTCACGACGTTCTGAACCCAGCTCGCGTACCGCTTTAATGGGCGAACAGCCCAACCCTTGGGACCGACTTCAGCCCCAGGATGCGATGAGCCGACATCGAGGTGCCAAACCTCCCCGTCGATGTGAACTCTTGGGGGAGATCAGCCTGTTATCCCCGGGGTAGCTTTTATCCGTTGAGCGACGGCCCTTCCACTCGGGGCCGCCGGGTCACTAAGCCCGACTTTCGTCCCTGCTCGACCTGTCCGTCTCGCAGTCAAGCTCCCTTTTGCCTTTACACACACTGCGCGATTTCCATCCGCGCTGAGGGAACCTTTGGGCGCCTCCGTTACCTTTTTGGAGGCGACCGCCCCAGTCAAACTGCCCGCCTGACACTGTCCCCACGCCAGTTTCATGGCGCCAGGTTAGAAGATTGGCATCTCAAGGGTGGTATCCCAACACCGACTCCACATTGGCTTGCGCCCCTGCTTCTCTGTCTCCCACCTATCCTGTACATGACATACCCATCTCCCATATCAAGCTGCAGTCAAGCTCCACGGGGTCTTTCCGTCTAGCCGCGGGTAACCTGCATCTTCACAGGTATTACAATTTCACCGGGTCTCTCGTTGAGACAGCGCCCAAGTCGTTGCGCCTTTCGTGCGGGTCGGAACTTACCCGACAAGGAATTTCGCTACCTTAGGACCGTTATAGTTACGGCCGCCGTTTACTGGGGCTTCAATTCAGACCTTCGGGTCGAAACCCTAAGCCCTCCTCTTAACCTTCCAGCACCGGGCAGGCGTCAGCCCCTATACTTCGCCTTTCGGCTTGGCAGAGACCTGTGTTTTTGATAAACAGTCGCTTGGGCCTTTTCACTGCGGCTCATCTCTCGATGAGCGCCCCTTCTCCCGAAGTTACGGGGCCATTTTGCCGAGTTCCTTAACGAGAGTTTTCCCGCGCGCCTTCGTGTTCTCCACGCGCCCACCTGTGTCGGTTTTCGGTACGGGCACTCCTTTCCTCACTAGAGGCTTTTCTCGGCAGTGTGATCCTCAGGACTTCGGTACTGTTCTTCCCTCCCCATCACAGCTTGAAGTTACCAGAACCGGGATTTGCCTCGATTCCCCTCTTGCTGCTTGGACGGCCTCTTCCATCCGGCCGCTTCCCTGGACCTCCTGCGTCACCCCTTCGCTCAAACAGTCTGGAGTGGTACTGGAATTTCCACCAGTTGTCCTTCGACTACGCCTTTCGGCCTCGCCTTAGGTCCCGACTAACCCTGGGCGGACGATCCTTCCCCAGGAACCCTTGGGCTTTCGGCGGACAAGATTCTCACTTGTCTTTTCGCTACTTATACCGGCATTCTCACTTCCATGACCTCCACCAAGCCTCTCAGCTCAACTTCGCCGCTCATGGAACGCTCCCCTACCACGCACATCTCTGTGCATCCAAAGCTTCGGTGTCCAGTTTAGCCCCGTTACATTTTCCGCGCAGCGTCACTCGACCAGTGAGCTATTACGCACTCTTTCAATGGTGGCTGCTTCTAAGCCAACATCCTGGTTGTCTGTGCACCGCCACATCGTTTCCCACTGAACTGGTACTTTGGGACCTTAGCTGTTGGTCTGGGCTGTTTCCCTTTTGACCACGGATCTTAGCATTCGTAGTCTGACTGCCCGGGTTAATATTGCGGCATTCGGAGTTTGACTGAGCTTGGTAACCCTGGACGGGCCCCGCACCCAATCAGTGCTCTACCTCCGCAACTCATCCCCGGACGCTAGCCCTAAAGCTATTTCGGGGAGAACCAGCTATCTCCGAGTTCGATTGGAATTTCTCCCCTACCCCCAGTTCATCCCCTGGCTTTTCAACGCCAGTGGGTTCGGGCCTCCATGCGGTGTTACCCGCACTTCACCCTGACCAGGGGTAGATCACCCGGTTTCGGGTCGAGGACTGCCAACTTATCGCCCTTTTCAGACTCGCTTTCGCTTCGGCTCCGGCTTCTCACCTTAACCTTGCTCGCCGCCCTCACTCGCCGGTTCATTCTACAAAAGGCACGCCGTCACACCTCTATGGATGCTTCGACTGATTGTAGGCACACGGTTTCAGGTTCTCTTTCACTCCGCTCCCGCGGTGCTTTTCACCTTTCCCTCACGGTACTCATCACTATCGGTCGCCAGGGAGTATTTAGCCTTAGGAGGTGGTCCTCCCAGATTCCCACGGGGTTTCTCGTGTCCCGCGGTACTTGGGGTCATGCGACAAAGTCGCGTCCGTTTCGAGTACGGGGCTCTCACCCTCTTCGACAGGCCTTCCCAGACCTTTCCTCTACGAACATCGTTTTCTCACTCTGTGAACCGGTTGCAGCCCGTTCTTCGCTTGCCCCGCTACCCCGTCTACGCATCCCCTGCAAGGTTTCCCGCGTATCCGGTTTAGGCTCTTCCGCTTTCGCTCGCCACTACTGACGGAATCACTCTTGTTTTCTCTTCCTCGGGTACTGAGATGTTTCAGTTCTCCCGGTTGCCTCTACAGACCTATGGATTCAGCCTGCAGTCCTGGCCCATCACGACCAGGGGGTTCCCCCATTCGGACATCCACGGATCAAGGCTCGCTTACAGCTCCCCGTGGCATTTCGGTGTTCGCCCCGTCCTTCTTCGGCTCCTGGCGCCTAGGCATCCCCCGTGCGCCCTTTCTACCTTCACCACATTCGGTCCGCATTGCTGCTTCCCGATTTTCGGTATTTCATACTATCACTTTCATTCACATCCCTGTGAACGAAGTGCAGTTACCCATTTCTTACTTGTGAACAGGAAAATTCACTTCTCGCTATCTGGTTGTCAAGGTACACACCTCTGTGTCCGTAGACACAAAAGTTGAAGATACACTTCCCTGCATTCCTGCAGGCAGGGCACCTTCAAAACTAAACACACACACTAACTCCAGTTTCCTAAAAAGGACTTGCAGTTAGTTCAGAGACGCTTGTGGTTTGACAGACTCTCGCGGTCTGTCTAGTACTCCATAGAAAGGAGGTGATCCAGCCGCACCTTCCGATACGGCTACCTTGTTACGACTTCACCCCAATCATCAGCCCCACCTTCGGCGGCTAGTCCCCCTAAGGGTTACCCCACCGACTTCGGGTGTTGCCAACTCTCGTGGTGTGACGGGCGGTGTGTACAAGGCCCGGGAACGGATTCACCGCGGCATGCTGATCCGCGATTACTAGCAATTCCGGCTTCATGCAGGCGGGTTGCAGCCTGCAATCCGAACTACGAACGGTTTTCTGGGTTTTGCTCCACCTCGCGGTCTCGCTTCCCTTTGTTCCGCCCATTGTAGCACGTGTGTTGCCCAGGACATAAAGGGCATGATGATTTGACGTCATCCCCACCTTCCTCCGACTTGCGTCGGCTGTCACCTGTGAGTCCCCATCTTTACATGCTGGTAACACAGATTAAGGGTTGCGCTCGTTGCGGGACTTAACCCAACATCTCACGACACGAGCTGACGACAACCATGCACCACCTGTCTCCCCTGCCCCGAAGGGAAGGTGTATCTCTACACCGGTCAGGGGGATGTCAAGCCCTGGTAAGGTTCTTCGCGTTGCTTCGAATTAAACCACATGCTCCACTGCTTGTGCGGGCCCCCGTCAATTCCTTTGAGTTTCAGTCTTGCGACCGTACTCCCCAGGCGGAGTGCTTATTGGGTTTCCTTCGGCACTGAGGGCGGTAACCCCCAACACCTAGCACTCATCGTTTACGGCGTGGACTACCAGGGTATCTAATCCTGTTCGCTCCCCACGCTTTCGTGCCTCAGCGTCAGTCACTGTCCAGCAAGGCGCCTTCGCCACTGGTATTCCTCCACATCTCTACGCATTTCACCGCTACACGTGGAATTCCCCTTGCCTCTCCAGTACTCAAGCCTCACAGTTTCCAAGGCATTCTCAGGGTTGAGCCCTGAGTTTTCACCCCAGACTTACAAGGCCGCCTACGCACGCTTTACGCCCAGTGATTCCGGACAACGCTTGCCCCCTACGTATTACCGCGGCTGCTGGCACGTAGTTAGCCGGGGCTTCCTCTTCCGGTACCGTCTCGACAGGAGCATTCCCTCTCCTGTCCGCTCTTCCCGATTGACTGAGCTTTACAACCCGAAGGCCTTCTTCGCTCACGCGGCGTTGCTCCGTCAGGCTTTCGCCCATTGCGGAAGATTCCCTACTGCTGCCTCCCGTAGGAGTCTGGGCCGTGTCTCAGTCCCAGTGTGGCCGGTCACCCTCTCAGGTCGGCTACGCATCGTTGCCTTGGTAGGCCGTTACCCCACCAACAAGCTAATGCGCCGCGGGCTCCTCTGTCAGTACTGCCGTAGCAGCTTTCAAAGCAGGAAGATGCCTTCCCGCTGTCTATCCGGTATTAGCACCCGTTTCCGGATGTTATTCCAGTCTGACAGGCAGATTGCCCACGTGTTACTCACCCGTCCGCCGCTAACCTCCGGGAGCAAGCTCCCATCAGTCCGCTCGACTTGCATGTATTAGGCACGCCGCCAGCGTTCGTCCTGAGCCAGGATCAAACTCTCAAATTTGGTCTTACATATATCCTGTACTGCTCTTCTCTCAAAGAACAGACGAAGCTCATTTCTTACACAAGCGTCTCTTTCGTGTGTTTAGTTTTCAAGGAACCCTTTGCTTCAAATCCCGATGAACCATTCTGCTGTCAATCCACTGGGTTTGGCGGCACATCTTTCTCCGCTCATCCGCTTGTCAATCTCGGCTGAATCATCTCGCCTGAAGTCGTTCATGATGTCTTAAAATGCTGTTATGGCGCGGGTTTTAAAGGCTTTGTTGTCCGGCCCGCTCTCGCGGCGGCATCGACTAATATACCATCTTTCAAGCAAAAAGCCAATGGAAACTTTTTCTTTGCAAATCTGACTGTGATGTGATTCAACAGAACTAATTCGTTAAGATTCATCAATTTGTAAGTACGATATGACGTCTCACCCTCACAATTTAGATGAAGGCAATTCCATCTTAACGAATCTCATCATCAGGTTTACAATGGTGGGCCTAAGAGGACTTGAACCTCTGACCTCACGATTATCAGTCGTGCGCTCTAGCCAGCTGAGCTATAGGCCCTTAGTGGCGGAGCTGACGGGATTCGAACCCGCGGTCTCCTGCGTGACAGGCAGGCATGTTAGGCCTCTACACCACAGCTCCACATTATAACGGATACAGCCATCGACCCGATTTCAGCGATCGTCGTTCTCAGGTGAATACACCAGGTAGACTTATATCCATTGGAAGTATTTCTTCTTGCGCCTCGCCCTCACAAGGAAGACTTGGTGGGTCATGAAGGACTCGAACCTTCAACCTGCCGATTAAGAGTCGGATGCTCTGCCAAGTTGAGCTAATGACCCAAGTTATGGTGACCCTACGGGGATTCGAACCCCGATTACCGCCGTGAGAGGGCGGCGTCCTAACCGTTAGACGATAGGGCCAATTTGGCTGCCGAACTAGGGCTCGAACCTAGACTAACTGATTCAGAGTCAGTCGTGCTACCATTACACCATTCGGCATTACTACGGTCTCATAAAAAGACCGGGATGGCTGGGAGGGAAGGGTTCGAACCTTCGCATGACGGAGTCAAAGTCCGTTGCCTTACCACTTGGCTACCCCCCATTGTGGGGTGAATGGTGGGAATCGAACCCACGCATGCCGGAACCACAATCCGGTGCGTTAACCACTTCGCCACATTCACCATTGAATAGTTCTATATGTGGACCAGCGCCGCGGCTGTGAGCCGTCGAGGAGCTTGTCTGCTGCATAGCATGATTTGTGCAGTGGTGGAGGGAGAAGGATTCGAACCTTCGAAGCTTCCGCAACGGATTTACAGTCCGCCCCATTTGGCCACTTTGGTATCCCTCCGCTTTTGGAGCCACCTGTCGGATTCGAACCGACGACCTGCTCATTACGAGTGAGCCGCTCTACCCCTGAGCCAAGGTGGCACGTCAGGTCTGGTAGCGGTGAGTGGATTCGAACCACCGACGCCACGGGTATGAACCGTGTGCTCTAACCAACTGAGCTACACCGCCATATGGTGCGGCTAATAGGACTTGAACCTATGGCCCCCACCGTGTCAAGGTGGTGCTCTCCCTCTGAGCTATAGCCGCAAGTATGTGGTCGGAATGCCGGGATTCGAACCCGGGACCTCTACCTCCCCAAGGTAGCGCGCTACCAGGCTGCGCCACATCCCGATATGCTTACAATGTGCTAGTCTTACTCAAACGGAAGACGGGATTCCGACGCTGAAACCGTAGGTTTGAGCCAGTCCCTGAGGGTGTCCTTCCCGAAGGGGGAACCCTTGGGTGAGAATCCGGTCTGTCCGTGACCTTATAGGTACTTCTGGAGCGGAAGACGGGATTCGAACCCGCGACCCTCGCCTTGGCAAGGCGATGCTCTACCCCTGAGCCACTTCCGCGAATTGTGCGCACTGTCTGGCACGATACCAACACAATCATTTCAGTGCGTGGTGGCTCGGGACGGAATCGAACCGCCGACACGAGGATTTTCAGTCCTCTGCTCTACCGACTGAGCTACCGAGCCATGTGGTTGCGAGAGCAGGACTTGAACCTGCGACCTTCGGGTTATGAGCCCGACGAGCTGCCAACTGCTCCATCCCGCGTCAATAACTTGCCTTCAACATGATATTCCGGTCTTAACTTACGCGTGCCCTTTTATCCTCATGTGCATCTGCAACTATGTATGCCCTTCATGCACTGTATTTCAGGCTTTCACAAGCGCCAAGCATATTTGACGGCGCAAATCGCGTATTCAGATTTGGTGGGCGGTAACGGGCTCGAACCGCTGACCCCCTGCTTGTAAGGCAGGTGCTCTCCCAACTGAGCTAACCGCCCCAAACGTTTACTTCGACGCCTTGGAACAATGGTGACCCCAAGGGGACTCGAACCCCTGTTACCGCCGTGAAAGGGCGGTGTCTTAACCGCTTGACCATGGGGCCGTCTGTGGAGCTTCCAATCGGATTCGAACCGATGACCTCATCCTTACCATGGATGCGCTCTGCCGACTGAGCTATGGAAGCATGGCTCCCCGAGTAGGATTCGAACCTACGACCCTCCGGTTAACAGCCGGATGCTCTACCGCTGAGCTATCGAGGATCACTTGGTGGAGGTAGTCGGATTCGAACCGACGGCCCCCTGCGTGCAAGGCAGGTGCTCTCCCACTGAGCTATACCCCCGTATTCCTAGCAAAATACTGATTTCACCACGCAACATGTTTCCGGACAGTGTGTCCGTGACCTTCAATGTGTCCGTGACCTTCAATATGTCCGTGACCTTCAATATGTCCGTGACCTTCAATATGTCCGTGACCTTCAATGTGTCCGTGACCTTCAAGCAGTCACGCTGTCGCTTGGTTATTTAGAAGCAACTACAGCAGCTTTACAGTTGCAATGGTGAGCCATGCTGGATTCGAACCAGCGACACCCTGATTAAAAGTCAGGTGCTCTGCCAACTGAGCTAATGGCTCATAAGCATTCTCCTAAGCACCACGGCACACGGTAATTAGGATTATGGCGTGCCCGGAGAGATTCGAACTCCCGACACCTTGATTCGAAGTCAAGTGCTCTATCCGGCTGAGCTACGGGCACATCGCTTAACAACAATTTAAAAGCGCGAGAAGTAATGTAACACAGAATCACATTATTAATCAAGCCCTTTTCTAAAACTCATTACAAATCACCCAAAATCACCTTAAACCGCTCATCATCTCTAATGATTTCAGAATATCCGAAATTGCTGGGGAAGCAGCCTGCACATCCGTAATTTTGGGACGTACTCTGCTAATTTTCTTCAGTAATGCGACGTTCAAAGGTCTCCAGAGCATCATATCCCTGAGCCTTTAGGCGCCAGTTCTTACATGCCACTTCAATCAAGGCAGCAATATTCCTGCCAGGTCTAACCGGTATATCAATCTGCGGTACCGCAACATCGAGTAAATGGGTCGTCTGTTCTTCTATGCCCAGCAGTTCAGTTTTGGCATAGTCCTCCCAGTGAGTTAGAAAGATATCTAAATTGATGGTTGTCTCCTCTTGATAGGCGCCGGACCCGTACAATCTAGTCACATCAACAAAACCAATTCCCCGCAGTTGCAGCAACTCACGGTTATTGACGTTGTGAGTGCCGATGAGGGTTTCTGCCCCAATTTTTTTGACGAGCACAATGTCGTCTGAGACAAGGCGGTGCCCGCGTTCAATCAATGCCAACGCGACCTCACTCTTGCCAATCCCGCTGCTTCCGCGCAGGATGATGCCGACACCCAAAATGTTCATACAAACCGCATGCAGGACTTCTTCTGGTGCAAGTACGCGTTCCAGATAACTGTTCAATCGACTAATAAAACTTGTCGTCTTTAGTTCTGTTCTCAACAAGGGGATTTGATACCGCTCACAATACAGTGTGAAGTAGTCCAGGCCCGCTTGACCCCGAGAAATGATGAAACAAGGCGGAGCCATTGCAACGACCTCGCCGATTCGTTTATCGCGTTCATCTTCAGGCAATGAATGGAGGTATGTAATCTCCTGACGCCCCAAAATTTGGACTCGTTCTTTTGGAAAGTAGTCCAAGTAACCCGTAAACTCCAAGCCGGGTCGATGAATGTCATCACTTTCAATCCTGCTGTCCAGCCGCTCTTTACCTGCAATGACTTCCAAGTGGAATTTATCGACCAGATTCTGGACTGTGATAGTCTTCAATCCGACTCCCCCGCTTCTCCCATATTGTAACCGATCGTCTTGCAGGAGTTCATTTGTCGTCGACTTCTACACCCTTACCGCTAACTCCTTCAAACTCCCAATCACGGACAATAATCGGTCATAATCACTCGTTGAGTTGGACTCAAGAAGTTCCTGTTTCCTGGTCTTCACCACTACTTATGCAGGCTTACAAAGCACATATTCTAAAAGTCTCTCCATTTGCGGTTTTTCGCTAAAGGAGATTTCTGTTACTTTCAAACCGCTCGATCTTTGTGATAAGGCCAAAACAAAAGGTGTGAGGCTTGCTGCCTCGCACCTCTAAGCTATTCAGATTTCTATTCAGATTTCTATTCAGATTCCTATCCAGATCCCTAACTATATTCCAAAAAATACAAGCCCACATCCACTAAGTGAGTTTAATGTTTTTGATGCCCAAAATTTTCGGTCCGACCGGAATCGACGTATTGGGATTGGGCTCGAGTGTAATACCAATGCCGTCCAATTGCCGGTTCTTTAGAGTGCCCTGAAATTCACCTGTGCCTGCAGGGCCAACTGTCATAACACCTGCACTGCTGCGCTTACCGTGGTTCCACAACCAAATATGGTAGACCTGCGTTCCTTTCGTAGGCTTCAAGTTGGCAGCGTATAAAATTAGCCTGAGTTGGCTGTTTTCCTGTACAAAAACAACCTTGCCTGCTGCATTCTTCGCTGAAGGCATTGCGTGCAAGCTCACGATTTTGGCTGATGAGGCCAGTTGCCGGCGAACCTGATGAAGTTGTTGACGTGCATCTACCAATGCATTCGTCAGGACGGCAGTAGAAGATACAAACACAATCAATCCAGCGGCAAGCCACCGCGTCAGCCGGGAATAGCGACGCAGACCAGTCACTATGTGCTGGGTCATACTCATGTCAATGGGAGTTTCAATGCGGGTTCCAATGCGGGGTTCAATGGGAGGTTCAATGGGAGGTTCAATGCGAGGTTCAATGCGAGTTTCAATGCGAGTTTCAATGCGAGTCTTAATGGGAGCTGTAACGGGGGTCTCAGTACGGGTTTCAGCTCCGTCTTCTGCGCTTCCATGTACACCAACGCCTTTGTTCACCTGTACCCCTTGATGCATGGTGTCCGCAATATCTGTGTGAGTGCCTGAGTTACAAGTAAGGTTTGGATTTGAGTTGGGGCTTGTGTCATCCCTCGCCGTCACAACTTCATCGCTTACGGACTCATCCCTTTTGCTGCTGGCTTCATCATGTGCAGTATCATCTGTAATCGTACCACCAGCAGTATCCTGAACGGCTTCTCTGTGACTATCCTGCTGTTTGGGCGATCGCGTTGCATACGCAGCCGCAAGCACCCTGTCTTTCAACTGTGGTGGTGCTTCAACAATGGGCAAGTTGTGCGTCATGGCGGACATGATTTGGCGCAATTTGACAAACTCAATCCGACACTCGGTGCAGGTATGGAGGTGATGCTCTACGGCGGCTGCGTCGTCTGGGGACAGACGGTGGTGAAGGTAGGCAACGAGATCGATAGTGTCGCATGTTCTCCACTTCACTGTTCGAGGCCCCCTTCCCACTCAACCATACTTTTACGCAACCGTTTTAACGCTCGATGCAGCCGGGTCTTTACGGTACCTAAAGGCTGTTCCAGCTGGTTTGCAATTTCAGACAAGGTCAGCCCCTGGAAGTATGCCAACTCGATGATGAGCTTCTCTTGCCGGTTCATATTCAAAAGGACACTGTAGACATCCTCTCGAAACCAATTCCTTGTAACTGTGCGTTGGGATGCAGATGTCGCTCCGTGCTCCCACTCTGCTGTATCGTAAAGGGTTACCACTTTGGCTGATTTGGAAGCACTCTTTAACTTGTCTCGATAAATCCCTCTTGCAATTGTTAACAGCCACGTTGGAAACTGACTCAGTTCAGGACGATAAACGGCTGTAGTTGTCCACAGGCGAACAAATACATCCTGTGTAATTTCAGCCGCCAGTTCTTTGCTTTCACAGGCCTTCAGGGCAAACGAATACACGAGTGCACTATAGCGATTGTAGAGCACCTCGAACGCCGCAGCATTTCCCTCTTTCACCTGTTGAAACAACTGGTTATCATCCGGTATTTGAATCGCCGCTCACTCCTCATGCGCCCCCCGGATAATACACACCTTCCCAACAAATTAACCGAGAAGGCGTGTATCGAGGGGTGCCTGCTGCTGCAAGAACAAAGGATTAACTCGGTCTGCATTCACGAAAACGACTGTCTTGACAGACTGGAGTGCACCAAAACAGCTTTTACGATATAGCGCCGATTAACAAGATGAAGAGCATTTAAGGGGTAGCAGGTCTCCAAGACCAACGACGGATACGACGTATTGACCACATCGGTCCCAACGTGAATAATTTGGTGGGACCGCACCTTAAATTCAAATGTCCCTTGGGAGGTTTGAACTTCAATTACATCGCCAGGTTTAAGCGCATCGATGTGATGAAAATAGGTTACATCATGAGCCGCTATGATGCTCGTCCCAACTTCCCCGGGCAGGACGCTGGTAGACAAGTGTCCTGCAGTTGAGGCCAGAATGGATAGAGCTGTGCCTTGGCGGATTGGAGCAGTCAATCCAAGTTTCGGGATTGTCAGTTTCCCGATGTCACTTCTTGTCTGCGGCTGATTTCCAGGTTTGGCCGCTCTCGGATAAAGAGCATTACGTTTGTATTCAACAACGTGAAGGTTAGACTTCACCTTCGGAGACGGAGTTGTCACAATCAGTGTCTTCTGTTGGTGATTCAGTACACGCTGTGAATACGCAACTCGAGCATAGGTCAAAGGGATACGGAGCAGCTGTGCGACTCCTATTGCGATGATGCCTATGCCAAGCCAAAGCAAAGCTTTTCTCACAAGATTACGAAACTTTCTTTCTGAAGGCAACTAAAATTCCCCCTGCCGCAATCAACCCCAAGCCGCTGTACAACCAGGTACTGATGGGAAGTCCAGTGACAGGCGACGTGCTCTTCGATACCATACTGCTTGGTGAAGTAACGACCCACCCCACTGGGTCACCGGCAATCATGTGTGTCATGGTATGTCCGGTAATGGTCATTGTCTTCGGGTTGCTGGAATATGTGCCAGTCGTTGAAACATTGTAGTACATACTCTTAGAACTCAGCTGCGAATTTGTATAACTAAACTTCACGGGCTTCGAAAACTTGCCCACAAGCATGTTTGTCTTTGTATCCATAACCTTAAAGGCAAAATCGTAAACCGGCATTTGGCCAGAAGGCGCATTACTTGTAAAATTGGAAAGTTTGCCTTCAAGAACCTCAAACTTTACGGGATCGGTTGAAAACATCGCTGGAATGGTGAAAGTAGCACCGTTGACTTTCAGGGTCGTGGATGAACTCGAATTTGCAGGAATTGACGCACTCGCTGCCACGGTCGGAAATCCATGCATCGAAAAATCCGGCACGGAGGCGGCCAAGGCTGTGATACTGCCACCCGCAGCCAAGACTGTACCTCCAGCAACAACAGCCCTCAACACATTTTTCATGAATCCGTTCTCCTCCCCTTAATTAGGTCTCGTCTACTTATACGACAGAAGAGTCAAAGCGGTTTCGTAAAATTTGCAATTTGCAGCTCCTGTACAAGTGCAGCTTCTGTGCAAGTGTGCTCCTGTACAAATGAACTTATTGAAATCATTTAGTGAGAAGTGGATTTCGGTGAACTTATTATTTTTCTGATGTGTTTTGCTGTCATGGACAACAGGGGCAATCCTGCCAGTGTGAGCGTAAAGTACGCTGGCAAGACAAAAAGAATCAGTTCTGCTAACTCCCTTGAATCCCTAAACAGAACTACACTGCCGCTCCAAGTCATAATGGTGCTTATCCAGGCAATTGTCCGATAATGCGTTAACCGGAATATCTGGGAGATGGATGTTGCGAATACATACTGGAACATTGACAACTTTAGAAACAAAACTGCGACAACCGCCATTACGTAAAATGTGTCAATCCGTTCAACAAAGTGCTTCAAGAATGAAACGTTTCGAATGACTTCCAAAATGGGATAATTTAAATTTTGGATAGCTCCTCCCAAAGTCCCTATAGCCACGACTTCGATGAGCAGTGAGAGAGCCAGAATCCCGCTGTATGCCACGAACATTGATGATGCCATCTGATTTGGCTTGTCTACTTTGCTGGCGGCCTGCAAAAGGATGAGAGGTTCCATAGCAAAGGTGGTACTGACAAGGCTGCCGCGGAGGACGGGGGTCCATCCGTCTGCCAAAATTGGACGAAATTGACTCCAATCAATATTACTCACGGTCAAAACGACAAACAAGAAAGTAAAACCAGTCGCTAAAGGGGTGAGAAATTCACTGAACATCCCGACTGTCTGAATCCCTTGGTAAATAATGTATACAATAGGAATGACTAAAACGGCGCTCAGTACAATCAGAGGAGTCTTCTGGTAAGCCGTAACTTCAATAAAAACGGACAATTCGCGCCAAATGCCGGAAATAGTGATAAACAGCCACAGAACGTACCAAAGCCCGGCAAAAGCTCCAAACCAACGTCCAAAAGCACTCTCAAAGCTTTGAAGCAAGTCGACGCCCGGAAAAACTCTGCTGTAAATAAATACAATTCCGATGGATACAAATCCTCCGCTAGACGCGACAAGCGCGGAAATCCAGCCATTTCGAGCCGTAAAATATCCCGTCGTTGCAGGTAAAGCCAACACGCCGGTACCCATGACAATCCAAAATGTTAAATTGGCAACTTGCAGACGGGATAATTTATCTCCCATGGCATCCATCCCATTCCTCAAAAAGGTCTTTAGACATAGAGAGGCTCCCCCCTCGCTTCAAATGATAGCCAGTACAAGCATGTATACGTAATGTGAAGCCGAACCGGAAAATTTATACGATGTACAGCCATCACGACAGCCATCACGACAGTCGTTAATTTTTCAGCCAACTTTTTATAAACTGTGAGATAATTTCATCAAACTGGTATGATTGAATGCGAGTTTGACTGAACCAGGAGTTGAAACTGGATTTCAGTGAGTGCGAAATTCAGATTGCCACATCAGAGCCAAACCGGTTCTTTTAATTGGGGGAATGGAATTTGTTCAATAAATCTAACAGCGGTCACAGCACGTTGAAGATCCCGCAGTGGTCTCATATCAGTATCACCGTCACCTTGCTTTCCCTGGCACTGACGGGGTGTGCGTCTCACAATTCGACGTCCAAAACTGGTACAAAAACATCACAGAGTTCACCCTCGTCCCACAGCACCGGCTCACCCGCTTCGAAGTGGATGACGGTAGATTCATCCACCCACACTGTTACTTTGAAAATGAACGGTGCCATGAACGGAAGATTAAACTTCAATGGCTACGCTAACGGTTTTATGACGATTACTGTGCCGGTAAACTGGCATGTACACGTTCAATTTGTAAACAAGGGGCAACTGCACAACAGTGCGATGATTGCGCCAATTGCAGCAGTGAAGAAAAAGACTCCGCCGAAGCCTGCGTTTTCTGGCGCGGCAATCAAAAATGCAAGCAAAGGTATTCCAAGCGGTGCAAGCGCCTCTTTTAGTTTCATTGCAAACAAACCAGGCAAGTACGCCATCATGTCAGGCGTGACCGGTTACGGGACTTCCGGGATGTGGGATCACTTTAACGTATCCTCTGTGAAATCACCCTCATTGACAGTCAAGAACGGTTGACGGTTCCTATGCTGCGCGACCGTCCGCCAAGCGATCAGGGGAAAAACTCAGGTCCATTCTGTTGTATCATACCTAATGAGGAGTCATGGCGCACAGTGGCCAAAGCGGGGTGCCAAGGCAAGACAAGCTGGGCACCGACATGATGTAACCGAATTCAAAGTGAAAGGAGACCAACTGATGCCCCTCGAACCAGCAATGGCAATGATTTTGAATCAAATCAACTCTATGCCTAAAGTACCAATGAGTGAGATCTCGCCGGAGTCGTTTCGCGAGCAGCAAGCGTTGTTGCCCGAACCTACGATTCCGGTGAAAGAAGTCTACGACAGGACACTCTCGTTAGAAGGGCGGGATTTAACTGTTCGCGTGTATGTTCCGGAGTCGGCTGGAGTGCCGCCCTATTCCGCACTGGTTTTCTATCACGGCGGTGGTTGGGTCGTTGGAAATCTGGACAGTCATGATTCTGTCTGCCGATTTCTGGCCGCCAAATCCGGATGCGTAGTCTTATCGGTGGATTATCGATTGGCTCCGGAACACAAATTCCCCGCCGCTGTTCAGGATGCTTATGACGCTTTCGCGAACATCTCCTCTCTTGCGGAGGAATTAGGGATTCATCGTGACCGTATTGCGGTCGGCGGAGACAGTGCAGGCGGTAACTTGGCAGCCGTTACAAGCATCAATCATCGCAAAGGAACGGGGCGGCCCAAAAATTCGATTCCAGCTTCTGCTTTATCCGTCGACAGGCTATCTGGAAGAGCCGCCTTCTATGCAGGAAAATGCAGAGGGATATTTTTTGACGGCAGAGGTGATGTTGTGGTTCCGACAACACTACCTTAGGTCTCAAGAGGACAACAAACACCCTTATTTTTCGCCAGTCCTCTACCCTGATTTGTCTGGACTGCCTCCTGCTTTTATTGCTACTGCAGAATTCGATCCGTTACGCGACGTTGGCCAGCAATATGCCAGAGAATTGAAACGACATGGCGTGCTGGTAGAATCGAAAAACTACGAAGGCTTAATTCACGGCTTTGCAAATTTTCACGCCTTTTCACCTGGTGCAAAAGCAGCACTGTCAGAGTGTGCACAACAACTCCAGTCAGCGCTGCAGTCACAATAATTACATTCCGAAAGAAGTCGTATGCAGAGTAACACCAGGGTTGTTGTCGGCCGTTCTGCGGATTGAAAACTCATTTTCAAACAACATGACAGAACGGTCGTCGTTGTCTTTTACAAGCATGTTAGAATACCTGTCGTAGTTCAGCCGGTCTATGGGCTCTGAAGTCTCAATCCAGCGCGCATACGAGTACGGTAAATTGGTGAGTTGGACTTCAGCACCGTACTCTGCCTTCATCCGGTACTCAAACACCTGGAACTGCAGTTGCCCAACCGCTCCCAAAAGCAAGTCTTCTGTTCGATTCGATTGACGAAATACCTGAATGGCGCCTTCCTCCGCAATTTGCTCAAGCCCTTTATGAAATTGCTTGTATTTGAGTGTGTTTTTTACCATGACCCGTGCAAAGTGTTCCGGAGAAAACTGAGGCAGTTTCTCGAACTGAAAAGAACCAGACTCTGCGAGGGTGTCGCCAATGCGGAAGGCACCGGGATCGAAAATGCCGATGATATCTCCAGGAAACGCCTCATCGATAATTTCACGTCCCTGCCCGAAAAATTGCTGCGGTTGAGACAAAGCAATTTTTTTGCCCGTCCGTACGTGATTCACACTCATCCCCCGCTCAAACTGACCGGAGCAAATGCGGATAAATGCCACTCTGTCCCTGTGGGCTGGATTCATATTGGCTTGAATTTTAAAAACAAAGCCAGAGAATGAAGGGGATTCTGGCTCCACCGGGCCTTTGTCGGTCTTTCTTGGTCCGGGCGCAGGAGCCAACCTGATGAATTGGTTAAGAAATGTGGCAACACCGAAGTTTGCGATGGCGCTGCCAAAGAACACAGGTGTAAGTTGCCCTTGTGCTACCAACTCTGCGTCGAACGGATCGCCCGCAATATCGAGCAGCATAACCTCTTCCTTCAGTTGCTCATGCAGTTGCTCTCCTAATACGTCCCGCAGAACAGGACTGTCAATATCGGAAGCCTCGATGTCGGTTGTGTCCACACCGCGCTCTGTAAAGCGCTCAAAGCGACAGTCATCGCGGTTATAAATGCCTTGAAAATTTGCACCCATACCAATCGGCCAGTTCATGGGGCATGAGCGAATTCCCAAAACGGCTTCAATTTCCTCGAGCAGTTCGAGGGGTTCTTTTCCCTGCCTATCCAGCTTGTTGATAAACGTAAATATGGGTATGCCTCTCATGCGACAAACCTCAAACAGTTTAATGGTTTGCGGTTCTACACCCTTGGCCGCGTCAATCAACATCACCGCACTGTCAGCGGCTGTTAACGTTCGATACGTATCTTCGCTAAAATCTTCGTGTCCGGGTGTATCGAGGATGTTCACTCTCAGTCCCTGATATTTAAACTGCAGTACCGTCGAGGTGACTGAAATACCCCTTTGTTTCTCAATCTCCATCCAGTCGGATGTCGCATGTCGTCGCGCTTTCTTTCCTTTAACAGTTCCGGCTTCGCGAATGGCTCCGCCAAACAGCAGCAGTTTTTCGGTCAGTGTTGTTTTCCCTGCATCAGGGTGAGAAATAATCGCAAAAGTCCGGCGTTCGTCATGCTCATTCTTCTGTTTCATAATGTCTCTGTGCCACTCCCGTTACTCAAGACTAATTGCTTTTCGTCAATTACTTTCAGCTACTTTCGGCAAATGCACTCCTATGAGTGTACCACGGTCTGCCAAGAAACAGACACTCTGTTTCAGCCTGCTGTTTCTGTGGCATACGTCCCAGTGACGACCGGCGCGTCAGCCGCGGACTTACGACCAAAGTATTATTCGGCTCCCTGCTTAAAAGAGCTATGATGGAATCAGCAGGAAAAACATCCAGTCAACCCTTCCGAATACCATTTAGGAGGAGATAAATGTGTCAGAATGGCTTCAAGCAGGCAGCGTTGATGAACTTCACGAAGTTGGAAGTAAGCTCATCAGGGGAATTGTGGTCTTTTCACATGAGAATGGTGTGTACGCTGTGGAGAACGCGTGCCCTCACATGGGGTTTCCGCTGAACAAAGGTACGTTATGCGACGGTATCTTGACCTGTCACTGGCACCACGCCCGTTTCGATGTATGCAGCGGAGGCACGTTGGACCCTTGGGCAGACGACGTCCCCAGCCACGAGATTCGGATTGAAAACAATCAAATCTATGTGAACCCTCTACCCAAGAACCGGCGGGATAAGGCAAGCCTGTTGCGACGACTCCGCGAAGGTATGGAACAGAATATTTCGTTAATCATCGCAAAAAGTGTCATAGCTTTAGTTGAGTCTGGTGTACCTGAAACTGAAATTGCAGAGGTCGGAATAGATTTTGGCACGACGCAACGTGCTGCCGGTTGGCAATCGGGTCTCACCATTCTTACAGCTATGGTAAACGTGTTGCCGAAACTGGATTACTACGGCCGCATTCTGGCTTTGTTTCAGGGATTAGTACACGTAGCTCGGGACACAGACGGAACTCCGCCCCGCTATATGTTGCAGTCACTGCCGGACTCAGACTTCCCCGTAAGCCGTCTCACGGCATGGTACCGCCAGAGTGTTGACGTTCGGGACACGGACGGAGCCGAGCGTATCTTGCGGGCCGCTGTCGCCAAGAGCAGTCACCCGACAGATTGGTCAAATATGATGTTGACGGCCGCCACCGATCACTTCTATTTAGACGGAGGTCACACCTTCGACTTTCACAACAAGGCCATCGAAGCGCTCCAATTTGTTAATGAAACTCTGAAGTCTCAAGTTCTTACATCTCTCATCCCGCTTTTCAGCAACCCGACCCGCAGCGAGGAGCTGCAGAACTGGCAATCCCCCGTGGACTTGGTAAGTCCTCTGCAGGACGCATTTGAAAGGTTGCCGGAAGTCATTGAAGCCGGTAAACGGCAACGAGAAACATCTCCTTCTAAAAGCAACGCTTTTCATGCTGCCGCATTTGTAGAGCAAATTCTTTCAGACAATCCCATTGCCACGGTCCACGCCCTGACAGACTCGTTGGAACGAGGTGTTCCTCCAGAAATTTTGGCGCAGTTGACCGCTCTGGCCGCAGCAAAACGGATTCAGCGTTTTCACACGCAAAATGACTTTGGCGACTGGATTGCAGTACTTCATACCTTTACGCACGCGCACGCAGTTCATAAGCGCTTGCTGGAAACCCCTACTCCATTCGTTATCCGCGGCATCTACCACACTGCTATGCGCATTTACCTTGACCGCTTCTTGAATATTCCAGCTGCGAAAAATCCAGACTGGCGCAAAAACATACACGATACAACGACGCTTACGAGCCTCTTCGAACTGACCGACAAGAATCAGCGGGTTGAGGACGCAGCAAACTGGGTTTCCGCCTATTTGCATCACGACGGCGATGTGCCGGATTTGATGAATACCTTCGGCCATCTGCTGTTGAGGGAAGACGCGGAATTTCACTCGTTTCAAATGTACGAAGCGGCACTTTCTGAATACGATTTGTGGTCGGATACGATAAAACATTCACACCGGCCTTACAATGAAGACATTGCACAAGATGCCAAAGACACCTTACTCATTGCATTGGTCAGGTATCTGGCGGCACATGCGCCCACTTCAAGAGAACTCCCGCACGTTGCTCGTATTGCCTGGCGTTTGCACCGCGGCGAGAAACTGTTTGAAGAGGAGTGAGCGACTGGATTCAGTATTATTGAAAGGAACGCTGGAAGAAGAAAAGTAAGAGTACGGTGTTGTCTCTTCGCGTATCCTAGCCGCCTGTCCGTTTCACAACTCCTCACCCCCTCGTACACATAAGGAGAATCCATTTTGCCAGACGAGGGGGAAATGCATTGCGCTTATCCGACGACTTGTTGTGTCTGGACAAACGAAATGGGAGGAGACCGTGACAGTATGGCAAAGATTATCGGGATTGTGGGAGGACGTGCCGGGGACATCAGGCTCTTAAGGAAGGCAATGCACGTCCAATCTGTACGAAACACCGCCAGCATCTCATTTTATCGGGGGACAATGGGAAACAGGCAGATTGTGCTGTGCCAATCGGGTGTGGGCAAAGTAAATGCCGCACTTGCAGCTCAAACCTTGGTTGATACATTTCACGTAAGTACAATTCTTGGGACAGGCATCGCAGGCTCTCTGAGGTCCGGCATTGGTATCGGAAACCTCGTGGTTGCAACAAAATCTCAACAGCACGACGTCAACTTTACTGCTCTAGGTTATCCGCCTGGGGTTATTCCCGGCATGAAAACATCTGTCTTTATCGCGACACCCGCATGGGTTCACAAAGCCTATCGCAGCGCACACCAGTTAGGATTTCCTGTATATAAGGGCAAAGTCCTGTCAGGGGATGAGTTTGTTGCCTCGCCCCAAGCGGTGGCTCACCTGCGGAGAACCTTTGGCGGACTTTGTGTCGACTCCATTGGCGCGGGAGCAATCGGGCAGGTAGCCTATAAGAATAAGATAGGTTATACTGTGATTCGAGGAATTTCCGACAAGGCAGGAACAACGCCATCGAAGAACTTTAGCCGGAACTCTAGGATTGCATCGCTAAAATCTCAATTGGTTATTCTCACCATGTTGATTCCGAACTATTCTTCCTCTTATCACACACAACAAGTTTCAGGCGCGTAGCACCTCTCCATTCACTTGGAAATAAGGACCTTAGACGTTTTAAAGCAAAACAGCTACAATAGAAAAGTTGCTATTTTGCACTGAGTTAATGGCCCCGACAAGGGCCGTTTTTACGTGCCACGAAGCGCAAGGAGCGTGTTTATGAACTCCCAAACCTATAGCCGAACTTCCATTGCCGCCTTGTTACTTGCGGGATCGTTTATAGCCATTCTCAACCAAACCCTGATGATTACAGCCATTCCTCCCATCATGAAGGAGATGCACGTTACAGCAAACACAGGCCAATGGCTGACTACGGTCTTCATGCTGGTAAACGGCATCATGATTCCGATTACCGCATTTTTAATTGAACGCTATACCACGCGGCAATTATTCATTTCTGCCATGGGCATCTTTTCAGCGGGCACAATCGTTGCATACTTTGCCCCTGACTTTGGCGTACTGCTTCTCGGACGGATCATTCAGTCAGCAGGAGCAGGTATTTTACTGCCACTGATGCAGACCGTCTTTCTGATGATCTTCCCATATAACCAGAGAGGGGCTGCCATGGGCTTAATTGGCTTGGTCATTTCATTTGCACCGGCCATAGGCCCTGCTTTTTCCGGTTGGATTATTGCCAAGTATTCATGGCGTCTCTTATTTGCAATGATTCTCCCACTGGCCCTTGCAGATATTGTTGTAGCCTTCTTTACTATGAAAAACGTAACAAAAGTGACCCGTCCCAAGATAGATGTCTTGTCCATCATTCTCTCTTCCGTTGGCTTCGGAGGTCTCCTGTACGGCTTTACATCAGCGGGCAACTTTGGGTGGGGTAACAACGCTACCATCATCTGGCTTGGTGTGGGCAGCGTCGTTCTCGGACTCTTTATCTTTCGGCAGATGCGCCTTGAGACACCCATGCTGGAATTTCGCGTGTTCAAATTCAATATGTTTAGCTTAACTACACTGCTCGGAATGATTGGTTTTATGGGACTTATCGGAGGCGAAACGCTGATTCCCTTGTTCATGCAGAACATGCGCGGATTTTCTGCAATGCAATCCGGATTGGCAATTCTACCTGGAGCCTTAATCACAGGTGTGATGTCGCCTATCACTGGGCGTATTTTTGATAGGATTGGTGCACGTTGGCTGGCTGTAACTGGACTGTCTCTTCTGACAGTGTCAACCTTTCTGTATACGATGCTGAGTCCTGCAACCTCGTTTGCCTATATTACAATTGTCTACGCCATTCGACTGTTAGGCTTGTCTATGGTCATGATGCCAGCTACGACAGCAGGACTAAACCAGTTGCCCCATCGCCTGATTGCGCACGGCACAGCAATGAGTAACACCATGCGCCAAGTCGCAGCCTCCATCGGAACTGCCATTCTGGTGACCATTATGACAACAACAGCGGCATCGGGCGGAACGAATACGTCTGCTTCAAACCCTGCCATCCACGGCGTAAATGTGGCATTCATGGTTTTGGTCGCACTGTCTCTTATTGGCGCCGTCACTTCATTTTTCATCAAGCGTACACATCCTCATGAAGAAGTCCAAGCCTAGACACGGAGCCGAGAAACGCAGGTTCTGTGCATAACCCCCGAACAAGTGACAAACGACATTGTCCTATCTGTCTGCAAGACTGTTTTAAATCTCTATGATTTACTAAAAATATTTGCCCGATAGAGACGATTTGCGTCACGATCTTTCCTGTCTATGGCGGGCTGAAAAGCCCGCTGTTATAGCACAGAATATAAAAATCGCAATTTTTTCATAGAGGGAAATAATGAAATTTTATTGAAATTTCTCATAAGCATAATAGGAGGGATCAATTATGGACAGTCTTGAATGGAAAGTCGGCGGCCAGCAAGGCGAAGGTGTCGACAGTACAGGCGAAATCTTTGCCAAAATGCTGTTCCGTCACGGTCACTATGTCACGACGTACAAACAGTTTATGTCGCGTATCAAAGGCGGACACACGAACTATAAAATAAGGGCTACTTCCTATTCGACCCATCACGCGGGAGACGGTTTGGACATTCTGCTGGCTCTTGATGACGACAGTTATAAAGTCAACAAACATGAACTGAACAACGGCGCACTGGTTCTGTTTGACGGTGAGGTCAGCATTGAGAAAACGGAAGGCCATACACTCGTTCATCTTCCTTTGAAACAAATCGCGAAAGACATAGGGAATCCGCTTGCCAAAAATATGATTGCGCTCGGTGTCAGCGGCGCCCTTGTCTCTCTGCCTCAGGAAGAGTTTTTTGCCTTAATTGAAGACCAGTTTGCAAAAAAAGGTACGAAGATTATCGAAGCCAACAAAACGGCCGTGGAAAAAGGCTATGAGCTTGTGGCTGAACACCTGAGCGACTCTGTTCGTCACTTGAATGCCCCCGACGCCGAAAAGCGAATGCTGATTTCAGCCAACCAAGCTGTAGCATTCGGAAGTCTGATGGCTGGGTGTCGTTTCTTATCTGCCTATCCCATCACACCAGCAAGTGAAATCATGGAATGGCTGAGCCACGAGTTGCCAAAGGTCGGCGGGACGATTATGCAAGTCGAGGATGAAATTGCTGGAATAACCTTCGCCATTGGAGCGTCTTTTGCAGGAGCGCGATCGATGACATCGACCTCGGGTCCCGGGCTGTCACTAAAAACGGAAGCTCTCGGCATGGCAGGGATGAGCGAGACGCCCATTGTCATTGTCGATTCACAACGCGCAGGTCCCTCTACTGGATTGCCCACAAAGTTCGAACAATCTGACTTGCAGCACGTACTCCACGCTTCTCACGGCGAGTTCCCGCGCATCGTTCTCTATCCGAGTACCATCGAAGACTCCTTCTATCTAGCAGCGGAAGCATTTAACATGGCTGAAAACTACCAATGTCCTGTATTTTTGCTGCTGGATTTAGGAATGTCGATGAATAAAAGCACAATTATGCCCATCGACGCAAAGCGTGTCGCAGTCAATCGCGGCAAGGTCCTGACGGAATCTGACCTGGAGCAGCTCAAGGAAAACTTTCAGCGCTACCAGTTTTCCAGTGACGGCATATCGCCTCGTGCCATTCCGGGAACTCCGGGCGGGGTTCACGTTACAAGTTCCAATGAACACGCTGAATCTGGGTACATCACAGAAGAGCCGGACATCCGTACGAAAATCATGGAAAAGCGCATGCGAAAAATTGAGAACGCAACCTGCCAGAACCCGTTCTATGTCTCCAACCCGGAAGCGGACACTATGGTTGTCACCATGGGCTCTACCCGTGGTGCGGTGGAGGAGGCTATTCGTGCCATGAGTAGTGAGGGTGCGTCATTGGGGCAACTCAATATCCAACAGCTTCATCCCCTGCCAACCGATGCCCTGCGCCCGTACCTGGCAGATAAAAAAGTCATCGTCGTAGAGAGCAATTATGAAGGGCAGTTACTGAACTGGCTCAAACAGCACCTGCCGATTCACGACAGGTCGTACTCAATTCGCCAGTATGACGGCAATCCATTCCGTGTAGATACAATTGCATCTCAATTGAAGGAGTTGGTATAAATGGCGACGGTAAAGGATTTTAAGGGAGACGTCTCCACGTGGTGCCCAGGTTGCGGAGACTTCAGTGTCATGGCCGCGCTGCAGCGCGCTGCCGTAAACATGGGACTGGAACCCCATCAAATGTCTGTAATATCCGGTATTGGCTGTTCGAGTAAAATTTCTGAATATACGAGAACCTATGGGTTTCACGGTATCCATGGTCGCTCACTACCTGTAGCCCAGGGAGCTAAAATGGCCAATCCAGAGCTTACGGTCATTGCGTCCGGCGGTGATGGAGACGGCTATGGGATTGGTGTTGGCCACTTTATTCATGCCGTTCGCCGCAATATTGACATTACCTACTTGGTCATGGATAACCAAATCTACGGTCTAACCAAAGGGCAGACGTCTCCACGCAGTCAACACGACTTTGTAACGAAAACCACAGCTAAGGGAAACAAAGAATATCCTGTCGATCCGATTTCCACCGCACTCTCAAACGGCGGCACATTTATCGCACAAGGATACTCAGGTGACGTCAAGAATTTAACAGAAATCATTGAAAAGGCAATTTCACACAAGGGTTTTTCCCTAGTGAACGTCTTTAGTCCGTGTGTAACTTTTAACAAGATCAATACTTACAATTTCTTCAAGGACAATCTGGTTCATATCGACCAAGCCTTTTCATCCAGAACGGAAGCTATCAATTACGTGAAGGAACATAACGGTTTAGTTACCGGCATCGTCTATGAAGAAGAGCAACAGGACTTTCAAAGTCAACTGGGTATTGATTGGAATATGCACGTATCCTCCGGTGATATGGACGCAGATATGATTCACGAAATTGAGAAGACGTTTATGTAGTCGTTCACCCGCGCCGGGCAGACACTCCTTGCTTGCGAGGAGTGTCTGCCCCTCTTGGCCCTGGCTGTACGTCCCCCGCAGTGATTAATGGAGCACGCCTCGAAGCTGTATGCCACCTCACCCCAGCCTATCTGCAACAAATGTGATACCGCCAAATAGGACGGGGTAAGCCTTTTGTAAAGAAACTGTTAAAAGTATATTACCCATTATCATAATTCAAAAAACCATTCATAGTACACTTGATTCGTTGAGTTGTAAGCTCCGTGGTGACGCCTGGCATGGACACGGAAAAAATGATGACTCTATGGAAATGTGAGGAATCTTGATGCAGTGGTGGCGGAACATGACGCGTGCGTGGAAACACTTTTTGCTTCTGTCCCTAGCTAGTGTAGTGTTGATGGTGGTATATAAGAGTACTGGAGCCGAGACGCTCTGGGTTGACAGCCTGCGTCACTCAACGCGGTTCCAATTCGATGACATCCTCGTGGCATTATTTGTCCTGTTGGTGGCAAGCAGTACCTTTGCTGCGATGCGGTGGCGGGAAAGCTCAAAAGCAAATCGACTTCTGGAACACCAGACGGTTCAGGATTCTTTGACAGGTGTTCTTAATCGACGCGGCTTCTTTTCGAAAGCCGAGAGAATGCTGAATGATTCAGAGAAAGCGTACCTCGTGTTCATAGATTCAAATCGATTCAAGTTTGTAAACGATACTTATGGACATGCGACGGGCAATCAACTCCTCATCCAAATGGCACAGCGGCTAATGAACATACTTCCCGAAAACGCCTGTTTGGGGCGTCTCGGGGGTGATGAATTTGCAGTCTTAATTGGGATTGAGGAACCTAACGGACTGACAAAGCAATTACAGGACCTGTTTGAGAAACCGTTTATTGTTAACCAGCATACAATTCACATGACAGTAAGCCTCGGTGTAAGCGTTTATCCCTGCCATGGCGAAACAGTTCCTGAACTATTACAGGCGTCCGACTTAGCCATGTATGAAGCAAAACGGAAGAACAGCCAAAAAGTTAGATTCTATGACAACAGTCTGGGAGAAAACCTACAGACTTGCATGAGCCTTCAGGGGGAAATTCATGAAGCTTTAATCAACAACGAGTTTTTTATGGTGTACCAACCCATTATCCATCTTTCCACAGGGGCAGTCTTTGGCTGTGAAGGCTTGGTGAGATGGAACCATCCTGTACACGGAGTCGTGTATCCGGCATCATTTATTCCACTAGCGGAAGAGAGTTCATCCATTTTAAGTATTGGAAAAACAGTCATTCGCCAAGTTCTAGAACAAAAGCGAGAATGGGAAATTCAAGGACTTCCTCACACCAAAGTGTCCATTAACGTCTCAGCTGTCCAATTTTTTAACACCGGATTCATCGGGGATTTGGAACAAGTCATTGCGGAACATGGGCTTAATGCACAAGATATCATTATTGAAATCACGGAACGAATTCTTATGCCGGATGACAAAATAACCATTGACCAGATTGCCAGACTCCGGGAAATGGGCTGTCTTGTCTCTATTGATGACTTCGGCGCGGGGTTTTCGTCCATTCACTATTTGACATCCATCGAAGCAGATATTGTTAAACTGGATCAGACTTTGGTCAGAAGTCATGAATCTGATTCACGGCGAAGGACCATATGCCACTCTGTCATACAGCTTGCACACGAACTTGGGTTGACAGTCGTTGCCGAAGGTATTGAGAATCCAGAAGAAGTTGAATTCTTAAGGCAGCTTGGCTGCGACTATGTACAGGGTTACTTTTTTGGCTATCCGATGTCCAGTACGGCCTTCTCCACAATGTTGTTGTCTCAGCAGGAAAGCGCCATGACAGAGATACGCTGAATTTCAGAACGTGAGTCAGAGCATCACCCAATAATGTGTTTCAATCGAAAACGGGGCAGTACACGAAACTGCCCCGTTTTCTCCGTCTCCTCTTTCGCATTTAATGCTGTTATTCACATTTAATGATGTTGTTCAAAGGTCCAATTCAGCGAAAGCCGAGGACTGGGTGAGGAATGTAAGGTCCCTCCAAGCGGTCAATCTCGTCTTGTGTCAGTGTCACAGATAAGGCATTTACTGCGTCATCCAAATGATGCGTTTTCGTGGCACCTACAATTGGAGCCGTGACCGGTTCTTTTTGAAGCACCCAAGCCAACGCAATTTGGGCACGGGGAACGCCTCGCATTGCCGCAATCTCGCCTACCCGTTGTACCACAAGCTTGTCAGCCTCCGCCATAGGAGTATACAAAGTCTTGCCAAACTCGTCCAACTCCGAACGCTTGCTGGTCTCTTCCCAGCTTCTTGTCAATCGTCCACGAGCGAGAGGGCTCCACGGAATCACACCAATTCCCTCTTCTTTACATAAAGGCAACATTTCCCTCTCTTCTTCACGATAGAGCAGATTCAGGTAGTCCTGCATTGTTACAAATCTTGTCCATCCGTGTTCTTCTGCCGTATGAAGAGCCTTTAGAAATTGCCATGCGTACATAGAAGATGCTCCTATGTATCTGACCTTTCCAGCCTTCACTACATCATGCAGGGCCTCCATGGTTTCTTCAATAGGCGTATTGTAGTCCCAGCGATGAATTTGGTAGAGGTCTACGTAGTCAGTACCTAATCTTCTAAGGCTATTATCAATCTCCGTCATAATCACTTTTCTGGACAATCCTGCTCCATTGGGACCCTCATGCATACGGCCGTGAACCTTTGTGGCAATAACCACTTCGTCGCGCTTAGCGTAGTCCTTGAGCGAACGTCCAACAATTTCTTCACTCGTACCGTCCGAATACACGTTTGCAGTGTCAAAGAAATTGATGCCCATTTCAAGAGCACGTTTGATAAATGGACGGCTTTCCTCTTCATTTAGCACCCACTGGTGTCTCCCTCGCTCGGGGACGCCGTAACTCATACAACCGAGGCAAATTCGAGAAACGTCCAAGCCCGTGTTTCCCAGTTTTACGTAATCCATTAGCTTCTCCCCTTCCTCACCTGTAGGTGTACCTAATATATTACCCCTTGTCCAATTACATCACCAAATTCTGCGTTAACACTGGCGGCACCGTCCGCGAGGAGGCGGCGCGGCACGCGCTTTGGAGACGCTCTTTCTGTATATGCTGCAGATCCTCTATAATAAATACAAAGCAATACCAATAGGAATACTGAAATCAGGAATCTTCTTACAAATGGGGTTGCGCAAATGAAGGATTTTAGCGACAAATCGAATTACATTAACAGGGAATTAAGCTGGCTGGCATTTAATGAGCGTGTTTTAGACCAAGCGGCTAATCCAAACAACCCCATACTGGAACGTCTTCGGTTTATTTCCATAACGGCATCAAACCTGGACGAATTTTTCATGGTTCGAGTGGCTGGTCTCAAGGACCAAGTTAAAGTCGGCTACAACGTCCCAGACAACAAAACTAAAATGACGGCAGAACAGCAGTTGAGCGAAATTTCCAAACGAGTTCACAAGCACTTTACCAGGCTTTATTCGACGTTAACCAACCGCATCTTACCTGCTTTGGCGAACAGCGGGATTCAATTCTTAAGCAGTCAGGAACTCTCCAGTACTCAAAGGGAATTCTTACTGGACTACTTTCATCACGATATCTTCCCAGTTTTAACGCCTCTGGGTATAGACGCGAGTCATCCCTTCCCGATGCTGGCGAATCGTACGTTAAACCTGGCAGTACTTCTCAAACCAAGGGACACAATTGGAGATAAAAAAGAGAACCTGTTTGCAGTGGTACAAGTACCTTCTGTTTTGCCGCGGTTTATTAAACTTCCGTCCAAGGCCGACGACAATCAGTATGTGCTATTGGAGAGTGTCATTCAGAACTTCATTGAAACACTGTTTCCGGGCAACCAAGTACTGGAATCCGGGGCTTTCCGCATTACCCGCAATGCTGATATTACGTTTGACGAGGAAAGCGCAGAAGACTTGCTCGAAGAAATTGAACGGGAACTGAAAAACCGGAAAAAAGGCGCAGCGGTTAGGCTGGAAGTAGAGTCTGGTATGAGCCAGGCACTTTCGGAACCACTTAGAATCTGGAGTGATTTACGTAAAGAGGATGTGTATTCTGTTCACGGCCCCCTCGACACAAAGTTTTACTCTAAGATTTATGACTTGCCCGGATATGATTATCTCCGTTATGACACTATCATGCCCCAACGGCCTCGCGATCTCGTTGGCGAGAGCAACATTTTTGAAGCCATCAAGCACAAAGACATCCTGATGATGCATCCCTATGAGTCTTTCGAACCGGTGATTCACTTCGTGAATCAAGCCGCAGATGACCCCAATGTACTAGCCATTAAACAAACACTCTACCGCGTCAGCGGGAACTCCCCTGTGGTGAACGCCTTGGCCCGTGCAGCCGAAAACGGGAAACAGGTGACCGTTTTAGTGGAACTGAAGGCGCGGTTCGATGAGGCCAATAATATTGTTTGGGCAAAGAAACTGGAGGAAGCCGGCTGCCACGTAATTTACGGTCTAGTCGGATTAAAAACACACAGTAAAATCACACTTGTAGTCAGACGAGAAGAGACCACAATCCAAAGGTACGTTCACCTAAGTACGGGGAACTACAATGATATTACCGCAAGGGCATACACGGACATCGGAATGTGCACAGCGCGCAACAATTTTGGTTACGACGCATCCGAGTTCTTTAATCATCTCACCGGATTTGGGACAACTCCTGAATGGCGAATGATTTCAATTGCACCTAGAGGCATGAAGACAAAGTTTATAGAGCTGATTGAAAATGAAATTGAAACGAGTACTCCTGACAATCCTGGACGTATCATCGCCAAAATGAACTCCTTGACAGACAAAGACTTAATTCGCACCCTGTACCACGCATCTTGCAACGGTATCCAGATTGACTTAATTGTGCGAGGTATAAGCTGTCTTCGACCCGGGATTCCGGGAGTCAGTGAAAATATAAACGTCTCCAGCATCGTAGGTAGATTTCTGGAACACAGCCGCATTTTTTATTTTAAGAACGGTGGAAATGAACAAGTTTATCTGTCGAGTGCAGACTGGATGACAAGGAATATGATTAAGCGGGTGGAAATCCTGTTTCCGGTCGTACAAGATAACTTAAAAGAGCGACTAAAAAGTATTCTCCAGGTCTACCTTTCCGATAATACGCACCGCTATGTCCTTCACGCTGATGAAAGCTACGAAAAAGTCGTTCCACAGGAGAATGAGATTTGCGTAAACAGCCAGCTCTACTTTCACGAAGAGGCTGTTGAAGCCGCGACTTTGTCTGACGGCGTAGTGCACAAGATGACGCCCATTGTTGCACCAAAGGAACGTTGACACGAAATACACGAACGTAAAAAGTTACATCAAGGCATTCATCACAGCCAAAAAACCCCAGTTGGAGACCAACTGGGGAGACGCAGAACTACTACGCGATGGGCTGCGGTAAAACCTCTATGAGATTTTTCCATGTCGTCATGTCAGCTGTGCCAGTGGCTTTTTGGTGGGTCTTTGATTGAAAGTCTGTAACTGCTGCTTCCGTAACTGGGCCAAACAGCCCATCGATTGGTCCCGGGTTTTCCTGCCTGTATTGTAGAAGATATTGCAAGTCGGTCACTTCCTGCCCAGCAGACCAGAGTTGCAGTGCTGGTCTTCCCGAAACAGGATGCTCGACCAGATGAGACCACGTCTGCGGGCCTGCGATTCCGTCGATGGAAATACCGGCGTCCTTTTGAAAGGCCTGCACCGAGATGTTCGTATTGGCATCAAAAATCCCTGTGACTCCATTCGGATGTTGGCCGGTTTTGTATAAGAGCAGTTGCAGGTCTTTTACGTAAATACCGGAGTCTCCCTCAAGCAAAGTGGGTAAATTTGCAATCTTGGTCCCCGAAGAAGACGAACTCCCGCCTGATGGAACAGACCCGAATCTCTGATGCAAGCTCCCCGGTGTACCAGCATATACATCCAAATCTACATTCCCTGCAACGCCGGAAATACTGCCCTGACTCGAATACTGCCAGAACGTCCATTGGCTCCAACCATTAAAACTGTTTGGCCGGGATACTCCCCAGTCTGCCACCCACAAAAGAAGACTCGAAATGGATGAAGTGAGCGAAGAACTCGCAAAGGACGGACTGACGTAAATCACGGGATTGGTCCCTGTCTTTGCTTTGACACCAGCAACAAACTGGTTCACCCAATCTGTCAGTGCGAATTTCGACTTTCCGCCCGTATCTTCTAAATCCAATACCGGAGGCAATTCTCCTTTGGCATTCTGTTGCTGCAACGTCCTTACAAAAAAGTCTGCCTGTGTCGTACCACTGCTCTCAGAAGGCCGAGCGAAATGATAGGCTCCGCGTACAATCCCAGCTGCCTCAGAGTTTTTGAAGTTGGCCGTAAACTGAGGGTCGGTATAACCTGTGCCCTCTGTTGCCTTAATATATGCAAAGGTGATTCCTGATTGACGAACCTTGGCCCAGTCGATGTCTCCTTGCCAATGCGAGACATCAATGCCGTAGGCGTCTGCATTGCTTCTGCTTTGCATAGCATCAACCTCCCCCACTATAACTATGCAATTAGCTCACAGCGGGTAAGAGCATTTTCATTAGTTGGCAAGCAACAAGGTAGTGGTACGTCAAGTTAGTCGAAATTATATCGTTTCATCAGCAACCTTCCGATGTAGGTCACCACACCGTACATGAGCAATGACAGAACCGCCAGAATACAGATGCTGGTCATCACCAGACCCATTTGGAAGACCTGCCCCCCGTAAATAATCAGAAAACCTAAACCTGCCTTGGCCGACAGAAACTCACCCATGATAACTCCGACCAATGTAAGCCCAATATTCACCTTCGTGGTCGCAACGAAATTCGGAATACTGGCAGGAAGTACAACAATTTTGAGAATCTGCCACCGTGTGGCCCCAAACGACTTCATGAGCTTAATTTTCCCTTTATCAATTTCATGGAATCCGGAGACTAACATCATAATTGTGACAATCAAAGAAATGGCAATTGCCATTCCATAGATGGACATTCGGTCCCCGAGCCAAATAAAGAAGATAGGTCCCAACGCCACTTTTGGCAAAGCGTTCAAAACAACCAAATAAGGGTCAGCGACTTTTGCAGCAAAGACTGACCACCATAGCACAACAGCTGATACTCCGCCGATGCCCATTGAAATCACAAAGCCAATGAGCGTTTCCTTGGTCGTAATCCACGTATCCGACAGTACCTTTCCTTCCCGAAGCAATTGACCAAACATGGACGCAATTTGCGTTGGTCGACTGGTCAACATGGAATTCACCCAATGCATCCGGGCAGCGAGTTCCCACACTGCGAGAAATGCAATGAGGAGAAACAATTGTGTCATGCGAACAAGCAGTACGTGACGCCGCCGACGCTTCAGAAAAGCGAGATATGCACTGCTTTTCCTCTTCTCATTTGCGCCAGCAGGTGTGGAGGCAGAGGAATCAGTTGAATTCATGACGGGCCTAATATCTTCACTCCGAGAGTCGTACATGGTCCTCCAACTCCTCCCAGATAAGGTTGAAGTAGCGATGGTACTCAGGTCGCTGACGAGTTTGAAAGGGAGACGGTCTGCCTCCTGAGAATTCAATTTTGTGATCGGCCTTGACCGTACTAGGTCTCCGAGACATCACTAGAACCCTGTCTGCCATGGATATCGCTTCAGACAAATCGTGCGTAACAAGTACAACAGTCTTGCGCTGCTCTCTGAGAATGCGAGAAATCTCATCTGATAGTGTCAGCCTGGTTTGATAATCGAGTGCTGAAAAAGGTTCATCGAGCAACAGTATGTCCGGCTGGACCACAAGCGTTCGAATCAATGCAACGCGCTGACGCATCCCGCCTGAAAGTTGCTTTGGGTTATGCGATGCAAAACCTTCCAATCCGTAGCGATTGAGTAAATGCAATGCCCGCTCTTTTGCCTCCGCTTTTTTGAGTCCGCGTACCTCGGCTCCAACCAATAGGTTGTTGAGAACGTCTCGCCATTCAAATAGGTAATCGTGTTGCAGCATATATCCAACTTTTCGGGACGGTTCAGTAACTCTCTCTTCATCCAGCAACACTTCTCCGGAAGTCGGATTTAACATGCCGGAAATCAAGGAGAGAAGTGTACTCTTTCCACAGCCGCTGGGCCCAACAATGCTGACAAACTCGCCTTCTTCAATTGACAGGTTCACATCTTGCAATGCCTGAGTCTCTTCTCTTTTGGTAAAGTAATGTAGTGAAACATTGCGCAGTTGGATTTGAGACACCCGACACACCTCCCGTCTGTGTTCGCTGGACAATATGCCGCAAGGCTCGAACCTGAACTCAGCATTATTTCCCATTTAGAGCTTTCTGTGCAAAGCTGGGGTCCACCACATCGCTGTATTTCACTCGCTGATTCGGCTTCTCCGTACCTGATGCTATCAGCACATTTTGCAGTGTTGTCAGCTCGGCCTTGCTTAGTACTGGAGTTTTCCATGTGTTCAGCTTTTGGTAACGGTCAACGGATTTGGCAATGAGGTTCACAGGTGTACCTGTGAAGTACGGTTTAATTGCCTGGGCAACTTGGGTTGCGCTGTGTGAATTGATCCACTGTGTGGCCTTGTACACTGCGTCGGTCCATTCCTGGATGACTTTGGGGTGAGCCTTCACGTAAGAAGATGTCGCTTCAAAAGCCGTTTCCGGATAATTGCCAATCGCCTGACCTACGGAGGTATCATAATAAGCTTTACCTGATTGTTCGAGTTGTGAAGCAACCGGCTCATACACTTGGATAAAATCGGCCTTTTTACTTTCGAACGCCCCAACCATGGCTTGCGGGGCAATGTTTGTAATGACGTTCGCCTTCACACCTTTTGCTTTCAAATCGTGAGCGAGTACCATCTGTGGAGCACTTCCCGGGCGCCAACTAATGACGGACTTCCCCTGCAAATCACTCCATTTGAAGTTGTTTATCTTTTTATGGGACATAATGAAAGAGCCGTCTGTGTTGGTCAGTTGGTAGAATACTTTTAGTGTCTTACCACCATGTTGATTGTAGATATAGACAGAAGTCTCCGGACCAACAAGAGCAATATCAGCCGATCCCGATAAAAGCGCCGCAGCTCCCTTATTGGATCCTTCCGACGTAACCATATCGACCTTTATGCCTTGCTGCTTGAAAAATCCTTCAGCCATCGCAACATATTGCGGGGCATAGAAGATGGAGCGAATGACTTCCGAATAGCGCACGGTAACGGGCTTTGCTCCGCCCGTGGACGGTACTGAATTGCTCCCCCCCGATACATTATTTGAAGGCGACGTTCCACAGCCAATCAGCGCAGTCGTCAGTACAGCCCCAATACCAAGGACTGTTGCGCCGCGTTTTACCTTTTTACCCAGTCTCTGCATTCCAAAATCCCCCTATTACGAAATCTAGGCATTCGCCCTTGGTTTTGTGTTCACAAGGTATGACTATGCGCCCAGAGGGAAATTGGTTCAAAATCAACAGACGCAGCATAGCTGCAATAAAAAACCTCTTTGTCTTGGCCGTTCTATAGTGCCCAAAACCTGGCGGCAGAGACTGTCCAGATGTTGCTAGCTCCAAGACCCTCGTGGAATGAACAAGCGACAGGTCCCAACCGTGCATCCATTCACTTCCGGCATGTTACACTTATTCAATTAAAGGGAAGCACAGTACAGAAAGACAGGCGGTAGAACACCCTTGAATGTGGGTGGTTGCGTTATATGTCACACTGGAAATAGAAGGTGGGACAGTCTCGGAAGTCGTTTTGTGCCCAGATGAGAACAAAGAGGTGTCCATTATGAGATGGGTTATAAGCGGCGCAGTCGCTGTCATAGTAGGGTTCCTTACTTATCAGTTCTATATGTCCAATGTTGTGTTTGCGTTGATTATTGCACTGAATAGCCTTGTCCTAGCGGCCTGGTTCCCATTAAAGAGTCATGGTCGAATACGTTGGGTGTCTATCTTTTACCCGTTTGTCATGGGGTGGTTGGCTAATATCATGTTTACGTCCCTGCATATCACTGGGGTTATCCCGGGCGCAGTACTTGACGTTGTCGCCTTCACTGGTTGGTCATCGGTTATCCTGACCATGAGATTTATGAAACAATAAGGAGCGAAGTAGTCTATGCTGGTTTCTCGCTTGGCGTAGCAATAGCACAGCGGCTTGCTCAAACCCGTGAAGGTGCCCGTGGTGCTCTATTCTTCGACTCCTGCTTTTCGCCATCGACGTTTGGAACGTCTTGGCCAGTCGATGTGCCTGTCCACATTCATGTGAAGCCTGTCAGAAACCTCTGTGTGAAATATCTTGAGTGGAGAGCCGGATGCAAATGGATTCTTCTGTTCCTTGGTCTGTGAAAAATCAAGCACGAATGCATATCAAAAACGGTCATAACCCATATACGTCAACTGCTGATGGACTAGATTGTAGATGTGCTAACAGAACCGAGATGCGACACAAAATAAGGCGAGGCCGGGGAGAGCCTCTGTACGAACTCCCTCAGTCTACCTCACCACTTCTGTCTCCCGTACGCTCAGTGTTCTGATCGGTCGAACTTGTTTATTTTGATTCGTTTTTTAAGGAAAACAAGTTGCGTTCAGAAACGACGTCCGACATTCCCTGTACAAAGCGCAAAGCGTACTGTACGTTTGGATCCTTTAACAAACGAAGAACACCAAATATTCCAATGTACGTATTATCCTTTTCCGCACGACTCTTTGCTTCCCGAATCGCTTCCGATGCATTTTTGACGGTAGTCTGGAGTGGTTTCGCTTTTTCACGCACCATGGTTTCTAGTCCACCCATCATTTCCGCATCCGAAAGAGCCTCTGTTGCAACTTCAACTCCAGTACCGAGAAGCGAAATTAACGGTGCCAATTTTGGAAGTTGCTGAATTAATTCAGTGACTGCGTGCTGTACTTCTGGCTGCAATAAAAGTTCGGTTACATCTAAAGTTGGTTTTTCCTTTGACATAGTAGTAGGCACGACTGTCCGCTCCCCTCGTGTAGAACATCCTTCCGACGTAGGATATCCAACTTGAGAGACATTAGTCAAGTTTCATTTATTAGTCACAAAATCCGTGAGAGGTCGCTTTTCATAAATATCTATCTAAAAAAGCATTGGGCGTAAGTTATGAACAGAACATTGATAAAGGGTGTTTTCTATTGACATCCTGTCGAAACTGAACTACGCTTTGGACAAAATCACACACCAACCCTCATATAACATCGGGAATACGGCTCGATGGTTTCTACCAAGTGACCTTAAATCGCTTGACTATGAGAACGTTCTGGTTTGCATATTTCACGGCGATGAAAAGAAGTCTGCTCTTTCTCGGGCTTTACAGAGAGAGACAGTTCATTGAGTCGCTTTGTTTGTGATTTATGAGACCCGGTGCCTCTTGTAGACTCAGCGAACGAGCTCTCCATAGGTGCCGGGTTTTTGTGATCTCTACTATTTGTTACAAGGGGGCTTATTTGAATGAAGACCGCAGAGACGGCCACGCAGAACCCGCAGCAAGACAAGGCGTTTCAACTCGAAACGGAAGGTACTGGGGTTATTTCTGAGCAAAAACGGCACGGAATGCCGCGTGAATTGTTTTTTGTATGGTTTGCGGCTGTACTTACCTTTACTGGTGTTGTGACCGGGCAACTGTTTACAGCTCTCGGATTAAATGTATGGGACAGTATGATAGTCGCTCTCATTTGTTCTATCTCCTTCGCCGTTCTAGGATATGCATCCTCCACTGGCCCCAAGGGTGGTACAGTGACACTGACCATATCGAAGGCTTCCTTTGGACTTCGAGGCAATAAAGTTCCCGCGTTCTTCAGCTGGATAACGGCTGTTGGATGGGAAAGTGTTACGATGGTATTAACTGTATGGGCTCTGTTAAGCTTGGCACAATACGTCGGCTTGCCATCAACAGGCGTGGGTCCGACCATCATCGCTTTGCTACTGACTCTTGTGTTTACCTATACGGTCCCCATTCTCGGTCACGCTACCCTGATTACAATGCAGCGTATTCTCGCATTCATCCTTGCTATTTGCGCCGTGTTCGTTATCTTTGCAATCCTTCCGGACGTCAATTGGGCATTTTCAACACCTGTAAGCAAAATGGCGGCAACTGGTGTATTCCCGACATTCTTATTAGCCTTGTCCATCGGTTTGGCCAGCACATTTTACGGCTGGGTCAATTTCTCGGCTGACTATTCCCGCTACTTACCGGCCAAAACGCCCACTCGGAAAATTGTTGGAGTAACCTTTTTCGGCGGTGGAGTGGCTAATTTCATAATGATGAGTGTAGGTATACTGCTCGGAACATTCGTAAGCGCAACTGCCTTCTCCAGCAATCCGGTCATGGCTATTGCCAAAGCCATTCCAGCTTGGGCATCCATCCCATTACTGATTGCCGTAATTGTTGGAGATATTACAGCTAATTACCTGAACGCGTACAGTTCCGGAATGAGTTTCCTGTCCATGGGCATTAAGATTCCAAGGTACTGGGCAGTCGCAGTTGACGGTATTATTTGCACAGGAGTGGCAGTATACGCGCTCTTCTTCTCTCCTAACTTTGTAAACTTCTTTGAAAATTTTCTCGACGTGATGATTGTGTTTATTGGTCCATGGGCCACCATCTATTTGATTCATCACTGGCGTTTGAAAGGAAGATACAATGCATCTGGTTTGGACGCAGTTGATTCGTCGTCGCCCTATTGGTTTACTGGCGGAGTGAACTGGAAGGTTATGGCCGCCTTTATCATTGGAGTCATTGCGACCTTCTTGACTGTCAACAACTCGTTTTTCCAGAGTAAATTGACCATCATGTGGTTTGGCGGGGCTGACTTAACAGCATTTGCAGCGCCAATTGTAACTGGCATTGCATATTTATTACTCGTGTCCAAACCGGCTGAAGCCTTTTCGACAAAACTGGAATCAAGTATCAATTCGTAAATGACCTGGGTTTCGAATTGAAATCCCCTTTTATCTCGACCACATTCGCACGAATGCAAGTTACTAGCCTGCAACAGATTAATAAAATTCTCTGAAAAGTTATGCCTGCGGTCCCCACCTTGGGGACCTTTTTTTGAGCATATCAAACACTACACTTGCCGCATACAGTGACATTGACCTAGTTTGAAGTCAACGCATTTATGACCCAATTTGGCCCTGCAGCAGGAGACACTGTACGACAACACGCATCTTACCTGACCTATAACTGGACACTACTCAGAGACAATTTTAGAATTCGAAAGCTATAATGTGATCCCAATCCCTGCCATACACCCCGATTTAGTTGTCTGTTTGTACATGAATTCGTTATGCTAAGAGATACAAGAATACCGCACTTTGTTCATCAATGAAATAATGAAATAACCCTCCAAATATTTACTGATTGAATAAAGGAGGCACTGAAATGCCCATGATAGCTGACACAGTTGGTAAACAAAGCCCTGTTACAGTGTATACGACAACGAACTGTACGAGATGTGTGCTGACAAAGCGTTTTCTGAACCGGTTGGGAGTGCCATTTCGCGAAATCAGCATTTTTCGCGAAGAGAACGCTGCCCAAGAGTTGATGAAACAGACAGGCACTTTGGAAGCACCTGTCACAATCATCGGTAAACAGTTTGTTCGAGGGTATAATCCGGAAGCCATTGCATCTTTGCTGCAAATGGAAGGATGGAAACTCAGCGAAGATTGAGGTATACATTGAGCTGATTTTTCATTTCATCAGCTTTCTCCTCTGAATCGACTTCGAGATGAAAATGGTCTCCGCGCAAAGTCGCGGAGAAACCGTTAAAGCCTGCTTGCGTAAGATAAGATGAAATATCATCCGCAGACTCTGCCGCGCTGAGCAGAACCTTGCTTCCGACAAAGTCAGCGTTGACATAGACATCGTATTTATCGTGGACCAACTTCATGTCAGTATCTCCGTCCAGACGTGTAACTCCAAGCGGATTGAAGTTGATATTTGACCCATCGGCCATGGGACCCCCTCCTCATACTTTGTGATTACTACGCAGAGTATGAGCCTTGTCTTCATGATTTATCCGCAAGGGGTGTCTTCAAGGGCCGTGTCCAAACAAATTAAGCTGACCAGTTGCAGTTGGTTCGAGGAGTTGAAGGATAGTCGATATTTTTTGGCGATAACCCAGATGCCGATGCAGAATTCTCAATTACCCGCTTTAAGCAATTTCTCGATGTCTAATCCCATGTCGGCAGGCTTGACGGCCGAGGCGTAGCGCTTGACCACATGCCCATCACGATTGACCAGAAACTTTGTAAAGTTCCATTTAATCCTCTCACTGCCAAGTATACCTGGAGCATTGGACTTAAGATAGCGATAGAGTGGATGAGCCTCCTCACCGTTGACATCAATCTTTTCAAACATCGGAAAACTCACCTGGTAATTTAGACTACAGAATTCTTGAATCTCAGTGCTGTTCCCAGGTTCTTGCTTGCCAAATTGATTGCATGGAAACCCAAGAATCTCAAAACCTTGTTGACGATAAGACTGATAGATCGCCTGCAGCCCTTCGTATTGCGGGGTGAACCCACATTTGCTGGCTGTGTTTACAATCAGTAAGACTTTTCCACTATAGTCGGCTAGGGACTGCTCACTTCCGTCAATCCGGTTGGCGGCGAAATCATACACGGTCATGGTAGGAGCTCCTCCTCATTAATATGGATTCAAAAAAAGCTCGATATAATATCGAGCATAAACAATTGCATGTATACTATTTTACTCCTTTAACAATTTATTAACATTCTTAAAATTAATAAACTGCTTCTTTTTTTCATCCCATAACCGATATCCCAAAGCTCTAAAACTCAATCTTATCCCGACACGTGGAACCTGTTGAAACGCTGTGTCACTTCGATACAAATCCTGAAGATTATAATTAGGTATCCGTGAACTCAAGTGGTGGATATGGTGGTAACCTATGTTTCCAGTTATCCAGTTCAATACTTTAGGCAAATCGTAAAAGGAACTTCCGTGCATCGCTGCTTGAAAAAAGCTCCAATTGTCTTCTTGTTCAAAGTACGTTGTTTCAAACTGATGCTGAACATAAAACAACCAAATTCCTAGCATACCTGAGAGATACAAAACAGGCCCTTCCACAATTAAAAACCGATTCCATCCTAATACGGAGCCAAGGATGGCAATGATGAGTAGCAGTACCGCATTTGTAGCATAGGTATTTACTCTCTCTTTTACCCCTGCATTCCTTTTGTTAAATCGATAGTTAACTAACAGCATGTAGAAGGGGCCCAAACCAAAGAGAATCAGGGGATTTCTATAGAGCCGGTAAGCCAACCGACGCCGCGGAGAAGCCGCAGCGTATTCATCCACTGTGAGTGTCCAAATATCCCCGACTCCCTTTCTCGTCAAGTTCCCGCTGGTGGCATGATGAATTGAATGCTCACGTTTCCAACGGTAAAATGGAAACATCACAACAAGTCCCGTTAAGATTCCTACAACCGCATTGGCTCTTCTTGTCTTAAAAAAGGCTCCATGGCAGCAGTCATGAAAAATAATGAACGTCCTCACAGCAAATCCCGCAGTTGGAATCGTAAGCAATAATGCGAGAACGGTGGAGACAGCTAGGCTCTCAAAGGCAAGGTACCATAACAGAAAAAAGGGAATAATTGTCGTTGCAAGTTGCCACAAGCTCTTTCCACGATGACACTGCTCGAAAGGAGCAATCTGCCGTTTCCAATTATTTAGGTTCCCTTGAATGCTCATCATCTACCTTTCACTTGAATTACTGCGTTAACTTATGCACTGCATCTCTTCGTTGTCCGTAAAAAGCCGACAAACAGGCGTATCCCATCGGTCACTTATGACTCTGGTATCGTCACAAACATAATCGGGAAAGAGAGTTAGACTGTGCTATTTATAGTACTATAAGCGTGAGTTCATCACGACTAAGGAACGAATGTCTTTTAGGAATTTTCTTCACGGATATTTATCCGTTGGCTTGTGTAAGGGGAGCAACCCGGCTGTCCTGGGCAGTGATACCTGTAGACCCGTGGCTTTGCGTCCATACCTTTCGGTGTGTTTGCTCGTTCTATCTGTTCCTCTTAATGTGTTCATCTTACTAGAAAATTTAACAAAATACTACGACAGGTATTTTCCATGCAACTCTGTTGGACACACTTGGCTTCAGACCTATATAAGTCCCAGTTTCTCAAGTGCGTGAGCTATACCGCCCTCATTTACATCCAATGTTACAAAACTGGCCCTGTGCTTCAATTCATCGACCGCATTTCCCATGGCTACGCCGATACCCACTGCTGACATCATTTCAATGTCATTGATGCCGTCGCCAAATGCAGCAGCTTCCGACCTGTCCTGATGGAGAACGGCCAGCAGCTTTTCTATCCCTGAGGCCTTTGAAATTCCCCTGTTCACGGCGTTGAAAGCATCTTCTCTAGACCCCCACGGATAAAAATCAAGTCGGTTTCCCTCTGTATACAGACGAATTCCCTCTGAAGAACACATCACTTCGAGCTGCAGAACGTCCCCTTCGCAACCGCCGGCACACTCCTTGCTCATATCCCATTTGCGCATGTAATTTTCCAATATGTCCGTTCTGTCACGACTGGCAATTTCGAAACCATCTGATGTACAAGTCACCAATGAATCACTCTGTTGCAGCACTAACTTACGTATCGCATCCACAGTTGACGACTGAATCACACTTCGATAAATCGTCTCGTTCTCGTATACCACTAAGCTGCCGTTAAGGGCTACATACGAAGCAATTCCAAGTTCCTGCATCAATCCGTAAATGTTAAAAGCAGGACGGGCGGATGCAATGACAGGAGTAACGCCATTCTCTCTTAACTGCAAAACGGCTCTCTTCGTGCTTTGCAACAGGTTCCCTTGCCAGTTTACCAGGGTACCATCGATATCAAAAAACACGGTTTTTATCAAATGCGTCCACCCTTGCAATAGTATTTTCTCCGTTCAAAATTGTACCACGAAACGATATAAGTTCCGTGGTACTGTGACTGTACTGAGTGTTTCCGGCTGCGTAAACGAGATTAACTATGCGCCTGTGCAAGGTCAGCAAACTGTTTATTAACATCCTCATTACACACGCCGCCGTGATAACACAAGGCTGTTTCCACGTTAAATGCTGTGAACTTTGCAATCGATTTCCAGGCCAGAGACATATCTGGTGTAAACTTTTCGTTGGGACCCAACAACTTTCCTTCTTCGGAAACAATAGCATCCCCTGTAATCAAGGTCTTGCTCTCTGGGTGATACAGACTTATGTGTCCAGGCGTATGCCCTGGACTAAAGATAACTTGCAACCCGCCCAGCAGAGAGAGTAGTTCTCCATCCTGAAGTAAGGTATTTACCTTAGCTTGAGGAGGTGTACCACGGGACGGGTCGTGCTTGATTAAAAGTCTTTCTCCCTCAATATAAGGCGCATCGTCCTTATGTGCACACACTTCTACCGTATGGTCCAACGCATTGATAATGTCAGGCAATCCGCCAATGTGGTCGTAATCCTGATGTGTCAAAATGATTTTTCTCAGTCGGTCAAAAGGCACTCCGGCCTGGTCCATCTCCGTCTTGATGTCAGACAACATCCCGGGAAAGCCAGTGTCGACAAGTACTGCCTCGTCATTGTCCCACAACAGCGTTGGATGAATAACCATCTGTCTGTCGCCGAAGTTCAAGGACAAATCCAGCAGCGCAATTCCATCAACAATCCTTTTCACAGCTTACCTCTCCTCCCCTTCTTGCAAGACTATCCTTCAAATTCTTCATCTATTGTAAACTCCGAAAGTATCGAATCCAAATCAAAAAACGAGATTACCACCGTGTGAAAGAATACGCTACAATAAGTCTACAAAGGACGGGGGTACGAAACGTGATGTGGCTCTGGTTGCTTGCTGCAACAACTCTCACAGCATGGATGATTTTTACCATACTATCTTTTCCAGGACTGAAAAGAGCTGTTGCTCTCAAAAATAGTCATGTGTCAGCTGAATGGGACTGTAAACAGCCTTCGAGAGCAGCTCTGGACTTGTCCGGCTCCAGCGCTGAGGACGACCAAAACCGTCTCTATTCCCAAAAAGTCTCCCTCATACTAGCGGCAAGAAATGAGGCACAGAATCTTCCCCACACACTATCTTCCCTGCGAGAGCAAACTTGGGCAAACCTGGAAGTCATCGTAGTCGACGACAGATCAATTGACAATACACGACGTGTCTTAAAGGAAGCCTCGCACAATTGGCCCCAGTTAAAAGTCATTTACAATACAACACTCCCGGAAGGCTGGTTGGGAAAGACATACGCTTTGTGGACAGCTGCGCGGCAAGCGAACGGAAAGTGGCTTCTGTTCACGGATGCCGATGTGGCGTTTACGCGTGATGCAGTGGAAACTGCAATGAAGTATGTCACAACAAGAAACATAACTCATTTAGCATTATCACCGCGTATTATTGCAAAGGGATTTTGGCTGCGGTCTGTAGTTTACTTCTTTCTGTACAACGTGGTTCTAGCCTTTAGGCCGCAAAATGCAGATTCTTCTCATTCATCTGCGTCGGTAGGTATAGGGGCCTTTAATCTCATTCAAAAACAAGCCTATGACAGCGTAGACGGACACCGCAGCGTGGCAATGCGGACGGATGAAGATTTAGCGCTTGGCTCCGTCATAAAGAAAGCTGGTTTTAAGCAGGTGTTTGCAGGCGGTACACATCTTCTGTCCGTTGAGTGGTACAAAACCTTGTCTGAAATGACACTGGGGCTCGAAAAAAACGCTTTGGCACCTTTTCACTATAGGTATTGGTATTTTTCGTCAGCAATGGCAGCCATGCTTCTATTCTATAGTGGGCCTGCCGTTGGTACAATTTTGTCTGCCGGATGGACAAGAGGTATTTTCGCCTTGGCCTGGGCAATGGAAACCTACTTGTTTTACATGACAAGAAAGTACAGCGGTGTGTCCGCATTGTGGTCCATCACAGTCCCATTGTCAGCCCCAGTTTTATGTTGCATTCTCGTACGAGCTGCAATGCTTACTGCTGTAAACGGAGGTATTCGCTGGAGGGACACATTTTACTCACTGCGTGAACTAAGAAAGCAAAAATAGGCAATAGACCTTTTGTTTGGACCGGATATTGAGTTGCGCGGATAGACCCTGAAACTTCCACGTTAGCACCTGGTTTTACAAAGCCTTAAGAAAACCTCAACGCAAGATTAATGAAAGAAAAGTAGGATAGGTGTAATAAGCAAGATACAGATAAATGAGGGGGTTGCATGGGTGTCAAAAGAAAAAACATTTAAATCACGTACTATCCACTTGTTGGGCATGGCAGGTCTTGGCCGCAATGTAGGATATGGGGCAAATAAGGTGTTCACGAGCCCGATGCTTCAGAATCTTCACATTTCGCAGCCTCTCATTGGACTAATTTTGGGCCTTGAAGGACTCTTGGGATTGATTATGAACCCATTAGCTGGATGGCTCAGCGACCACACAACGAAACCTGGTTTCCGCCGAAAAATCTATGTAGCCATCTGTCTTCCCGGGGCAGCTTTAGCTTGGTTGTTGTTCTATTTTCTTCATCAACCTCTTCTTGCAATGATAGTCATTGTCATCTTCTATCTTTTCCAACAGACTTCCATGAGTCCTTATCAGGCGTGGATGCCAGAAGTTGTTCCGGCGTCCAAATGGGGTGTCGCGTCCGGATACTTGAACTTATGGTGGCTAGTGGGGAATCTTGCAGCATTCCTTGTCATTCCTATGGTCTGGACCTTTACTCACACAGGAGCCTTTATTCTTACGTCAGCAATCATGGTTCTCGGCGGATTGACAACTGTAATCGGTGTACCAGAGGCTGTCGTTCAGAAAACGGATGCTAGAAACAAACCGAGATTCTCATACAGAACATTGCGGCACAGAAATCTTGTTCTGTATTTTACGGTACATTTTTTAAGCTGGTTGTCCTACGAATCAATGGCCTCCTTTTTTACACTCTTCGTGTTACATGTTGCCCATGGCAAACAAATAGATGCGGCTCTGGCTATGGCCCTTTATACTGGAACCGGCATTGTAACAGCTTTTGTCGTCGGTAAATTGTACAAACGGGTTTCCCCTAAACTTATGTTGTCCAGTGCTTTGGGACTATACGGCTTGGTCAGCCTCGCAGGACTATTTATTCACTCAATGACAGGCGTCTACATTGTCGTTGCAATTGAAGGCGTCTTCTGGGCTGTCAACCTAACCGTGTCCTTTGCACTTGTTACGGATTTGCTCCATCAAATTGTCCAAAATGAGAAACGAGAAGAACAACTGCGCGGCGGATTATTTGGTCTCAATACGCTTATGGAAGCAGCCGGGTTACTCATTGCAGCTCCACTTACCGGGGTTGTTGTGTCCTGGTCAGGCAGTTATTCCAGTATGTTCCTGGTGAGCATGACAGCCAGTGTGCTGGCAATCGTATTTGTGCTTAGAATTCGCTTGTCTCGAAGCGGAGATTCGCAAATGTAGCCTTCATCACCCCACATGGCCGATAAAGATTCTTGACTTGGACGGACGAATAGCAGACACACCGCGCAGTATAATTGGAGCGATAAGTGTACACTCGTGACGTACAGCTCCAGATTGTCCATTTTCTCCAATAGGTCGATAGAACAGAGGAAAATGCACTATACTGGAAACAGAGAAACACTGCTGTGTGTACGTGGCATCACAGTCTCACGAATCACAGTCTCACGGCATCTCTGGACCTGCCTTTTCCAGCATCAAGTGTGCAAAGGCGTGACAAGATGGCAACTCTGTCAGAAGCGACAATCCTGCTTGTCGACGACGAACAATCCATTGTGGACATGCTTAAAGTTGTGCTCGCAAAAGAAGGCTTCACATCAGTACATGTTGCCCATAGCGGTAATCGGGCACTAGAATTGTGTGACTTGACCCATCCGGACATTGTTGTGCTGGATGTAATGCTCCCTGATATGGAAGGCTTTCTCGTCGCGCAAAAGCTGCGTGAAATCACAGACTCTCCGATTCTCTTTCTGACGGCCCGCAGTTCCGATTTGGACAAATTAATGGGATTCGGAATGGGCGGAGACGACTATATTACAAAGCCCTTCAATCCACTTGAAGTTGTAGCGCGGCTCAAGGCGCATCTGCGCCGCCGCCTTTCCCCCGACAGCCCAGGTGAGCGAACGTTCATACCGACAGACCATACCTCCGCGGCCACGAAAGATGACAAGGTTCTTGACTTGGGGCGGTTCCAAATTCACGAACACGCTGCGCGCCTTGTGGTCAATGGACGAGATGTCGACTGCCCTGCAAAAGAGTTCCAGTTGCTTGTATTTCTTTGCAAACACCCTAATTATGTATTCAGCCGCAACGAATTTTACGAAGTGGTTTGGGGTGCAGACAGTCTTGGTGATGACAGCACCGTTATGGTACATATTCGTAGGTTGAGAGAAAAGATTGAAGCCAACCCAGGCAACCCTTCATACATTGTTACGGTTCGAGGTTTAGGATACAAGCTTGTTTATCCCCCCCAAAAAGCGAAAGTCACACTTGAATCCGGTGACCATCTATGAACCTGAAGACTCGACTGACGATGAGATTCCTATTGCAACTCGGACTGCTTGTGGTATTGCAGAGCGTCGTCTACATTGGAATAATGGTCGCTGCGAGGCGAGCAACCATCGACTTTTCATCCAAGGAACGAGTTACTGCTGCGTCGATTTTGGAGCATATTCCGAAGTACACAACCCTAACTGGCAGTACCGTCAGCATTGCGCCAACCGTATTGAGCAAAGTCGCTCACGCCGGTGATTGGTTGCAAGTCCTTGATGGAAACGGCCGACAAATATATGCTTACCGCGTTCCCAACAACATTCCTACTCACTATAGTCCAGGGTACCTGGTCTACGAACACAGCAAATCCGACTTGGGCTACACACTCCACACGTGGTATGCAGAGCTGAACGGACAATCCATCACGTGGATTGTTGGAGAGAAGGCCAAATCATATTCAGGAGTATCTCTGCTTCAACTCATCCTCGCGTTTGGATTATCCCTAGTCGGCCTGCCGCTGCTCGTGGCACTCTTGTTTGGCCGGCGCCTCGGCGCTCCCTTGCTGCACATGATGTCATGGCTCCAAGGTCTGGCAACTGGCACATTCGATGAACCCAAGGATACCAGCGGCACTCCGAGAAGCCGCAACGCGTCTGGTAAAATACGCCGCTCTTACCAGGTTTATAGAGAAGTGCTCGCAGCGCTCAACAATTTATCTTTAACCTTGGCCCGAAATGAGGCGGAGTACAGGAAACTTGAGCAAACCCGAGAAGAGTGGATTACAGGCGTATCCCATGACTTAAAGACACCTCTGTCCACGGTCAAAGGGTATGGTGACCTGTTGTCGGCAGTCGACTATAGCTGGACGGAAGCCGAGACGAGAGGGTTTGCCAAGATTGTTTCCGAAAAAGCCGAATACATGGAGAACCTAATCGAAGATTTAAATCTGACGTTCCGGCTAAAGAATGAAGACCTGCCGTTGGAACGTCGCCCTCAAGACATTGTGGAATTTGTCCGAAGGCTCGTTATCCAACTGATAAATACTGAGACCCATGAGCATCAGGAGGTCACTTTCAACAGCTATTCTGATTACCTCATATATCCATTTGATACACATTGGCTTGGCCGAGCTCTCGAGAACCTGCTGTCCAATGCAGTACTCCACAATCCACCTGAAACCAGCGTTAAAGTCCAAGTGAAACCCGTGAACGCCTTTGATTACATCCATTCAGGAGTCAAAATTTCCATCTCGGACAACGGCCGCGGAATGGACGAAGAAACAGTAGAGCACCTATTTGATCGCTATTACCGCGGGACAAATACCAATCCGGAACACAGTAAAAGCAGCGGCTTGGGAACAGCCGTTGCCAAGCAGTTAATTGAGTCACACGGCGGGCAAATTGACGTGCATAGTGTACCGGGCGAGGGCACAAACATTACGATTACTCTGCCGCCGCAAAATGAAATACTTAAAAATTGACTACTTGTTCAGCTGACATCCTTATTCCAACATACCTTCATTGTTATTGAATTGCCACCTTCCTGTTCACAGAAAAGTTTAGCTCCTGTTAAGGAAGCCTTAAACAGTGTGTAAACTTGACCCTCTATCCTTGGATATGAGGTGATTGAGTGTGAGTGAAACTGTGATTCAGACAATGGATCTAACCCGAAAGTACGGGCGCCAGCTCTCTGTAAATAAACTGAATCTGAGTGTGCCCAAAGGCAGTATTTATGGTTTTCTTGGTCCAAACGGTGCTGGGAAAACCACCATTCGCATGTTGCTTGGCCTAATTCGTCCCACTGAGGGCCGTGTGAGACTATTTGATAAGGACTTTCCCAAACACAAACTTGAAGTGCTTTCGCGTGTCGGCTCCTTGGTGGAGAGCCATTGCTGCAGATTGGGTAAAACTTCGAAAAACGTGGATCACATTTCTCGTTTTTCTCGGCCCCTTTGGTGTCATTTTGGTAAACACTCTGCGCTTTACGCTGGGCTACAAGTGGCTTATCCAACAACCGGATAAGTGGGGAGCCGTCATGAACAGTGTCAATGTCGTTCTAATTCCTACACTGGTCCTTGGTATCGCAGTATTGGCATCTATGATGAACAGCATCGAGTACCAAGGACACATGTGGAAGCAGTTCCTAGTACTCCCTGTTCCCCGCTATGTTTTATACCTCAGCAAATTTTTCTGGCTCATCGCGTTTCTTGCCGTTTCTGCAACGCTTGCTGTTGTGGGAACATGGCTGCTCGGACTAGGCCTTGGACTTCCTCGTCAAATACCTTGGGCACTAATTCTAAAGGACGGATTTTACCCATACCTGGCTTCATACGGAATAATCGCTTTCCAACTCTTGCTTTCGACACTCTTTAACAGCCAGGTTTACGCACTCATTGCAGGCGTCGTCGGGTTTATTGCCAGTACAACAACACTTCTGCCAAAGTGGGTTCCCTGGGTATATCCTGCCATCGCTTCACCTGTGTCTCCCCACTATTCAGCCGTGTTTGTCTTATACGGCATTGGCTTCGGAGTACTTGTTGTGAACGTTGGATTGCTTGTGTTTCAACGCCAAGAAATAAAGTAAACCCAATATAGAGTGAATGTAGAAAGGAATCAACTGATGGTGTTTTTACCCGTACTAGGTTCCGAGTGGAGGAAGATACGCTACTCCAGCGTGTGGATCCCGTTACTCATATCCCCGGTTTTGTCCCTGACCACAATTGGGTTCATTCGACGCACACCACATCAGCAAATTACCTGGCACGACGCCTATGGCGTAACAGCAGCCTTCTATGGACTGCTGCTCTTTCCGCTGCTGATTGGTATCTTGACGTCGTTGGTCTGCAGATTTGAACACCTTGCGGGAGGCTGGAAACAGATTCTGGCCTTGCCTGTCCGACGGACCTACATCTACTCCGCCAAATTTACAATTATTATGTTTTTTCTTGCCTTATCCCAAATCCTGATGTTCTTTTCAGTTTTGTTTTCAGGGTCCGTGCTACTGCACATCAATGGACCTGTTCCATGGAGTCTTATGCTGAAAAGTCTCGTTGGCGGTTGGGTGGCCGCAATACCTTTAGCAGCTTTACAATTGTGGGTCTCAACATGGTGGAAAAGCTTTGGTGCTCAATTTGCTGTCAACGTCATTTTTACCATTCCATCACTCATGATTATTAACTCGTCAACATACTCCCCCTATTATCCTTGGGTACAGCCAGCGCTGGCAATGCTCCCGAGCGACAGCGGAAGCGGATGGAATCTCACTCACACAGCCGTTTGGACAGTCATTCTGTCTTCTGTGGTTTTTACTCTTGTTGGGCTGATTCATTTTTCTCGACGGGATGTTCGTGCCTAACCACAGTTACTTGTCATCGTGACTCAATGCTCTGACACTGTTCTCAAGTCCGGTATCATTCAATACCTGCCACACTGCGGTACTGCCAGATGTACGTTTTGCGGTCTTTTTGAGTTCGCCAGCGTACCGGGAAATCACTTCAAAACTCAAATTGTTAGAGGAGGTGACCCGACATTCGAGGACAGACAGAGAGATAGAAATGCCTTGCCTCGACACCGGAACGCCTCGTCTATCCAGACTCTCTTCGCGCTTCAAGTCCGTACGCTTAGGTAAGTCAGGATAAAATCGGGAAACTTCCCTATCAAAGCGCTGGATGACGGTCTGCGTCAAATCCCAAGTATAAACTGTATCTGTCACGAGTAAGAAATCGTCACCGCCAATATGACCGATGAAGCCTTCCCTGTCGCCTGCTTTCCCCAGGGTTTCACGAAGCATTGCAGCAGTAAAGCGAAGCACCATATCGCCATTCAGGAATCCATATTCATCGTTGAACCACTTGAAACCATCGAGATCGGCATAGATTACTGCAAAAGGACGACTTAGGTTGATGCGCCGCTGTATCTCTCCTTCGATACGGCGGTTTCCCGGCAGTCCTGTCAGCGGATTAGCCTCCCTCGCAAGTTCCATCTGCATTTCCGTGATAATATTGAGCACATCTCGAATCGTCAACGCGCCCTTTATCTCAGATCGTTGTGTCACTATCACTAAATCGTAGACCTTATCGCGGTGCCGCTCCATGGCCATCTTAGACACCGCATCAAGTGGTGTCGTCAATTCCACAATGAGTGGTTCTTCATCCATGACATTTGAAATGGCACGATTCCAAAAGAGCGCGTAACCGTATTTAAAAGCCAGCCGCTGAAACAGTTTCTCCCTCATGACCAGCCCAACAGGTTTTCTATCGCTGACCACAGCAACACCTGTCTCATACTCAAACTCGGTAAAGTATTTTACAATTTGCGATACGGGTGTATCTGGAGTCACTTGTTTAATGGGCCGAACGATTGACTCTGCATTCCCATTTCGATGCATATGAACACCCTGCAAATCCCCAGGCCAATTCTCCGCAAATTCGGATGCGAAGTTTATCAGCGAAGGGTTATCATCCTTGTCCCACGTCAAAATCTCACCCTCTTGCAGCTAACTCTCTACCAATCCAGCGCTTTCCACCCCAGAATTCTCTCCATGTCGCTATCTAACTCTACTTCTGTATCTATCTATCTCTATCCATCGATCCGTCGATTCTAACCTTCGTTATTGCGGATATGGTCCTGGTCTGCCTAGAAGAAAGCCCTGACCGCAAGGAATGCCGCAAGCCTCAACACACTCCAGTTCTTCTGGTGTCTCGATGCCTTCAGCAATGACTTCTCCCGAAAAGCCAATGCTAATTTGATGAATTGCTCGTACAATATCTTGTTTCGTACGATCACTCTCAATACCTTGGATGAGCGACATGTCTATCTTTACAAAGTCGGGTTTTACTTGCATCAAAGTGACGAGACCGGAATGTCCGGCTCCCACGTCGTCGATAGCAATCTTGTAACCCTGCTCTTTGTAGTGACGGACGAGTTGCAAGAATGCTTGATAGTCCTCGATTGCGTGATGCTCAGTAATTTCAAACACAATTTGGTTTGGCTGAAGTCCTGTCGCTTTCAGGACAGCCAATGTCTCACCTTGACGAAACGACGGGTCAGCTAGGATATTTGGTGAAATATTCAAAAACAGGCGCTCACACTCCGATATCCGGGCTTCACGAATTGCCGTATTACGGCAGAGCCTTTCCACATCAAGTAACCAGCCGCATCGTTCCGCAGCACTAAACAACGCTTTTGGTGCCTGCAAATCAGATTTATCTGGTCCGCGAACAAGGCCTTCCCAACCAATAATGGTCTTTGCTTTCAGGTCCCAAATTGGTTGGTAGTGAACGGTAACTGCTTTTTCGTTTATGATGTACTGCAGTTGTTCTACTATGGAAAGGGAGACGACTTCAGTGTATCGCCGAGCAATTCGCCCTGCTTGCGTCACAAGCGTAAACAAATCGACTTGTTCTTGGCTCACGCTTTGCACGTCGGATCTTGAGGCGCTCCCGTAACGGAGACTAAGAAGGTCAAAGTTTTCCCGGTGAAGCGCTTCGTGAAACTTGCTTTCCAGGTTTCGAACAAATCTATGGATGATGTCCTCGTGTACACGCCGCACAATATTCCCGCAAAATACAACAGCGAAACTATCATCAAATAAATGGACTGGTTTGAGTTCAGACCAAGGTAAATAACCCTCGAAAAGAATCCCTGTCAACACGCCTTCAAATATTTGCAGCACGTCTTCACAAGCTTTACCGCCATGAAATTGCTCAAATCGGCTAAAACCCACAATGTCGATAAACAAAACTGACTCAACACGAGGATGTGCAGCCTCAAACTGTTTCATGGTGTCTCTGAAGAGACTCGGAATTTTATCTATCAGATCTGGATTTGATACTATTATTTCGTTCACCAACCAATCTTCGAGATCCCTTTTCGCAGCTTCTACAAGTCAACTTACTTTAAAATGACTCACCTGCTGCTCCAACCCTTCCGCCATTTTATTGAGTGAAGCTGCAGAGGAAGCAGTCCTCTCCAGCAGCGATAATTGTTGCCCAGTCGAAAAACTTGCATTTTTCATTCCTCTGGTAGTCGTGTCAATAACCGAAGCCACAGTCTGAATGCCTTCCTGCAGTTGCTCCGCTCCGGCAGTCATTTCCTGTAGACTCGCTGCGACCTCCTCTGTCTGCGCCGACACACCGTGTATCGATTTTGATATATCCGCAAACAAGTTCCCAGTTGAATGAACCTTCGTGATACCGTCAGCAACTTCTTCAAGAGTCCCCTGCACAGATGAAACAGCTTGGCGGGTTTCTCGCTGAATCACATGGATTATCTCTGAAATTTCTTCGGCGGAAGCAGCAGACTGCTGAGCAAGTTTCTTGACTTCCCCTGCTACCACAGCAAAGCCGCGCCCTTGTTCACCAGCCCTTGAAGCCTCAATGGCCGCATTCAGAGCAAGTAGATTTGTTTGACTGGCAATTGAAGTGATAACCCTGATAATTTCGCCGATTGCCGACGATTCATCTCCAAGGCCTTTGATGCTCTGTGCTAGCGCGTCTACAGAATCACGAATCGAATCCATTTGTTGCACAACCGTGTCTACCGACTCATTTCCTCTCATTGAAAGCGCAAAGGCCTGTCCAGCAGACTCTGACATATCCGATGAAGTCCTTGAAATGATGTCTATTTTCTCAGAAATGGCCGTTACGCTTTGAACTATCACTTCAACTTCACTTGCTTGGCGTTCTGCTCCTGCTGCAGCCTCCTGCATAATGGCCGTTACTTGTTCATTCACACTCAGGTTGCTTTTGGAATTTGAGGTCAAGTCTTCAGCAGACGACACTAAGTGCTGAGAGGATGAGTGAACTTCCCGGATAAGTGCACGCAGCGACTCTGTCATGACATTAAAACTCTCTCCGAGTCGTCCCACCTCATCTTGAGACTGTAGTTCTACTCTATTCAATAGATTTCCAGAGGCAATTTTCCGGGAGGCTTCCACTAATTTCTGCAACGGCTTGACAATACGTCGTGCGACAATCCATCCCACCAAGAGCGCTGCAAGAAGAAGCGCCAAACCGACCGCCATAATCTCATTCCTCAAGGTCTGCTCTTGGGTCATTAATCGATTTAGGGGAACCCCTACAAACCACATGCCAATAGCGTTACCCTTATTGTTTACGATGGGTGTGTATGCACCTTCATACACTGTACCTGCAATTCTCACTTTCCCAACTGACTCTTTCTTTTGCTTCAGGACTGCCTGAATTACTTTTGCGGATGGATTAAGAGTCGAGAGGGCTGCTCCGCTTTTGCTCTTGATGCTAGTCGCCACTGGTTGACTCCCAAGGAAAACGGTAACGGCGTCACCCAGTTCTTGACTGACTCGTTGTACGACCCCTGCATTGTTATTTAGTTTAATTCCGCCCTTCCACAGTGTTCCTTTTGAGACATCCCAGCTTCCGTTAAATTGATTATCAAAAAGTGTAAGCCCCAGTTTCACGTCGGAGCCCAGTTTGCTTCGGCTGGATTGAGCAGCCATTTTGTTGACGACATTCAGACTCAGAAAACTCAGGATTAACATCGAGAAAATAGAAATGAGTGCTAGCGAAATCAAGATTTTTGATTGTACCCCAAGGTTTCTTAACGGGTTTTGAAATGTCCTGGTGTTTTTTTCTTGGTTGCCATTGTATTTCCGCATTTTCCATCCTCCCCTATGGAGGATCATATTTTAGAAACGTAAATAAACAATAAATGTTTGCTAAAATTTATGTAAAGACCAATACGTTGTACGTGGATTGGCAAACATCAGAAGCTAAGCGCCGGCAGAAGACACCTTGATGACGTCTTCACTCCCGGGAATAGTCACGTTGACGATAGTTCCAACGCCGACTTGACTAGTGAAATCAATTGTTCCTCTGTGGTCTTTGACAATCTTTTGTGTGACCATGAGCCCCAGTCCCGTGCCCTCTCCCTTCGTCGTAATAAAGGGCTGCCCAAGCTTCCCAAGAATGTCTTCCGGAATACCGCACCCTTCATCCTCAATTTGAATTAAGGCCTTTTGGTGTGATTCTTTGATTCGAATCGTAAGCTTACCGCCATGCGGCATCGCCTCAATTGCATTTTTGATGAGATTTACAAACACCTGTTTCATGGCTGTCTCGACACAGCGGATCAGCGGGTTAGAGTAGTATTCCGTTACAATTTCAACACTTTTTAAGTGAGCCTGTGTCTCAAGCAAAGCCAATACTCCCTGTAGAAGAAATTGAACCTTTCTCTCCTCATAGGTTACAGCCTGAGGTTTGGCAAGCATCAACATTTCTCCGGAAATCAACTCAATGCGACTGAGTTCTCGTTCCATGATGTCGAAGTACTCAAGTTTTGCACCTTCGTAGTCAGACCGCAAGACCTGCAGAAAACCTTTCAAAGATGTCAAGGGGTTGCGAATTTCATGCGCAACCCCTGCAGCCAACTGGCCTACCGCAGACAACTTCTCAGATTGCATGACAAGTTGTTGTGCCTGCCTCCTGTCGGAAGTGTCTCGAATAATCAATTGGACTACGGATTTTCCTTGATACGACAACGGAACGGCAATAACTTCGGTTTCAACAAGTTGTTGCTGCAGGGTCAGCCATTTTATTTCTGTTAAATGGAGCAGTCTCTGTTCAACCAATACTAAACGTGTTTGTTCTTTGCACATCACTCGGTAATCCGGGTGCAAAAAGTCCGCAACGGGCCTCCCAGTAATCTCATCCAAATGCTCTGCACCAAACATTTTCATGCCCGCTTTATTAATATAAATCCACTTGATACCATCGACTACCGCAATGACATTTAAAGAGTTTTCCACAAGCGTACGATAGCGCTCTTCACTTTCCCTTAATTGCACCTCTACTTTTTTTCGTTGTGTAACATCTTTGGCAATGCCTATCATCCTTACCGGCGAACCTCCATCGTCCACAAGCAGCATTCCTTGTGAATGGACGACACGTGTGTCCCCATTTGGCCGCAGAAACCGATATTCAACATCACAGGGCTGGCCAGCTAAAGCGCTTTGCATGGCTGCAAGCACCAAATGCCTGTCCTCCGGATGCACGAAGTTATTTAAAAAGTAATGGGACGACCCCGTTGGCTGCGGGTGCTGCCCGATACGAATTGCACCGTCTGACCAAGTAATTTCATCGTTCACAACATCCCATTCCCATATTCCAATGTTTGCAATGACCTGAGCCTGTGACAACAATTGGTGACTGCGTTTTATCTCAGACTCCATCACCTTTTTGACACTCACATCTTCGAAGTAGACGTATAATCCTTCATCACCGGGAAACGCACGTACGTGAAACCACTTCTTCAGCGGGCGATAATACTCCTCAAATTCAACCGTTTTACGTTCTTCTACAGCCCGGTGATATTCGTCATCAAATGCAGACCCCAGCGCTTCGTGAAACTCGGTCCATATGGACTTCCCAATTAAATCACTACAGTGTCGACCCAGCAGTTCACACGCAAGTTTGTTGAGAAAGGTGAAATTCCAATCCTTGTCCACCGCAAAAAAAGCCTCCGAAAATTGATTTATAAGCTTATGTACGTCAATTTTCCGATTGTCTTGCGACCAGTCAACATCCACCCCGCATTCCCCCCTCTTACCCATGACGTCCGTCAACCTGCAGTCCCCCATTTGATACAAAGCAAACAATATCTCCGGTTCCCCTCCCACTTGCATCAAGCTACTTTCGTAATTCTCTGTCTTCACGACATTCTCCTGCAGTAACACCAGTGCTGCCTAAGCCCAGGCTTCCATCTATTCGGCCGTATACATCGTTGTATGGAACCAGTTCACTGGCTTTGCATTCAAATGGTGAAACTGTCTAAAAAGCCATTACTAAAAAGCAATTACTGATTATTAAGAAAATGTTAAGATTATATTAATTTCACGTAAAGAAAAGGTGTTTTTTCCGCATATACTGTTTTGTATAGAAGCTTTTCTTTTTTTTAAGATCAGACACAGCGTCCATTGGGAGTATCTGCCATACCTGATATAGAGGAGGCAATCATATATGAACAAGTTCATCAGCGTCCTGATTGCGTGTTTGATACTGCTAGTGCCAACGACTCTTACCGTCTCTGCACGGCGTCAAAAACTGATACCTCTGCCCACTCAAAAGACCGAGAACCAGTTGTCTGTCTTTCAACCTTCTCTGAACCAAAACATAGTCATTAAGACAGCGGATTCAACTGTGTCTCCGTCCGATATTCATGACGTGATATTTATACTCCAGAACTACAGTATTCCGGCGCTCAATGCCGATATCAACCACGGTATTAACAAGCCGCTGTACATCCTGCTTTTTAATAGTAGAGACCAGTTCAAAAAGGCTGTTAAAAAATACTTTCCACTCGCGGCGAACACACGAGACGGAATTATACTGAACGGTTTCGCAAATGAGACGACTGCCTTCATACCTATCTACAAATACCGGTATGTCCAAAATGGAGTATCTCACTACGCGAACTCAGAACTAGCAAATTATCTTACTCATGAGTTGACTCATGCCGTCCTAAACGCAGACACGGTTTCCGTTCCTGTGTGGGTCAACGAAGGATTTGCCTGGTACAATGGTATGAATGCAGAAAGTAAGTTCAATCAGTCTCGTTCAAGCCAACTCTCCAATTCTAACTACTACAACTTGGATTACGCTGCCCAAACCAGCGGAATTGCTCCATTAAATCAAAATGAAGCAGAGATATTTAAAGAAACGAAATACAACCTGGAATTTGAAGACTTTGCCGCTGTTTCCGAACTCATTTCCGATTACGGTCTGGCGGCGTTTCAAAAGTTTGTCTTCGCCTCAAGTCAGGAATCTTTTGCGAGTGCGTACAGACAAACCTACCACAGTTCAATAACGGACTACGAACACTTCTTTTACGAATACACCAGTAATGAATAACACCAGTAATGAATAACGAAAGTCGTATGGGCCAGCATCTGGTTCAACAGAAAGAGGAGGTGCAGGCAAAAACGACTCCAGTTTAGGCATAACGGGCTTCAATCAGTCATTGCTGTTCCATCACCATTGCAAGGACTTCTGCACCAATCTGCGGCAGAGGAATAACCTTGTCTACACACCCCAGATTTACTGCCGATTTAGGCATTCCATAGATGACACAGGTGCTTTCCGCCTCGGCAATGGTCACAGCTCCCGACTGTTTTGCTGCCAACATACCCTTTGCACCATCACTTCCCATTCCTGTCATGATTATCAAATGACGGAAAACATCTTTCAGCAACGCCAACGACTCAAACAATATGTCAACAGAGGGGCGGTGCATATTACGCTTTTCAGCTTGGTCTAGTACAATCCGAAATTCTCCGCTTGCATTGACAACTGTCATATGAAAATTGCCGGGAGCAATATAGGCTTTGCCGTTTTGCAAAACCTCATTGTTTTGTGCTTCCACAACTTCCATGTCACACTCATGATTGAGACGGTCAGCAAGAGATTTCGTAAACGTTGGCGGCATATGTTGAACAATGAGGACAGGACAAGGCATTGACTTCGGGAAGCTTCTGAGTACTACATCCAACGCCTTCGGGCCGCCCGTTGATGTCCCTATTGCAACCAATTGGACAACCTGGTGCGATTGCTTAGGTACATCAGCCGTATGAAAACGATTGCCCGTAAGGTTAGAACGGCTGAATTTAATAAGTCGAGACCCCGCAATTGGTAAACTGGTTTGGGCTGCCAACTTAACCTTGGCTACTAACTCCTCTGCAACACCAGCAATATCGTTATACCGATTGTCCGGCTTGGCAATAAAGTCGAATGCGCCACTGTTCAGTGCTTCCAGGGTAGCATCTGCGCCCCTGCTTGTCAGAGAACTCACCATAATGACAGGTTTTGGAGACTCCATCATGATGCGTTTCAACGCGCTGATTCCATCCAGCTCAGGCATCTCTACATCCATGGTTACCACGTCTGGTGAGAGCTGTTGGATACGGCGCAATGCATCGACACCGTTACGCGCGATGCCTGCCACTTGAATGTCGGGATCTGACTCCAACATTTTTGTAATCATCATTCTCATGAACGCTGAGTCATCGACAACAAGAACTCTAATTTTCACTATCCACACCTTCTCCTAGCGTCACACAGTAGTTTTCGAAGAACCTAAGCAAAGTTCTGGTATGACGCGTCAACGAACTGCCTTCGACGTGATTAGACATATTCTTGTGCAAGATTAATACGGTGTCAATCCCAAGCCAAAATGCGTTGTCAAACACTCATTGAATCGATACCATTGTATCTAGTGCGGAACAAATGATAAACACGAATAAAGGAGTTTTCTTGACATGATTGAAAACAAAGTTATTGTAATCACGGGTGCCAGCAGCGGCATCGGACAAGCTGCTGCGGTTCGCTTGGCAAAAGCAGGTGCCAAGGTCGTATTGTCCGCGCGCAGAGTAGACCGACTCGAAGAGACAGTGCGAAAAATAGTGAATGAAGGCGGACATGCAACACAGTTTGCAGTTGACGTTACAGCGAAAGACGATGTTCAGTCTTTAGCAGATTTTGCTGTGAAAACCTACGGAACTGTTGACGTGTGGATAAACAATGCCGGTTTGATGCCGCTTTCTTTTCTGAATAAGAGAAAGCTTTCTGAGTGGGATCAAATGATTGACGTCAACATAAAAGGGGTTCTTTACGGCATTGCAGCTGCACTACCCATTATGGAACAACAAAATAGCGGCCATATCATTAATGTCTCTTCCGTCGCGGGCCACCGAGTTGGCATGGGCGGAGCAGTGTACAGTGGAACCAAATTTGCTGTCCGCGCCATTACAGAAGGGCTACGGATGGAACTATCCTCAAGTTCAAACATACGAGCGACCATTATATCACCCGGTATGGTTGAAACCGAACTGCTGTCGACCATCACGGATGAAGACGCTCTTTCTGCATTAAAATCACGGGCTGCTTCAGAAGCACTTCAATCCGCTGATATTGCCGAGGCAATCCTGTATGCGATTGACCAACCGCAACGAACTTCAGTCAATGAAATTCTTATCCGCCCGACAAAACAGCAGTCCTAACAGTCTGGCACAATACGTGAAGGGATGGCCATGCACCTTAGCTTTAGAACTCTCTCAGCTCCGGTTCATGTCTTTCCCTTTACGCATTTGCGACGCTATAAGTGTATCATCCTCCTGAATAGCAACAAGAGTATACCCAGACATGGAACAACGGGCAGGAACACAAGGACTTTAAACTGCTAGCTCGCAACCGTCTTTGTTTTCCCACCTTCAAATACGTATTTTACCTTCTTCTTGTTGACCGTCGTCTCTAGAGACACAGCGTCACCCCAGAGCCGAGCCACATGAGGAAGAGTCTTTTGAATATACTTTTCGTCCAGCTCAACACCTTCGTATAAATGCATCAGTTCCAGAGTTCCTTTTGCCCGTGTTTGGTCCGCATTCACGCGAAGTACAGGAAAACCGCCGTGAACGCGCTCATTTAACAAGACTTGTGAAATCACCTTTACGTCCTTTTCAACGACAACCCATTCACTGTGTTGTTGCTCATACAGATACAAATCGCATCTGTCCACAATCTCCTGCGTCAGGTAATTACGAAGAAAACCGCTGTCTGAATCAGATTCTCGCACAATAAACATCTCTTCCTTGCCATACCGGCGCTCGATATCCTCCCAGATAGCCAGTCCTACGTTGTAGGGATTCAGTTGAAAACGATTGGGTTGAGTAACTTGAGCTGTCATTTTCGCAAACTCAATGGCGTCTTCACCGGACAGGTCCATGGTTTGCATAAACTTCGTGTGCCAGTATGTGGCCCACCCTTCATTCATAATTTTCGTCTCGATTTGCGGCCAAAAATAGAGCATCTCTTCGCGAACACTGGCAATGACGTCTCGTTCCCAGTCCTCCAGGCCCTTCGCCTTTGCCATTAAAAACAGCAGCAAGTCTTGAGACAAGTCCACCGATAAATTCACTAATGAGTTTGCATCGACTTGTCTGGGACCTATTTTTGCTCCTCCCTGCTCTGAAAGATAGTAGAAAGATGGATCGACGTGCTCGGCAATGGCAAGGACACTGTCCAGAAGTGCTTCAACGCGGTTTACACCGTAGCGCTGCTCGTAGCTTTCAAAACGCTCTGCAGTCGCCGCCATGGTTTCGACCATCTGTCGATTGGAATGACGAAATCGACCATTGTTTCGGAAAAAATCCGAATGACCCAGAACGTGAGCCACAATCATTTCGTTTTGAAGAATTGTGTTGCTGTCGAGAAAAAATGCATAGCAAGGATCGCTGTTGACAACCAGCTCGTATATTCTTGACATTCCATAGTCAAAGCCAATTTTTTGTCTGTGATAGTGCTTCCCGAAGCTCCAGTGTACAAATCGGGTTGGCATGCCAAAGCCGGCAATACTGTAGACAACGTCCGCAGGACAGATTTCATAGCGCATAGGAAATGGTGACAAGCCCCATTTTCCAGCCTGTTCTTCCATCCACTGTGCCGTTCTTTCAAATCGCTCATAGTCTGCCGGTCTCATATGCCTTCGACCCCCTCTGTGCTTTCAGAAGAGTCCGCCGATCTAAAGAAGCGGGATAAGGCTTCCAAGACACCTTCCTTGGATGAAACCCGAACCTGGCGGAAAACAGGACTAGCAAGGGCACCAAGTACTCTCGAGAGACTCGAATGATAGTGATGAGATTGAATTTCAAGGTAGCCTACCATGGAAGAACGTTGACACAGGGTTTCAATCATTTCGAATACGAGCTTGTTGTCGCTGCTCATATTGTCGCCGTCACTCACGTGCATTGGGTAGATGTTCCACGAGGCTGCCGGGTACTCGGTCTCTATCAGTTGAAGTGCTAATTCGTAGACGGAAGAACACTTGGTTCCTCCGCTTTCCCGGAGCCGGTAGAAGTCTTCTGCAGCTACATCTGCGGCCTCGATGTGATGGACCAAATAGCGAATTTCAACCTGTGGGTAATGCTTGTTCAGGAATCGCTCCATCCAAAAGAAAAATGTACGAGCCACATACTTCTCGAACTCACCCATACTAGCCGAAATATCCATCATTGCAAGAATAACAGCCCCAGTTTGCGGCTCATCTTTTTCATCATACGTCTTAAAACGCAAGTCCTCCTGGCTAATTTGAAACGCCGATTGCTTTCTGACGCTCCGTTTCAGCGCTTCGATGAAGGTGCGCTTTCTATCCAAATTGCTCTGAATACCCCGCGTGCGAACGTCTGTCCACTCCTCGGCTGAGACTCGGGTTGTCTGTTTCGGCTTTGGCTTTAAATTGGGCAGTTCAAGATTTGCAAACAGAATGGCTTCGATTTCGTCCAGTGTCACCTCGGCTTCAAATACGCGCTCACCCGGCCCATCACCTGGCTCGTCTGCATTTCTCTTTTGGTCATCGGCTTGTCCTATCACTTGCCCTTTCTCTGCTTCCCCCTGGCCAATGTGCTGTTGTTTGGAGCGGTTAAACTGAAAGTGGGGTTCATCCATGGAGTGAATTGGAATGTGAACCACCTGATGACCGTCCTGCACAATCAATCCTTCATTAGTGATGACATCCTTTAGATTTTCTCGGATAGCCGCCTTGACTTTATTCTTGTGCCGTGCCTGTGCCTGCTGGCCCTTACGGTGCAGTGTCCAGTCATCCCTCGATACTGTGGCCATCCTTCTCACCTCCTACCGGCTTAAAAGACTACCAACGTATGTCAACGTTTCATTCGCGCAGACCGGACAGTAGCCATGATTGTTGACCAGTGTGTCCAGTACTTGATTCATGCGTTTTAACTGGTCCGGATCTGGATTTTTCACACTGGCGGTAATCTTGATAACATCCTTGAGGTCAGCGAACAGTTTCTTCTCAATAGCCTCTTTCAAGCGTTCGTGCGAGTCGTACGTGAAGGACTTCCCGCGCCGTGCGTAGCTGGAGATGCGAATCAGCAGTTCTTCTCGGAACTGGCGCTTTGCGTTGTCTGTGATGCCAATTTGTTCTTCGATGGAGCGCATCAAGTGTTCATTTGGTTCAACCGTCTCATCTGTAATCGGGTCGTGGAGCGTCTGTCTGTTGCAGAAGGCTTCAATGTGATCCAGATAGTTGTTAAACATGGTTTGCGCAGACTGCTCATAGGAATACACAAACGCTCGCTGAACTTCCTTTTTAGCCAAATCATCGTATTCTCGGCGTGCCATAGCAATAAGGTTCAGCAACTGTTCCTTATCTTCTTTACTGATGCTGGTGTGCTGGTTCAGTCCGTCTTTTAGTCCGCGCAGAATATCTAACGGATGAATGCAAACGGCATTATTTTTCACCAATGTGCTGGAAATTCGATTCATAACATAACGCGGGTCAATTCCATTCATTCCCTCATCGGAAAACTCAGCCTTCAGTTCCTTCACATCAATCTCACTACTGTCGTGAAGGTCACCGTCATACAGATGCAGTTTTTTCATGAGTTCTGCTTTGGCAGAAGGCTTGAGGCGGGACAACACTGTAAAGGTGGCAGCGGTCATGAGGCCGTGAGGCGCAAGGTGAACGTCTTTCAAATCGCTTTGCTGAATGAGCTTTTCATAAATCGAGACCTCGTCCGATACTCGTAAAGAATAGGGTACCGGCATGACAATCATCCTGGAGTGCAATGCCTCATTCTTTTTATTGGAAATGAAGGCCTGATACTCTGTTTCATTGGTGTGAGCAATCACCACTTCGTCCGCGCTAATCAGCGCAAATCTCCCTGCCTTGAAGTTGCCCTCCTGCGTCAGGCTCAACAGGTGGTATAAAAACTTGGTGTCAATCTTCAGCATCTCCTGCATCTCAAGAATACCGCGGTTTGCTTTATTCAGTTCACCGTCAAAGCGAAAAGCACGGGGGTCTGATTCCGAACCGTATTGTGCTAAGGTAGCGAGATCGACACTACCAGTGAGGTCTGCAATGTCTTGTGATTTCGGGTCTGACGGACTGAACGTACCAATTCCGACACGGTTTGCTTCACTAAACAGGATGCGCTCAACAGGAACTTGTGTGGGGTCATTTCCATAAGTGTATTCTAGATGGAAGCGGCAGACAGGACACAACTCTCCTTCAACTTTAATACTCAGTTCGTCCTCAAAGTCTTTACGCATAGGTGTGGGAATCAGATGCAGAGGCTCCTCCTGCATTGGACATCCTTTGATTGCGTACATGGCACCTCTGTCTGTTCGACTGTATTCCTCAAGACCGCGCTTCAAAAGTGCCACCAAACTGGATTTTCCCCCACTGACAGGTCCCATCAAGAGCAAAATCCGTTTGCGCACATCAAGTCTGCGTGCCGCAGAATGAAAGTATTCTTCAACCAAGTGTTCAAGGGCCGTATCTATCCCAAAAATCTCATTGTCAAAGAAGTGGTAGACTTTGTGCCCGTTCACTTCTTCAATACCAGCTGCCGCAATCATGTCATAGACGCGTGCGTGGGCGGAATTCGAGACAGTTGGATACTCTTTGACAATCTGGAGGTAATCTTCAAACCGACCTTCCCATTTTAACTTGTTCTCTGCCTGTGTATAAGACTTCAACCGATTTGCCATGTCAATCACGATAACCGCCTCCCTCAGTTTGATTCTCTAAGCCACTAGAGCGAACAAGCAGAATTTTAGGTGATAGTAAAGCTTCCGACTTGAAGGGAGAATTAAGGGAAGAATTGAAGCAAGGACACGAAAAGAGCAAATCTATTCTTTTTTATCAAACACATCAGAATTATCAGTCTATTTAAATCTAGTATATCACAGCCCCACCTCTTCGGCATCTCTAACTTTTTCCAACATAAATTGTCATAACTGTTTAACGGTCCGCTACATGTTACACATGCACGAAGATTGCCTGTCGCCTCATTTCACCCAGATGTCGCTTCTTTTTAGAAAACAAAAGACGGCGCCAGGCTTATGGTACACAGACAACAACAGCTTATCTGTTCCACTCGCCTGACCCGTCTTAGCCACTTCCTCTTTTGGTGCCTATGGATATGTCTTTCTACGGGTACTTACTAAAATACCATTGGTACATACCCATCGTTAATATAATCCGATACCATTTGACCTACATATTCGACTTCAATACCTAACTCGGAGAGCTTCTCACTCACACCGCCGTTGTCAGACACAAACTTGCACGCAACAGGTGTCTGAAACTCAGCCAACTGCCCGGTCCAGTTCTGCACTTCTTCGTCTTCAGCCAAGAGTGATTCGAACGGACCAAAAAAGACAACTTTAACCTCTTCGAGCCACTTGTTCTTCATGGCATTGCTGGCATAGAGCAGACCTGTCAATGCCTTCTGTTTTTCACCCGTTGAGAGTACAACCAAGACTTTGGTGCCCATTTCGCAAGCTCCTCTCGTGCTAATTTTCACCGTCTGCAGTTCCTGAACTGACTTCATCACACTTCTACGTACACTATTCACTTTAAGTATATCATTTACTTTAAGTACACGACTGCCGCATACTAAGGATAGTTCTGTCACTAGAGTTACACTAGGAACTCATCCTTATGACAAAAAAACTCTTTCTCTGCTTCTTTGTCAATTTCTGCAACGACATCAAACCATAATTTTACAGATGTCATTTGTAAATTCTACTGGGTCTTTGACAGGCAGTCCTTCGATTAAGAGTGCCTGATTGTAGAGCAGATTGGTATACAGATTTAGTTTTTCTTTGTCGTTCTCGAAAGCGTCTTTCAACGACTTGTACACATCATGATTGATATTAATCTCTAAAACCTTATCAGCTTTTACATTCTGGTTGTTTGGCATTTGACTTAGAACTTTTTCCATTTCAATAGTCACTTCACCATCGGCCGTTAGGCATACTGGATGATTTTTCAGCCGTTTTGAAATACGGACATCTTTCACTTTGTCGCCGAGTACTTCCTTCATGGCTCCAAAGAGAACTTTGTTCTCATTTTCCTCAGCTTCGGATTGCTCTTTCTTCTCATCGTCAATACCCAAATCGCCTGCCGAAACAGATTTAAACTCTTTCTCCTTATAATTCACAAGCATCTTAATGGCGAATTCATCCACATCTTCAGTGAGATACAAAATCTCGTACCCCTTGTCCGATACCATCTCGGTCTGCGGGAGTTTTTCAATTCTGTCGTAGCTGCCACCCGTTGCATAATATATGAACTTTTGCTCCTCTGGCATTTTGGAAACATACTCGTCTAACGTCACCAGTTTCTTTTCCTTGGACGAATAGAACATCAACAGGTCCTGAAGGTCTTCCTTGTTCATACCGTAGTCGCTGTACACGCCATACTTCAATTGCGTACCAAAGGCATTATAGAATTTCTCATACTTTTCTCGCTCGTTCTCCAACATTCGTTGCAATTCCTTCGTAATCTTGTTCTTAATGTTTTTGGCTATAAATTTCAGTTGTTTATCCTGTTGCAGAATCTCTCTGGATATATTTAAAGACAGGTCTTCAGAATCAACCATACCTTTTACAAAACTATAGTAATCCGGCAGCAAATCCGGAGACTTGCTCATAATAAGAACTCCGTTTGAATACAGTTCCAAACCCTTTTCGTACTCTTTTGTGTAGTAATCGAAGGGTGTTTGCTCAGGGATGTAGAGAATAGCGTTGTAGCGCACCATGCCGTCAACGCTGATATGAAGGTGTTGGAGTGGTTTGTCAAAGCCGTAGTGCTTCTCCATGTAGAAATTTTCGTAGTCTTCGTCTGTCAGTTCATTCTTGTTTTTTCTCCAAATCGGAACCATGCTGTTGATGGTCTGCTCTTCTGAGACTTGTTCGAACTCATCTTCACTGCCCTCTTTGGGCTTCTGTTCCGTCACGTCCATTTTTATGGGGTAGCGAATAAAGTCAGAGTACTTCTTGATGATAGAGCGAAGTCGATATTCTTCCAGATAATCGTTATAGTTGTCATCATCTGTATTTTCTTTCAGTTTAAGACGAATTTCTGTACCCGTTTCAATCTTTTCAGTCGGTGCGATTGTATAGCCGTCAACACCGGAAGATTCCCACTTGTATGCAGAGTCACTGTCTAGCGCTTTCGTCACAACGGTGACAACGTCCGCCACCATGAATGATGAGTAGAAGCCAACGCCAAACTGGCCAATGATGTCGTGTCCGTCTGTAGCCTCGTTCTCCGCTTTAAAGGCCAGTGAACCGCTTTTGGCAATGACACCTAAATTACTTTCCAGCTCTTCCTTCGTCATACCAATCCCTGTGTCCTTAACAACCAGGGTTCGATTGTCTTTATCCACGGAGATTTTTATGTAGTACTTGTCCTTATCAAAAGTGAGTGTTTCATCTGTCAGTGCCCTATAATATAGTTTATCAATTGCGTCACTGGCGTTTGAAATCAGTTCTCGAAGAAAAATTTCGCGATTGGAGTAAATGGAATCAATCATCATCTCGAGCATTCTTTTTGATTCCGCTTTAAAAGGGGTTTTTTCCATTTAAAAATGTCTCCTTTCGGTTTCTCAAACATTCATTTGCATGTGTCGTTCCTCTGTTCGTCGTACGAGAACGGCTGGTGCAGTATCAGTTGTCAATGATGAATGCATTCAAAATACTGAACATCTCTCACATTAGCACTCAATACCGCCGAGTGCTAACACACTGTTTATTTTACATATTCATGGCCTGTCGTCAATGAAGAAAGGGCGATAAAAGGGACCTCGCACGAAAAACGGGGTCCGACGCAATAATGATGGTTAGAGACTGTGACGCGCAGCACTTCTCGCTTGTACGATTTCTGCTTAATGCCAATTGTCTCAATGCAAAGTACGCTCATGATTTACGACTGATATACTCGCTTAACAAGCGAGATAACTCATCCAGCTTCTGAGAAGTGTCACGAGTATGATTGCGAATCTGAAAAATAGCTACAATAATCGAGAAAAATAAAATGAACATCAAAAGTGTCATGACCAGCGTTATGAGACCAGTATACCCAACATTCTGCACCATGCATTATCGCCCCTCTCTGATTCATTATTTTACCAGACAGGCAGATAGAATCACATTGACTCGGTACAACTAGCGTCTAGAAGCCATACCCTCCGTTGTCCGGCCTGCCAATCCCGCGCTTTTTCTGCTTCTTCATCTCATACAGGCGAGTGTCAGCAATCCGATAGCAAGTATCAAAGTCATATCCATCAACACGAAAGACTGCACCCCCTGCACTTGCCGACACCTTGACGTCCAAAAGCTTGTCTACCACCCGTTGCGCGGTCAAATCGACGTCCTCCGTTGCATGTCGATACACAATCACAAACTCATCTCCGCCGAACCGTGAACAAATGCCGTTAGCTTTTGCAGTATGGTCCTCAAGCACATCTGCAACGCGCAATAGTGTCTCATCACCGGCGATGTGGCCTTGTTCGTCGTTAAACTGTTTAAAACCGTCAAGATCGACAACGACGACAGTAGACGGAGTTTGCTGAGCCGTCAGTTTATCGAATTCAGACAGGAGGCCGCGTCGATTTAGCACACGTGTCAACGGATCGCGGATACTCAATTCCTCAGACAAACGACGCGTTACGACCAATTCCAGGACAACAGTAATGTGAGCCATACACCGTGCAATAGCTTCTCGCTCGCTAACACTTCTGTTTTTCTTCAAGGCAAGCACAAACAACCCTACTGGACTCATGTCCAAATTCACCAGCCAAATTCCTACCTGCTGCACCTGGTTATCCTTCAAAATACCTCGCCAAACCAAAGGTACCTCTTCCGCTCGAAACCATTGCCGTTTAGCTGCATTCTCAGAAAATGGAGCAGACTGCTCAATCGCTCCCTGAATTTCAGGTTGTGACGTTTCAAATCCCCATGACTTGTACCAGCGTTTTGACCGGCGGAGGTAATCTGGTCCGCTTTTGCGAGGACGTCTTCCGTAACTGAGAATGCCCGCTTCAATCTGAAAGGTCTCTCGAAGAAAAGCGACCGCCTGCTCCGCAACACTCGATGCACGAGGAAGAAGAATCCAGTCCTTAGACTTGTCAAGCAGCACGTCGATTGGATTCTTCAATAGTGTTCCCCCTCTGCAAAGTAAAGTGAAATTTCCGGCCATCCTGCTGACTGAATGGCATACCTTCTGACCTCTGTTTTCGCAAAACGTTGTCATACATATTCTATATTTTTACTGAACATCCTCCAGTTTCTTCATAGAATATTCCCCTACATTGGTATCCTTCTGATACTATGTTACATTAAAGTGTATACTTACGTTTTAGAAATTGGAGTTGTTCTCGTGTTCAAGCACAGGGGCCATCTCAATCAAGTTATGAAGAAAGGTGGAAGCACCACATGTCAGACAACAAGATTCTCAAAATACAAAATATGGACTTTCCTTGGACAACAGAAGACCCATTTCTTATGACAGTCCATCATCAAGATGCCTACCCTCGAGGAAACGAAGTACAAGGACCAGCCACGTCTCTGGACGGCAGAAACCTCGGGCAGGACTATACACTACAAGACGGATTCAGAATGTATCACGGAAGCAAAGTACCTGGTTTCCCAGCGCATCCACATAAGGGATTTGAAACCGTTACGATTGTCTTGAAAGGATTCGTAGACCACTTTGATTCCACCGGATCGTGCGGGCGATACGGCAATGGAGATGTTCAGTGGCTGACCACAGGACGAGGAGCTCAACACACGGAAATGTTTCCTCTGGTTCACCAAGATAAGGAGAATCCTCTTGAACTCTTTCAGATTTGGTTGAACCTGCCTAGTGAAGGAAAATCAGCGACACCTGAATACAAAATGCTTTGGGCTGAGGACATTCCAGAGACGGAGATAACCGGCAGCAACGGGGAAACCGCGACAGTCCGTTTGATAGCTGGAAGCCTGAATGGACGAGATAGCTTAGAGCCGACCAAAGCATCGTGGGCAAGTGTATCCCAGCATCATGTGGGGATTTTCCTTGTTACTCTCAGTCCCGGAGCTAATCTTTCGCTCCCGCCAGTGACAGGAACCCTCAATCGCAATCTCTATTTCTATCAAGGCGACACAATCAGTGTTGAAGGAACACCCGTTGAAGTAAATTGTCGAGTGAAGCTTGCCGGCGACCAACACATCTCAATTACAAATGGTGCAACGGAAGCACAGTTGCTGGTTCTTGAAGGCGAGCCCATTCGAGAGCCTGTCGCACAATACGGCCCGTTCGTCATGAATACACAGGAAGAACTTCGCGCGGCGTTCGAAGATTATCAGCGGACGCAGTTTGGAGGATGGCAATGGGATGGTCCGGAGCCTGTGAACGAACGCACCTCAGGAAGATTTGCACAGTACGCTGACGGAACGGTTGAAAGAAGAGAGGGTTAAACGCAACTTAATTGCCACAGAGGCCGACCCTGCGGTCGGCCTAGTTTGGCTCCGTACATCCTTCATACCTTCCCGCTTCCAGTGAATTAACCCTTATCCTCCGCCAAAAATGCGTTCTGGGCCAACTTTTTGATGTGATTGCGAACGTCCTCTGCCCAATCCTCAATCAGCTGATAGAAGAGCTGAGAGTCCTTTGCGTACAGTGCTCGCAGGGCTTCTTCATAGTGTGGACGATTGCCGGCCATCGCCGTCATAAATCCATATGTGGCTTCTTGCGCTTGCCGCATCGCATCCTTGTTCGCCCGTGCACGCCGTGCTTCTTCCACTAGTTTTCGCAACGTCACAGAGGCGCCACCAGGTTGACTTTTGAGCCAGTCCCAGTGCCGAGGCAACAGTGTTACTTCCCCTGGTACCACACCCAATTTTGGACGCCCCACTCGCCTCGGCTTGTCCCGGTTGACTGCATCCCCCGCGTCAGAACTAGTGACAGAACTGGCGACACTTCCCCCTTCGAAATCGCAGCTTAGCCGCTGCAGCACGTCTGTGATTGTGCCGCGAAAATCAACGTCTGTTACTCGTCCTGTCGTATCGTCAAATATGAGTACTCGTGACAAATCGTCATCGTCAAGTTCATTTTTCACTTTCGATACGACTTCCCTCAGCGATCCCGTCTGTATCAACTCATCCCCAGCAAACGCTGAATACACTCTGTCCTCGGTTGAACTTTCCATCTACTTTCATCCTCTCTGAACCAATTCTCCTGCCCTAGTTCACAATTGGGCAAGTTTCTCTCTTGGCGCCTCGGCGTTTAGCCGTTCAGCCGTTTGGCCCCTTGCGGCCCTTCTCGTAACCTTGTGAGTGCCCATGCTTTCGTTGCTGTCACGCTCCCTCCATCCATTTTATCCGGATTAAATAACCCAGTCAATATCACCCGGATAAAATAATAATAATAAAAACGGAAAAATGATTTGTTCAGTTAGAATGAACGCCCTTCCGTTAATGGAGAAAAAACGATTGCATTTGTGGAAATGAAAACTACGATAGAAGATGATAGAGAGTCCCGAGAAGGGCTTATAGACAAGTGTTAGCAGATGCGTGAAAGAAAGGAGTGCGATATGGCCAAAGCAGATGGTATGTTGGCGATTGTTTGGATGCTAAAATCTCGCGGACGTATGACGGCACAGAACTTAGCTGACGCACTGGAAGTCAGTGTTAGGTCTGTCTATCGTTATATTGATTCGCTCTGTGCCAGCGGTGTGCCAATTGAAGCCGAGGCGGGTCACGACGGCGGATTTCACCTGGCGCCATCCTTTAATGATGCACCCCTGTTCTTTCGTCCTGAAGAAAAAATTGCCCTGAAGCATTCAGCACTTTTCGCCCGGACCGCTGGCTATCCGTTCACGAAAGACTTGGAACAAGCTCTGCACAAAATTGAACTGTACAGTACACCCCAGCAACTGGAAGACTTGTCACAGCACACGAGAGGACTTGCCGTCGTCAATAGTATCGATCACAGTGCCTACGCAGACACCCTCTCAAAATTGACACTGGGCATAACCGCCTGCCGAACAGTCAGTATTACGTATCGGAAGATTAAGGCGCAATCCGATACACACCGGAACATCGATCCATACGGAATGATCCACTGGCGCGACAGGTGGTATCTCATTGCGTTTTGCCATCTGCGCACGGAAATTCGCATCTTCCGCGTGGACAGAATCCAAAAGTATGCCCTGTCTTCTAATCGTTTTGTCCGTCCAGATGGCTTCTCAATAACGGATTTCTTCGCGGAACAACAACTGCAAATACAAACGTCGGAACAACTCGTGCGCATGGTACTCACTGGTGAGACCGATGCAATCGCCGACCTCTCACGCCATTGGTTTCTGAAGCCCCGTATGGTATCTCGATGGTCCAAGAAAGCCGTCTTTGTCGTCGAAGAACAATCCCTTCACGCTTACATTCCTCACATCCTTCTCGCTTTTGGCAAGTCCATCTTCATTGCAGAACCGGCATCCTTAAGGCACCGCATCGCCAACTTGGCACAGCAACTGGCCGACTATTATCAACAATCTACTGACCGTACCTGTCAGTGAAGCCATGCTATCCTTGGATCACCAATGAGGGGGAGGCAGACTTGCTTATGCAACCCGGGTTCACGGCGTACACGGAGCCTCCTTTGATTGGAGAGAAAGAAGGAGGATGGAAAAATGAGTCATTCAGCCGACAATACAAGAGACCTGTACCACTACCATGTTTGGGCAAACAATGAGGTCTTCCGTCACCTTAGAACCCTGCCTGCAAATACAGCGACAAGGCGACTGCAGAGTGTCTTCCCGACCATCCACGATGCTCTGGCTCACATCTACATCGTCGATCACGTTTGGCTCACAGCACTAAAAGGTGATTTTGCGGAAATTAACACTTCATTGCCGCTATGGCAACAGACCATTGAAAAAGCTGACCTCCCGCAGATGGAGTCTGAGTTCGCGGAGACAGCAGAAGAGTACGCAGCATTTCTCAGAGAGCATCAAAATTTGGATACGGTATCGGAGTACCCTCATCCGACATATGGCACGCTCAAAGCGAGCTATCGGGAGATTATCGGGCATGTGGTCAATCATGGCACCTACCACCGTGGAAATGTTACAGCCATGCTGAGACAGTTGGGTCACAGAGGCACCCCGACAGACTATGTGATGTATCTGTACACAGCCAAGAGTCCCATCCCAACGAAGCAACGTTCTTCTGATTCCAGATAGACCAACGCGTCCGTTTGGGGCTATTGACCCTCTCGAATAGCCCCTCGATGGGATACTACAACTTATACGCCTGCACGCACACCTGCCGGATGAGATACCCCAGCTTATCCGCCTACACGCATACCCACCCCTGGTATCCACACGAGACTTAAGCTCCATCCGGACCCTTCGCCACCTAATGTTCCTTGTGCGCGCGTAGCATCTATGCCACACTTATCTATGTATAGGAGGTTCCTGCAAACGCTCTTCAGCCGAGCCCCGCATGAGGAGAATGTACATACCTACAGTGAGCTCCATAAAAAAGTAAGTTCCGCGAAATTTTCAGTTCTTACTCCTCATGCTAAGGTGACCTGCCGATGACTTGATGTCTGCGCGGTAGTGACTCCTATGTATGTACACCTGCATGATACTTTCGTCCGCGACAGCTGTATTGACGCGACTATGCTTATCCGCATAAACCTGAAGGAGGATAAAATGATGCGAACAATAAAACTCGGTCAAAGCGCATTGGAAGTCCCTGTCATCGCAGTTGGCTGCATGCGAATTAACTCTTTGGACAAATCCCAGGCTGAGAACTTTGTGCAAACGGCGCTGGAAGAGGGGGCCAATTTCTTCGATCACGCTGACGTATACGGCAACGGCACCTGCGAAGAAATCTTTGCTGACGCTGTTCACATGAACAGCAACGTACGCGAGAATCTCATAATCCAGTCAAAATGCGGTATACGACAAGGAATGTTTGATTTTTCCAAGGAACACATCTTGGAAGCTGTGGAAGGAAGCCTGAAGAGATTAAAGACGGATTATCTTGATGTCCTGCTTTTACATCGACCTGATGCTTTAGTCGAACCAGAAGAAGTTGCAGAAGCCTTTGATGAACTCGAACAGTCTGGAAAAGTTCGCCACTTCGGGGTATCCAATCAGAAGCCAATGCAAGTGGAACTACTAAAGAAGCACGTCAAGCAGACTGTGGTAGCAAATCAACTCCAGTTGAGTGTAACGAATGCCAATATGATTAGTAACGGCATTAACGTAAACATGGAAGTAGATTCCTCAACCGACAGAGACGGTAGCATTCTCGACTACTGCCGTCTACATGACATTACGATTCAACCCTGGTCTCCGTTCCAATACGGTTTCTTTGAAGGCGTATTTTTGGGAAGTGAGAAGTTCCCGGAATTGAACCAGAAGATTGACGAGATAGCCGCAAAGTACGGCGTTAGCAACACCACCATTGCCATTGCCTGGATCTTACGTCACCCAGCAAAAATGCAGCCGGTTATCGGGACAATGAACACGACTCGACTGAAGGACTGTGTTATGGCCAGCGACGTTCAACTGACGCGTCAGGAATGGTATGACATTTACCGTGCAGCTGGCAATATCTTGCCATAGGTAACAGCAGTGTAGAGTGTGACTGCCAACCGGGGTCACACTCTGCGCTGAAAGAGCTTTTGACGCGGCGTCGACGTGAGGACAACGGACAACGTCCCAAAGGGGGCCCTCAAGTACGACTGGCCGGAACTGTCGCCTCGATACTGCTCCCCAGCGCAAATCTTCCTCATTCCGACACTTCCTCATTCCGATACATCTGTATCTTTGCATGCATCTGTATATTCCCGCATGAACCATATTTAATATTCTGATAACCGGAGTTCAAATAGCGCTCATTACGTACAAATTTGTGAACTCTCTACAGAGTCAAGGTTATGACACAACTGCAGTGTTAGAATTCAACTGTACTCGGCGGCCTGAGTGTAGATGCACAAGCCATCGTCGACCTGTTGTGAACTGCGGCGCGACTGCACCTAGGCTAAAACACAGAAGAGAAGGCGATTTGGATGCATGTACGAAGTGTACGATCGAAAGGCATGATTGAAACCACGTTACGCGGCTCAGAACTTCTCAAAACCCCTGATGTCAATAAGGGCACGGCATTTACAGAGGAGGAGCGGCAGGAACTTGGGCTGGCGGGGTTGTTGCCTCCAAGAGTGCTGAACATCGACGAACAGGCTCGTCGTGCATACGAACAGTACTCCAAGCAGCCGAATGATTTGGCGAAGAATGCCTATCTCAATGCACTTCATGATAGAAACCAGGTGCTCTTCTATCGGTTGCTTACAGAACATGTTGAAGAAATGATGCCAATTGTCTATACGCCGACTGTCGGTCAGGCAATTGAGAGATATAGTCACGAGTATCAACGTTCCCGCGGTGTCTATTTGTCTATCGACAATCCAGACGGCATTGAGCAAGCCTTCGAGAATCTTAACGTCAATCCTGAAGAGATTGATCTCGTTTTAGCCACAGACGGCGAACGCATTCTGGGAATCGGCGACTGGGGTGTGGGCGGAATCCAGATTTGCAACGGAAAGCTTGCCTTGTATACCGCGGCTGGCGGGATTGATCCAAATCGGGTCATTCCGGTGATCCTCGATACAGGGACAAACAATGAGTCTCTCCTAAACGATCCGGTGTACATAGGGACCCGTCATTCCCGCGTACGCGGAGAGCGTTACGACGAATTTGTTGACACCTACGTAAGTGTTGCGACCCGTATGTTTCCCAACGCCATGATTCACTGGGAAGATTTCTCTCAGGCAAACGCCCGACCGATTCTGGAACGATACCGGGACAACATTTGCACCTTGAACGATGACATTCAAGGCACTGGTGCAGTGACTCTGGCAGTTATACTATCTGCGGTCAGAGCTTCACACATTCCGCTCTCTGAACATCGCATTGTCATGTTTGGAGCCGGTTCTGCAGGCGTCGGTGTCAGTGAGCAAGTGCGGGACGCCATGATTCGAGAGGGTGTTCCACAGGAAGAAGCTAACAAAAGGTTCTGGCTCATTAACAGTCGCGGTCTTGTTACAATGGATTCGCCAAGACTCCGGCAATCTCAAATACCGTATGCACGGTCTGAGGAAGAAGTCCGTGGATGGAAGCGCGAACCTTCCGGAGACATCAGTCTGTTGGAAGTCATTCGTCAAGTACATCCAACGATTTTAATTGGAACATCTACTGTCGCTGGTGCTTTTACCGAAGAAATTGTGAGGGAAATGAGTAAACACGCCGCCCGTCCCGTGATTCTCCCCTTGTCGAACCCGACCACTTCTTCCGAGGCGGTGCCGGCAGATTTGTTGGAGTGGACGAACGGATCGGCCTTGATTGCGACTGGAAGTCCTTATGCACCGGTAGTTCGTGGAGACGTCACCTATACCATTGGTCAGGCAAACAATGCCTTTGTGTTCCCTGGGATTGGGCTGGGCGTAGCTGTATCCCGTGCTACCCGCGTTACGGACGGTATGCTGGAAGCCGCAGCTCGGGCCGTTACCGGAATGGTAAATGTGGAGCAGCCTGGTGCATCTCTGGTACCGGATGTTCATGAACTTCGCGCGGTATCTGCAACAGTTGCAGTGGCCGTAGCAACCGCAGCCGTCGAAGAAGGGGTTGCCCGCATCCAGCCCGAAGACATGATTCAAGCTGTCCATGATGCCATGTGGCGTCCAGAGTACCCAATCGTGCGCCCTTTGTCGGAATGATTGCGAGTGCCGACTTATTTACTTCTAGTTGGTCTGGTCTTGTCAAATAGAAATACATGAAAACCATCCGAAGGCTGCCTCCAATCTCGCTGTCTACCGTAAAACGCGACCGGCAGCCCTCGTCTCTTTCCATTCTTCAGCCAATATGCTCATCTCGCAAAGATTCCAATACTCGTGTCCGGTTTTCCTGGCATGGCGCAACACGCCTTCAAGTTGAAACCCGGTTTTTTCATACGCAGCAATGGCCGCTTGGTTGAAATCAAACACACCGAGACTCACTCTGTGTAGCTTCAATCTATCAAATGCAATCTCTAACACAGAATGGGTCATGCTCTGGCCCAAGCCTTTGCCGCGCGCGGCTGGATCGCCAACAAGTACCTTGCCAATTCTTGCTGACTGATTCGCTCTATCAATGCGACCGAGGGAAATATGTCCAACCACTTTGCTGCTGCTTGACTCTACAACACGAAATACCAAACTGTCAGCACCAGGCTGATTCGCGTGCTGAATATAGTTCTGCAGCTGTTCGCCAGTCAACGGATATGTAAAAGCAGACCCGCCCCACTGCAGCAAAAATTCAGCTGACGTGATCCACCCCATTAGCTGTTCAAAGTCAGAAGACGTAAAATACTCAAGTTTAACCACGACTACCCCCTGAACGCCTGAGCGGCCGTATTCAAGGCATCCATCACTTTGTCGCACCACTCGTCAAACTCCGGGTCTTGTTGTTGGTATTCTGGATGGTCCAGGATGTATTTTACAGTTTCGCGTACCCCCTCATCAAAACGGGTTGTCGCTGTAAAACCAGGAACCAAGCGCTTTAACTTGGCATTGTCAAATACAACCGAGTGCGCCTTGTCTCCCAGCAGCCCATCCGCAATGTCATCTTGCCTGCATGCGTTCAAGAACTCTGACGAGACATGAACAGGGTGAAGTTTAACGCCAAGGGCATTCGCTATAGCTTGATAAATTTGGTTCCATGTGAGCGTTTCATCTGATGTAATTTGGACTGCTTCTCCAATCGCGTGAAGATTTCCCATGAGCCCGACAAACCCTTTTGCAAAATCGCTATTGTGTGTCATTGTCCACAGGGAGGTACCGTCTCCGTGAATGATAACTGGTTTATTAGCCAACATTCTTTTGGCAACTTGCCAAGTTCCTTGCTTTCCATGAAAGCCAACAGGCAGAGAGCGCTCATTGTAGGTGTGGCTGGGTCGTACAATTGTTACAGGAAAATCATGGTTTCTGTACAACTCCATCAAATACTCTTCGCAGGCAATTTTGTTTCTGGAATACTCCCAGTATGGATTGGATAGAGGCGTTCCTTCTGTAATACGATAATCTGACAACGGCTTCTGGTATGCTGAGGCAGAGCTAATAAAAATGAATTGCGCTGTTTTGTCCTTGAATAACCGATAATCCCGCTCCAACTGCTCAGGGTGAAATGCAATAAAGTCGGCGACTACATCAAAACTGTGCTCTCTAATAAGGTCTGAGACTGTTGCTTCATCATTAATGTCCGCCTGAATCAGCGATACATTTTTAGGAATGTCGATATTGCGAGTCCCCCTGTTTAACAAATACAGTTCCCAATCTTCCTGTGCCAACAGCCTCGTAATGGCTGAGCTAATCGTCCCAGTACCGCCTATAAACAGTGCCTTCATAGTACCCCTCCGTACGGTTTCGTCATCGCTTACATTAAGATGTCCCAAGCTCAAGACTTCGCTCGCTCTCATCGGTTCATTAACCCATTAACCCATTAACCCATTGACCCTAGTTGACCCTGTCTACTTCCTTACTTTCCTGCTTCTATTGTACCAAACGTCTACTGTCGTTGAGCTAATAGCAGACAAATAGGACTGCGCACACACCTTCAATGCGCAGTCCTATTTTCGCGATTGGTTGTTTAATTGGTGGTTTTAACGGATTATCGGCAAATTCTGTATCGTCGTCAGCGAGTGCATAAACTTCAAGCCCACTGAAGGAGAACCGTTTCTAGCTTGCGTCTTCTACTACACTGTGTTCCTGCACCACATGAATGTAATCGTAGCCGTGTGTACAGTGCTCACAATGAACTCGAACAACCGTATTTCCTTCCGGAACAGACAGATGATTCGTCTTTTCGCATTTCGGACAGATAGAGTCAATTTCCCAGTGTCTGTGCTGCATGATGAAGACCTCCTACTGCCGGGCACCGCGATAAGGTGAAGCTGCTTACCGTTATGCTCAGTTGTCAAATTCGACGCAAACCACACTATCACCGTATGGACTCATAAAGTATCACCCTCTAAATTCAAAATTGCCTCAAGCCAAAGCAAAAGCCTGCTGATACGTATCACCTAACACGGAACTACACGGAAGTTCACAGGCAAACGCAATCCACCTAAGCACCGCAAGTCATCTAAGCGCCGCAAACCGCCTAAGCGCAAACTACCAAAGCGCACAGTGCAGCGCAGAGCTAGGTTTTCGCAATGTGAATTCCCGTTTTCCTTCCGGTAAACAGACATCCGCCGAGAAAGGTGCCTTCCAGAGCACGGTATCCGTGCAAGCCGCCGCCGCCGAATCCAGCAGCTTCTCCGACTGCATACAAACCAGTTATTGGTTCGCCAGCTTGATTCAGAACCCGGCCTGACAAATCGGTCTGAAAGCCGCCCAACGTTTTTCTGCTGACAATATGCAATCGGACAGCGATGAGGGGTCCGTTCCTTGGGTCAAGAAATTTGTGTGGTGAAGCCGTACGACTAATCCTATCACCCAGGTAATAACTTGCATTTCGCAGTGCTGCAATTTGCAAGTCCTTACTGAACCTATTATCCATTTCCCTATCGCGAGCGAGAACCTGTCGTTCGATACTGCCATAGTCCAAAAGATGATTTCCCGCGAGTTTATTCATCCCTTCGACCAATTCCTGTAAAGTACCTGCGGTAACGAAGTCTTCCCCCTTATCAAGAAAAGCCCGTATTGGCTCGGGAACCGTTTTTCGGACACGGGACAAAACACCCCAAACACTTTTCCCAGTTAAATCAGGATTTTGTTCCGAACCAGAAAGGGCAAACTCCTTTCTTATCACTTTCTCGGTCAAAATAAACCAGGAATAGTCATAGCCAGTTTCTTGAATGGCCTTCAAAGTCCCAAGTGTATCGAATCCAGGGAAATTCGGAGTTTGAAACCTCTTGCCAGTGGCATCCAACCATATGGAAGAGGGTCCGGGAAGGATTCGTATACCATGCTTCTCCCAAATTGGATTCCAATTTTTTATTCCTTCCGTGTAGTGCCACATCCTGTCGCGATTTACAAGTTTGCCGCCAGCTTGCTCTGCAGCACCAATCATACGACCGTCTACATGCGACGGAACACCTGAGAGCATGGTTTTCGGAGGCTTTCCCAACCTGTCCGGCCAATTGTGTCTCACCAAGTCGTGATTGCCGCCAATTCCTCCGCTGGAAATCACGATGGCTGGCGCATAGAATTCAAAATCTCCTATGACTTCTCGTGAACTTGGTTCACCCCTGTTTGCATGACTTGGCACCAGTATGGAGCCCTTAACGCCTGTGACTGTCCCATCGTGAGTAAGAAGTTCATCAACCTGATGGCGCGGCCTGTAATCAACCTGTCCCCTTTGTATAGCTGCTTGGACTTGGGCCGCAAACGGATCCAAAATTGCAGGACCAGTGCCCCAAACAATATGAAAACGCGGTACAGAGTTCCCATGACCCTCAGCCAGGTGTCCGCCTCTCTCCGCCCATCCGACGACTGGAAAGAACCACATTCCCAGTGAGTGCAACCAGCTCCTTTTCTCACCGGCAGCAAAATCAACGTATGCTTCGGCCCATCGGCGTCCCCAGTAGTCATTCACACCGCTGCTAAAATCAGCGGAACCCAGCCAATCTTGCCACGCAGTCTCGCGAGAGTCTTTAATTCCCATCCATCTCTGTTCGGGTGAATCAACCAGAAAGAGCCCGCCGAAGGACCACCAGGCTTGGCCTCCAAAAGATGTTGCGGGCTCTTGGTCTAGAAGCAGGACCTTTTTACCCGATTTGACAATCTCCGATACCGTAACAAGTCCAGCCAATCCTGCACCAATGACAATGACATCAAACTCCATATGCTCCTCCACCACTGTACTTACTCATGGCCGCAACTCCCTGCTTATTTCTCTAGGTCATAGGCCGAATTACAGGTTTTTTCATTTATATCATTCATACTCTTCAGTCTATTGAGTTGCAGACTCAATAGACTACTCCTGATCCGCTTCAGCTGTCCAGAAAGCAATCAGCACTGACCTGATATTCATCTATCTCTGGACACCTCGCCTTTGGCTATTATTGTACAAATGTACCGCAGCGTTTGCCAGGTCCAGATACCTTACCTGGACTGCTCCGTTTCCGAAGACAGTGAATTCTGCTCGTGTTTTCTCCAGAGAACGAAGGCAATTGCACAGAACCACAGTGTTACAAGAGATGAGTACACAGATGCGTCCCATGAAGCTGGTAGAAAGTGGCCGGAGTGCAGTAGAGTATGAACGTTCATGAGAATGATCATGCCGCCTACCGCCACACCGAGAATGAATTCTGGAAGTATTCTAACTATCCAAGCAGCTAACGGAGCTGCGAATACACCGCCAATCATAATTGCCCCCGCCCACAGCCAATGTACTCCGTGAAATCCCAGAGCGATAATAAAGGCCGTTGCACCCGAAAAGACAACCGCAATTTCGCTGGTATCCACCGAACCAATTACCCTGCGTGCCTTCATGGTACGATGAGTGAGCAGGATTGGCGTCATTAAGGGACCCCACCCGCCTCCGCCGATAGCATCCATAAACCCGGCCAAGAGCGCCAATGGAATAAGAAATCGCCGTTTCAGTGTTACGTCTCCATGTGCAACACTGTTCTTGTGATGAATTTTACGGTGATCTCCTACCAGAAAGCGAATCAAAATATAGAACCCGAGCAAGAGCAAAAACGTAGCAATGTACGGCTTAATAATGTCCCCGGGGATACTCGTCAGGAAAAATGCTCCCAAAAAGGCTCCGACTGCACCTGGTACAACAATGCCTTTCACGAGACGTTTGTTGAGATTGTGGAACTTCCAATGCGACAATCCTGAAGCCGTAGTCGTCGCAACACCTGCCATATGTGTCACGGAAGACGCGGCCGCAGGGGCTAGACCTGATAATAAAAGGAAAGTCGTAGTCGAAACTCCATATGACATCCCCAGTGATCCGTCCAACATCTGAGCAAAGAACCCGATGAGCACCATTATGACTAGACGTGTCATGCTTTTTCATCTCCTTTTTTTTCGTTGTCTCGACAGGGTCTGCCGGTACCATCTCTGCCTGTGGTAACCTTGCTGGAGTTTGCGGCATTGCTGGTTGCAGCAGCACCGTTTGGTCCTACGGACACGACTCCGATTTCGCTGGCTGCAGCGGCCCCATAGGGGCCGACTACAACCACTCCGATATCACAAGCGGCAGCAGCTCCGTATGGGCTGACTGCAACGGACACTGCACTGGTACTCGTTGTGTGTTCCCCAGTTGCAGAACTGCTGGCGCTTGCAGCAGCGGGTCCTTGACCTTGCTCAGCTTCTGCATCAACACGGGATTCAACTTGTTTCACATAAATGGACTGTTTTCTATCAGTGGAAGCATTCACTTGGTCAATACCATCGTGGTCTTTCATGATTTTTCCTCCTGGTCCATCTACTGTAATTGTTGTAGGGCTCTACGAAGTTTTCTTAACGCATTTCGCTTCGTTTTTAACACCGTGTTTTTCGAAACGTGTAAGGTTTCACACAGACGAATTACCTTTTCCCCTTCGAAAAACAAGGCCTCGATGATTCTCAACTCATTCGGCGTAAGACACTGCATTGCACCTTGCAACGTGACGGAATCTGCAATTCGATTCGGGTCGTAGTGCGGGTCCGAAGCAGTAATCAGACTGAGTCTGTCCGCACTGTTTTCACTCTGACGAAGCGGTTCATTAAGTATTGCAGGTTCCCTTTTCACTTGAATCAGCTGCCTCTCCCGGAAACGGTGCGCTCGCCCCATCAAACATGAACGAATATACACAAATGCTGCTGCGTCAAAACTGTCGCTGTTATGGAATGTCATGAAACCTCCCCCCTCAATTAGGGTGTCGTCATCGGTATGCAAGTGCGTTTTCAAAGAGCTTGTAAGACTGCTAATTCTGTTCAGGATTCATCTGCGCCATTAATTTCATCATGACTTGCAAAATGTTCATTTGCTCTTGGGACAGAGTATCTGTACTGGATAACCGAAGCTCCGGCACTTCAAAATCAATTGTTTTACTGCCCAGAATGTCTACCGTAATGGGGCCCGGCACTGAAATGCACAGCAAATCTAGTTGGTTTTCCTGATTGGTAATCAACATTAACAACTCCTGTCCGTTGATATCTGGGACGAGCAGCCACCCCTTATTCAATTCTGACAATCAATCAGAACTGGTTCCTTGTTGTTGATTCATCAGAAAGATAAGCAGCAGAATGATGAACATGTTGTGGTCCGTTTTCATCGATCTCACCTCCCATATTCTCAATAAGCACATGCCTGCCAGTTGACTTGTCTTTCTCTATCTTCTCTATCTTCTCTATCTTCTCTATCTTCTCTATCACCAGCATCACGAGGATGAGGACAAGAGAAAGCGCGTATGATTGTCTTGACAGGACCGGTGTAGAAGATTCCAATGCGCAAATGGATTGAGGCACCTTGTAGTGCCGCGGCGAGTCTTCGGAAATTTGTCTCACCTCTTCTCGGGTTGGCTTGACCCGTCCCTTGCAATATATAGAGACGTAAACGTTGAAAAAGGTAACCTATGAGGAAAAAAGAAAAATAGAGTAGATAAGTTCAAGAGATAGTTTTCGTTGAGGGGAAGTCTCGCATCGCATCAGGCACACGGGTACAATCCGCATTCAGGTACTTTGTGGAGGGCACTTAGAACCTAGGGGACTTAGAACCTTTCTTGAAAAACATCAGGAAGTGATACCCTGACAAATCATCATATATTCACCAAGTGTAATTTCTCCAGTCGCGAGTTGTTGTCTCAAAAACTCGAAAGCCGTGACAGTATTATCTGCATATCTCACATCGAAAGAAGTTCTTCTACAGTCTGCTGCAAGATTGCCCATCGAAGTTTTTGTTGTTGACTCGTCATCAGAACTCAACCGCGCCTCGTCTCTTTTGGACATTTTGAATTCACCTCCTACTCATCAGGATGGCCAAATCTCGTTCTGAGATACGTGCTGCCCGGTATCCGGGTAGCAGGGAAGTCTTCCGCTTCGTTCCAGCAGACAACGGCTGCTGGTTTCGTTGCATACTCACTCACAGGTCAACTAGCGCACTAAACAGCTTGGAACAGGTACTTGTGGAAAAGTGAAGGAGGAGATGAGAAATGTCTTACGGTGAATAAACAAAAAAGAACCCTCAAAGAGGGGCATTTAACACGTATCCACAATCTTCGAATTGCCGTTTCACAACTCTTGATTGCCTGCGTCTATATGGGGTTCGAACCGTTGGGCTGCCAAGAACAGCTCGTAAATTAGTTCTTGCTGTGCATCTTCCCAATCATTCCAATTCATTCTGTGAGCCATTTTACAAATCATCGGTTTGAACCTTCGATACAATTCCTCCTGGCCTCTCTTATCGCCTGATTTCGCGTCAATTATCAACTCTGTCAAGCTTTCTTGCTCCATGTCTCTTTTGTCTGGCATGATTCACACTCCCTAAGTACAAATTGAGGGACGGGAGGTTTTCTGTCCGGCCCCTCATTAGTTGGAACTATTACTCTGCTGATTCATCATAAAGATGAGTAGCATAACAATAAATAGGCTGTTATTGCTGTTCAAGAAACTCACCCCCTCAGTCGTTCAAGTCACAACTACGGTCTCCCATCAGTTACTCCTCACTGGACACAACTCTGCGACGAAATGACTGCGCTTACGACGGTGCACTGCCCCACTTCTTCCCTGCTCAGCTGTTTTGGTGAACCCGTCCCTCGCTATAGATCAAGGCATCCCCGTGCAAAAAGGTAACCCCGGTACTGAACAAAAACGCTCCGCGAAGAACTGCAGTTATTTTCCGTCAACAGCCAGATAAGGTTCTCTAATTGCAAACATCTATAATTATTATGAAATTTATGGATTTTATAAAGCTTGATTTTGTTATCATATTACATGTAGATAATGTAATACCCTGTTATCGACATTGATTGCCTCAAAGCTCAAATTTCGTTCAAACTCAATTCCGTTCAAACTCTATAAGGCAGAGTTTCATCAGATATTACGTACATGCAGCTAAAATCCTCTTAAATTTTTATTAATAATAGAACAAACAACCATCTTAAACGCTCCAGTGCCCATTTTTCATGGAGCAGTACTGGCAGTCGCGAAAGCAGAACAAAGGCAAGAAGAGGGATTGTCACGTGGGCTCAGGAGCATTATTATCATTGAAATCACAATTGTATTGCCCCTTCGACGATAGGGATCTTTCCAGGCACGAACCGCCTTACAGTAGTCCCTGACAGCACCAGCCTGGCGGCGGCTCGCGACGGCAACAGCCGTCCAGTTACGTCAGTGCCCTGACGTATTACAGAGAAAAGAAAAAAGGGAGCCCACGTCGTGTAACATGTTGAGGACACTCAGAAAACATTGAAATAAGCGAAGAGATTGTTTAGTATGTGAGCTAAAGAAAAGTAAGGTCGACTCAGCGGCCTATAGCCGAGGTCAGCCCCTGGATGGGACGCCAGACACTCGGCAAGGTAGTGTAGATTCATTTTGCACTGAAACCCTTGGCACAAAATCCGCCTAGGCACGGAGAGAGTTGTTTGAGACCATGCCTTTCCAGACGGGAAGAGGCATTCGTGTGAAAACGGTTCGTGTGAGGTTCATGTAATTTTATATAAGTCATTAAGTTATGGTGCTAATCCTGCGACATGACCGGTTTGTTTGGCAGAGTCAAATTTTGAACGGCATTCTCGTCCACAGTCGTCAATAAGCCGCAGGATTCACAGAAAAAGCTTCGTGCATAGGCTCCCGAAAGCACCTTCGAAGTCTCCCTTACTGCATTCAAGTGTCCGCACTGGCTGCAACGTTGCTCGTAGTCACGAGTCTTTAGACAGACAACCTTAATGCCAAGTTGCTGAGCTTTGTATTCCACTTTTCTCTTCAAGTCAAAGTAAGCCCAGTTTCCTAGAAATGCAGTCTGACGGCGAATCACATTTGGTGATTCAATTTGGATCGTTCCGCATCTGTTCAGAACAGCTTGTTCCACAATGATTCTACTGTATTTATGATTCAGTGACTTTTGGAAGCCCGAAATTTTCGTGCGCATGGACTCAATACGTTCGAATCTCTTTGCTTTACCGCGGCCGATGTTCCCTCCGCCCTGCATGGTTTTCTGTCTTATCATACCTGCATACCGGGCCATGAATTTCTTTCGAAATGCAGTAACGTTATCACCGTTGAGAGTGACGCGAGACGACGTGTGGCTGAATGCTATGTACAGCGGCCGTTCTATTCCCATTCGTACAGCCAGGATATGATTCGAATTCAATTGACGCTCTTTCACAGCCAGCTTGTATCTCATTTGCAAGAACCATTTGCGCTTATGGCAGACAATCTGACATGCTCCCAGACCATACTCACCAGATAATACCCGACTAAAGATTTGACGTTGCCTACCGTCGGCAACTTTTATCACAGTATCCAACGCAGCGGATTTAAATCCAAATTCCTTTCTTCCAATTAAGCTCAGGAGGTTCATACTGACAACGAACTCATTGTTCTTACCTCTCTTGAGACGCACGGTATCCTTGTGCAGGTCCACACCGACACCCCGTTTGTAGCACGGAACCGATTTCACTCCATTCAAAATCTCAGGTGCATCTGAGTTCCAACGTAATACGGCTCTTTGAATGGATTGAGAAATGTTACTGCTGTGTATCAGGGGAAATTCTTGTCGCAACTGATGGTAGCAAAACCCAAACAGGCTGTATCCCAAAAGCTCGCGGTCAACAGCATTTTCCCCAAACTTTCTCTTATAGTCACTGCCAAACCCCTGCCATTCCCAGCATAATTGTATGGTCTTGTTCAGAACTTGTCTGGTTGCATTTTGCAAATAACTAAGGACCTTTGCAAGAGTACTCCAGTCACCGTTACAGGGTTTTACAATCTGGTATTGCATGACTCTGATGTGTTGTGTCATAAAGATGTCACCTCGCCGCGCAGGCGCAAGAGTCCGGCAATCTTGTCATAGAAAGTTCACATAAATTATATAACACTTCCTTATGAATTTTGATGCTTTATAGTGAGGGTAGTAATCTCATTCCCATATAACGGATGACTGCAGGCCTAGCAAATGGCGCACAATCTCAAGGCAAAGATGTTTTAATTTTCTTATTCTTCAACTTCCTCTAGAATGGGGGTGACACGTGCCAGTACAAAAGCACTGAAAGGGCTGAACTAAAACCAATGACACAATACGGATATGAAGCAGAACTTAGAATCTACTCGTCTGCACTGAAAGGCGTCTCCAAATGGCCGTGGCCCGTCACATCAGATGGGTGGAGAGAGGAGGCAAAACAGCGTTTGGATGCTGGCCCATTCGGCTATGTAGACGGAGGTGCCGGTATGGGGCAAACCATGCGGCACAACAGGTCTGCTTTTGAGCGGTATGCAATCCAATCAAGAATGCTGAGCAATGTGGAAACTCGCGACTTAAGTGTGCGTCTCCTGGAGCAAGACTTTCCCACCCCTTTGCTCCTCGCCCCAATTGGTGTGCAGTCGATTATCCATAAAGACGCAGAATTAGCGTCAGCAAAGGCTGCATACAACCAAGAGGTTCCATTTATTTTAAGCACTGTGTCCTCCTTCACCATTGAAGAAATCGCTAAAGTAATGGGAGAAGGAGTACGTTGGTTTCAACTTTATCCCGGCACTGACAAAGATATTATTCGAAGTTTTATCACCCGCGCCGAACAAGCTGGATACTCTGCACTGGTTGTGACCGTCGATACAACCATGTTGGGTTGGCGCCCCCAGGACCTTAGCAACGTGTACCTCCCATTTCTGCAAGGTGAAGGCGTAGCAAACTTTATGTCCGATCCCGCTTTTTTATCCAGACTCGACGAGCCCCCGCAGAATAATCCGAGCGCCGCAATCGAAGAATTCCTGAAAGTCTATGTAAATCCCGCCTTCTCATGGGACGACCTGGAAGAATTGAGGACCTGGACCAAACTTCCTATCCTCGTCAAAGGGATTACTCATCCAGAGGATGCGAGACAGGCTCAGTTCATGGGCATGGATGGGGTCATTGTCTCGAATCACGGCGGACGGCAAGTAGACGGCGGCATTGCGGCCATTGATGCACTGAGCCCTGTACGTCAGGCCGTGGGACCCGATTACCTCTTGCTGATGGACAGCGGTATCCGGTGCGCCGCAGATGTTTATAAGGCCATTGCGCTTGGGGCCAAAGCGGTACTGCTTGGAAGGCCGTACGCTTATGCTCTCGGTGTCGGAGGTCAGGAGGGAGTAGAGGAACTGCTCATGCAGTGGAAAGCTGAGCTGGATTTGCAGTTGGCTCTGTCGGGGTTCAGCAAGGTCAGGGAAATTAACAGTACGTATGTGAGCAGATAACAACACTACTGGAGAAATGGTTGGCTCGTTTCAGCAGGCAAGGCTTGTTCCAGCAGGCAAGCAACCACTTCTCCAGACAATTGGTGAACTGCTATGATATGATGCCCGAAAGAATTTCGTAGGAACGCAGCCGAGCATCGTGATTGTAAATCTGTGCACTGACAATCATTTCGTCCGCTCTCGTCTCCTCTAGAAAGCGTTCAAGACCTTTTCGCACCGTGTCCTTACTGCCTACAACCGTATACCGGGCACGCTCTGCCAAGGCTGCTTGTTCATATTCGTTTGCCACACGCTCGATACTGTCCACTGGTGGTTGGAGTTTCCCCGGACGGCCGCGGAACAAGCTCAATGCCTGCTGCTGCATAGATGTGGCTAACCTGTGCGCTTCGTCATCTGTATCGGCGGCTATGACGTTCACACCAATCATGCTGTGAGGCCTGCTGAGATGTGCTGAGGGACGAAAGTTCTCCCGGTACAATTGTAATGCGGGAATTGTATAGTTTGGTGCAAAGTGACTCGCAAAGGAAAAGGGAAATCCAAGTTGGCTAGCCAGGCGGGCGCTGAAATCACTTGACCCCAGCAGCCAGAAGGGAACATCCAAACCTTCCCCAGGAACTGCGCGCACATGCCTTTTTCCGTCATCCTGCGGATGAAAATAGGAGTACAGTTCCGCTAATAACTCTGGAAAGTCATCGGCACTTTCATCGAATCTGCGACGTAAGGCATGTGCTGTCACACCGTCAGTACCAGGTGCACGCCCCAATCCCAAGTCAATGCGGCCCGGGTACAGCGCTTCCAGCGTTCCAAACTGCTCAGCAATAACAAGTGGTGCGTGATTGGGCAACATAATACCGCCGGAACCAACCCGAATCGTCGAGGTACCTCCCGCAATATAGCCAATCACCACTGAAGTGGCTGAACTGGAAATCCCCGGCATACCGTGATGTTCTGCAACCCAGTATCTCTTGTAGCCCCACTTCTCAGCATGTTGGGCTAAATCCAGACTGTTTCTCAGAGCATCTGTTGCAGTGTGACCCTCTGTGATGGGAGCCAGGTCTAACACTGAAAAAGAAATGTCCTCCAGTTTATGTGTACCAGACATGATATCTCTCCCTTTCAAAAGCACAAAAAAATAGGTAACGATGCGTATCCGAGAGGCTAGGCAAGATGCCTAACCCTCCTGCAACTATATACAGGTTTTATTCCTGTCTCAAGTTTGATATGAAATATGCATGACATAAGTCTGCAACGGAATAGTAACGGCATTGGACCCGTACGCAATTGGACCCGTACACAATTAAACAGATACACACTCCTGCTGTACAACAATACGACCCTTGACGGCTGCACAGCAACGCGATCCTTGACGAAGGAAGGTTTCCATTCATGTCTTATCAACATTTGAATAATCCGGGACTCATTAGTGTTGGCCTTTTGCTCATTCGCCTGGTTGTCGGTATCACGTTTATCGGACACAGCGGTCAAAAGCTTTTTGGTTGGTTCGGCGGACCGGGACCCATAGGATTTGGAAAATGGCTGGAATCCTTGGGTTTTGGCTCTGGAACGCGAATTTGGAGTATCATTGCAGGCCTGTTTGAACTCGCAGGCGGATTCCTATTTGCAGCGGGAACCCTGACACCGATTGGCGCAATTCTGATCTCCCTTGTCATGATAGATGCCATTCTGATTGTGCACATGAAAAACGGCTTCTGGATAGATAAGGGCGGGTTTGAATACAATTTGGTATTGATTGCTGTCGTGATTGGCGTAGCCTTGACCGGGCCGGGGTCATATATCCTCATACATATGTAATAAGAGAGATACCAACTGCTGGTTCAGCCCTTCGGCAGAAACGCTTCCGACTTCGAAACTCGAATCTTTTCAGCAGGAAAGTACTTTTTGAAATACTTCTCAACCCTGTGATGCAAATCGCCTCTGTACCATTGTGTAAGGGCATGTTCTTCAAAAAGCTTCGGCATGCCAAGTGTCGCTGACCGTCTTCCGCTTAAACCGTCACCTATAGTCAAGGTGTCAATCCAAACACTGTCTGCGATTCCCTCCAGTGTCTTTGCAAAGTCGCGGGTAAACGGCAGAACCGGAGAAACCGAAGCTTGTGTTGGTATGCCTGCTTCATGGACGGCTGCCAGCGTTTTCAACCGCAATCGAATACCGGGCGCATACGGTGCAAAAATCCGTTTCATATCTTCACGGTCAGTCTCAACTGTCATCGAAACGAGAACTCTGCACACATCTTTGAGTTGCTTCAGTAAATCAATATCACGTTTAACAAGCGGACTCCGTGTCTGAATTTGAATAAAATCAGGTGGATTTACAAGCATCTGTTCTAGAATACTGCGAGTAATCTCTGCTTTCCTTTCAATCGGCTGGTAGGGGTCTGTAACAGAAGACATGAAAATGTTGATTGGCCTGTTTCTCGCGCGTAGTTTGACTGCCTCGATTCTGTATTTCTCTGCTGCGTTGGTTTTGATGTTCACCCAGGTTCCCCAAGGCATGTCTTTAAATTTCTGAACGGGCATCTCCCGTACATAGCAGTACTTGCAAGCGAAGGCACAGCCGCTGTACGGATTCAACGAATGAGTAAAACCAACGTTTAGATAACCCGTTGCTTCCGTAAGAATTGTCTTTGAAACAACATCCTTGACTTCAATGTTCAAATCTATCACTCCAACTGCTTACGGGCTGTCCCAAGTAACCCGCAAGTGTTCTTCCGCAAAACGGATAAAAGCTTGTGCAGCATGACTGAGATACTTGTCACTCCTATAGACGATACTCATCTCCCTCACCGGAGGATAGTCATGTATCGGAATAAACCTCAATTTTAGTTTATCCATGGACTCAACAAGTGAATTCGCTACGATGGCAATTCCGATATTTTCCCTGACAAAGTGAAACAGAGACGGGTTTGAACTGGTTTCAACCACTATGTTCATAGTGAAGCCGTGTTGCAGACACCAATCTTCAAGAAAATGCCTCCCCCAAAATCCTTTAGGGTACGCAACTATAGGCATGTCCATTAGTTCAAATAGAGACATTGATTCTCTGTCAAAGAAAGCACTCTGTCTGGAAACCACCACTCCATATTCTTCACGGGACAAAGAACGGATAACGAGACGCGCATCGACTGCAGGTTTGACAGCGATGCCAATATCAATGCCATTGCTTAATACCTCTTCCACCAGATTCACTTCGGAAGTGATTTCTAATTTTACAGTTGGATATTGTTGCATATAACTGATAAACATCGGAGTCAAACGAAAGTCCAGTTCAGAGGGCAATGCTCCTACACTGAGACGTCCACCGCGATGGTGACGCAGGTCTTCTATTTCAGTCATTGCATTTTGTAAATTCGCAAACATGCTCAGAGTATGTTTGCGAAGAACGCTACCCGCTTCAGTCAGTGCGGTTCGTTTGCCGATGCGGTCAAATAACGGGATCCCGATTTCTTCTTCAAGTGCTTTAATTTTCAAGCTCAAATTTGGCTGTGACACCTTCAGCTTGTCTGCTGCACGGGTGAAGTGCAATTCTTCACATACCGCCAGAAAGTACTCCAGTTGTCTCAATTCCATAGTAACACTCTCCCTCCATCGGTTGACCCGACTTATACAGCAGACAATCATTTGTCTGGTAAATCATAATGATAAATTAAATCTAATTGATAAATGATTGATGTGCAAGTATGATTCTTTCAAGACGTTTCCGGGGCAATGCAGCCCTCTCAGACCCACCCGTAACAGATGAATTCATGCCGATATGAGATTGGTTTCCGTTTGCTTTACAGAGTGTGCAACACGACTGCGCACTGAGAGGAGTTTAAATATATGAAGAAAAACACGCTCTTGTTGGCGATAGCACTATTCATCGCATCGTTGAATTTGCGGCCGTCAGTTCCTCATTCTCTCTCTTCCTTCAGAAAAGCTTTCATTCATGGCAGGCATCTCTCGCGTCCTGGGCTGTGATTGCATTCGTCGCAGCTGTTGTCTGGCGACTGCTCGCCCATATTCCGCAACAGAAACAGTATCAAACGCCTTCCGGTGTAAACACCAAGTTGCCTTGGACGAACCCGAAGGCGTGGCTCATTACCATATCCTTCGGGTTAATGGCTGTGTTGTTCTACTCGTTTACCGCTTGGCTGCCTCAAATCATTCAAGGCATGGGTTACACCAAGTCCTACGCAGCCAACGCCTTGACCCTATTTGTAGCTGTTCAAATTCCGGTCAGCCTAATTCTCTCTGTTGTACTGCGCAAAATTCCGTCTCGTCGACTTTGGCTCATCGTGGAATCTCTGTTTGAGCTTTGCGGACTTCTGCTTCTGGTTTTTCATCGTCACCCTCTAGTGGCCTCGGGACTTATTGGCATTGGAGCCGGCGGCTTGTTTCCGCTCAATCTGCTGCTTCCCATTGACATTACGTCTGACCACCATGAAGCCGCAGCATGGTCTGCTAAAGCGCAGTCAGTCGGTTACGTAATTGGTGCTGCCGGTCCAATTTTTCTAGGCTGGATCCATGCTGTTTCGAACAGTTTTTCCTCTGCCGTCTTCGCACTCATTGCTGTGGTGCTATTCATGATGGTTGTTCAAGTTGCGGCAACATCTCAACTAAAACTTTCTCACACGAAAGTCTTGGCTAAGAACCGCCGGCACTTGCGGAAAGCTGGTAGGATATGACCAAAAGCTGATACCCCGCAGCCGATACGAAGAAACCAAATCCAATTTCGCCCGAAAACTTCGGGGGTCTTCGAACCATACCTGATGAGTGCTTCCCGCCGAGTCCTTGTAATCATAGTGTGGTGCCTGAGACACGGTACTGTACCGAATAGGTACATTGTTCCTCGCGGCAACTTGAACGGCTCCCAAGGGGGTTAACGTCCGAGCCCTGCTTCCTTGTACGAAGGGAAGTTTCCAGTCGTAGCCGTAGACAGAGACGCCCATGAGAATTTTGCGCCGTGGAATCGCCGTCACTGCGTAATCAAGGACTTTGCGGATTTGGTCTACAGGTGACACTGCCCTTGCTTTTCCACCAATCCATCCCCACTCATAGCTCATTAGTACAACGTAGTCACACAGCCTCCCGTGGACTGGATAATCGTGGGCTGTATAAAGCAGCCCCTGCTGTGATGCAGACAGTTTCGGAGCTAGTGCCGTGGATACTGTATAGCCTTCACTGTGAAATCGAGTCACAACCTTTTGTAAGAACTGGTTGTACACTTCGCGATCGTCTGGATAGACGTACTCAAAATCTATGTTGAGTCCTTTGTGCCCCTTGTTTTTCATGACAGTCAAAACACTATCAATGAGTCTCTGCTGAACAGAGTCGCTGTTTAACACCACGTGAGCCAAATCCGAACTGAACATGCTGCCTTCCCAATTGGATATTACGAGCAAAGGGGAAACAGTCTGATTTTTCGCCAAATTGATGAGTTGGGTATCGTTCAGAGGGACAAGAGAGCCGTCTCGCCCAACGTGATAACTGAATGGACTCAAATAAGTCAGGACTGATGCGGTTTCACGTACAACCTGCTCGCCTCTACTGCCAACGTCCGTTAAATATGCATTTGCTTCAATGGTACGTCTGCTTTTCTTAGGAACCTTCAACTTCTGCCCGACCGACAGAATATCCGGATTTTGAATCTGATTCAGTGCAGCCAGAGCAGTCGCGGAAGTACCGTACCCCTTTGCAACGGCATACAATGTGTCTCCAGGCTGCACGACATAAGCCCCTCGCGGGGTTGGAATGACTATCGCCTGTCCAATGACTAGTTGCCGCGGGTCAGAAATGCCATTTAAATGAATCATGTCCTGTACATTCACTCCGTATAGCCGTGAGAGGCTCCACAAAGTCTGGCCCTGCCGTATAACGTGAATCTCCATTCCACACGCCCTCCTCGTCACTCTGACATCAGCCTATGCCAAGTATCCTTAGCCTTGGGTGGGCTCGAGTCTACAACTGGGTCTAATCCGACAGCACATGTCTTTGTTGTTCGTTGCAGAACCTACTAACTTTCTGGCGAACCTTCTGCGAAAGCACAAAATGCCACCTGGCTTGGTGGCATTTTGGATGTCGATGGTGCGCGTGCAGTTACAGTCCGGATTTACCCGAAAGATACTGGTTTGCTTGAGTGTCCAACTTTTTTAATGCTGCTGCGACTGATGTTTTTCCGGTGACTGCGTTGAAGAAGGCGGAGTCGAGCACACTGTCCACCTCTGAATATGCGTTTGTGTTAGCACGAGGCACAGTGTGTTTTGATTTCAGTATGTTAATCGTCACAGCCTCACCCTTATTCGACTTCAACCAACTAGCTGGGATTGCTTTTGCGCCGGCCGGAGTTGTGGGTGCAAATCCGCTGTGCATGGACCAATATGCCTGTTGCGCAGGTTCATTCCACCAGTGGACAAATGTCCATGCTGCCTTTTGATCCGCCTTGCTGACGCCATTAAACAAGACAAAGCCAAGCCCTTGAATGATACCCCCGCTATGTCCTGAGACTCCGGCTGGAAATGCAAAGGCCCCCATCTTAAATTTCCCGCCCGTCGCAGCGAGAATTTTTTGATAACCTGCCGACGTACCGTCAACAATGGCCATTTTCTGTGCGCCGAAGTCGGCCCTCATTGTATTTCCATGTCCAAAAACCATCTCTTTCTTTTGGTGCAGTGTTCGGAAGTAATTGAATGTCGTTTTACCGGCAGAATTGTCAAACTGCACTTTCTTCTTCGACGTGCCCGCGAATGTGCTGCCTCCGTTGGAAATAAACGCAGAGAGAATGTGGGCTGAGGAGTCTTTAAAGCCAAGTGGAATCACACCAAGTGCTTTTAGTTTCTGCAGATCAAGGGCCATTGCTGTCCACGTGGCAGGAGGCGCTTTGATTCCTGCTTTTTTAAACAGCGACTTATTGTAGTAGAACTCTTCCACCTTCACATCTGCTGGATAGCGGTACTCTTTCCCGTTCCACATGGTATTGCCCTGTACACCTGACCAGAAGGTTTCTTTGCTGTTTGTAGAGAGAAACGAGTTTAAAGGTAACAGCGCTTTGGCACTCACATATTTTCCAATATAGTGGCTGATTTCGGCAAGCACGGGAGGATGACCTGCTGTAACTGCTGCTAGGGCTTTGGCAGAAGCGTGTGTAATGTTAAGACTGATATCCACCTTGGAGTGAGATGCATTAAACTTCTTCACAAGCTTCTGCTCAGTGTTTGCGACGGGCCCGCTCGAATGTGATTCCCACAGTTGAATCTTGATTGGCCCACTGGTCGATCCCGATGCCGTATTGCTGGTATTTTTCGCACCGCCTGTGCTGCTTCCGCTTGAAGACGTGTTTGCAGTCCCACACCCCGCAATTACCAACGTGGCAAGGCTCACAGCCCCAAATGCTAACATTTTATTTTTCATTTTTTTCTCTCCTTCGAAACGATTTTAATAACCATATGGTCAACCTTTAATGCCCGCATCGCGCCCAGCTGCACCTGCAACAATGTGCTTTTGGGCAAGAAAGAAAATGACTACAATCGGCAACAACGCAATCAGTACAGCGGAAGACATCTTTGGTATATTTGCCTGATAGACAGACATGTAGTGTGCAAGAACCACCTCTAGAGGCTGCACATTTCGGTTATCCGTCATAATGAGCGGCCATTGAAACATGTTCCAAGCTCCTATAAAAGTTAATAGGGAAACCGTCGTCACGGCAGGCCTTGCAAGGGGGATAGCTATTTTCCACAAGTAGAACAGCCGACTGCCCCCTTCCATCGCTACGGCCTCCCAGTACGCTCTCGGAAGTGTTTTAAAAAACTGCCTAAACATAAAAACACCCAGCGCATTTGCCGCAAACGGAAGAATTTCAACAGCATACGTATTAAGGAGGTGCAATTTTGAAATTACGACATACTGCGGCACGAGAATTGCCTGGCCAGGAATCATCATGGTCCCCAGAATGAGAAGAGTTGTCAGGTTCTGCCCGCGAAACTTCAAATCCGACAGCGCATATCCAGCCAAGGCAGAAGTGACGAGCACCAAGAGGACCGTTACTACGGAAATCATCACTGTATTGAATATGTAGAGCGACCAGTGAGTCCCCTCCAATACGCTGAATAAGGGTTTGAAATCAAGTTTCGGCAGAAATGCAGGAGGAATCTTGTAAACGTCCTGCGGTTGGTTCAACGCGGTTACCACAATCCAATAAATCGGAAACCCAAAGAGAATGGCTAGGCTTGCCTGAGAAAACCAGGTTGGGACTCGAACTTGCCACTTTTGTCTCACTGAAACACTCCTCTCCTACTAGAAATGATGTCTTCTTCTCCTTCTAGCGATAAAACACCAATCTGTTGGATATCCATTTTTGAAACACCGTTAATCCCAAAATGACGAAAAACAAGATGATGCTCATGGCCGCAGCCAGACCATAGTGGTAGTATTGAAAGCCTGTCTGATAAATCAAAAGTGCATCTGTGGTCGTCGCATAGGCAGGTCCTCCACCTCCGCCTCTCGGGCCTCCGGTCATAGTGTAAATCTGCGAAAAAGCCTGCAGTGCGTTCATCGTGGCGAACAGGACGACAAGAAAGGTGCTTGGAGACACAAGCGGCCAAATGATTTTATGAAATATCGTCCCCCGCCCTGCGCCGTCCACCATCGCCGCCTCAAGGGGATGGCGGGAAATATTGGCTAAACCGGCAAGAAACAATATTACATAGAGCCCAAGCGAGTGCCAGGTACTGTAAATCATGACGGCGGGAAGCGCCCAGTTGGTGCTTTCCAGCCAATTAAGAGGGGGTATGTGGAACCACGAAAGAATGAAGTTCGCCAAACCAAATCGTGGATTAAACACCCACACCCAGACAATGGATGTCGCGACAAGAGGAGTAACATGTGGCAGAAATACTAGAGAGCGAAAAAAACCGCGCAATTTGGAGCGTGCTGCTTCACGAAACAGCATGGCGATACCCAAGCTTAAGAATGTTTGGGCCGGTACCATCAAGAATGCAAAATACGCGGTTGTAAGCATGGAACGCCAGAACAAGGGTTGCCGAAAAAGAATTTTGAACTCACCAAGTCCAACAAACTGGGAGTGACTGAAGGTGATGTTCCAATGGAACAATGCCATTACAAACAGAAATGCCATTGGAACATAGGTAAATACTACAAACACTGCTAACGTTGGACTCAGGAGCAGCCATCCAAAACTTGCCTCCACAAGATGCTTGCCTTTTCTGACCACCATGTTGCCAACCGATTCGAGTAAGGATTGCCTCACAATCCGAACAACAGGAATCTCTTTTTGAACCGACATAGTATACCTGCCTTTCCTGCTGGAGTAGTCTTGTCAGCCCGCGTTTCCCCCTTACCAAGTCCGAGTGTACGTGGTGAACGTAAAATAACCGTGAAAAACATCTCCACGGCTGGTAAATTTTCTGTTAATGAAATCTCAACTCAAGACAGCGAGTTCTGTGGTGGAATCAGGATGGTAAAGCGGGTACCTTTCCCAGGGAGACTTCGCACGGTGACTTCCCCTGCATGTGCGTCGACGACTTCCTTTACAATCGCAAGTCCAAGTCCAGCACCTTCCTTATCCCGACTGCGCGATGGTTCAATCCGATAGAGCCGTTCAAAAATAAATGGAAGATGACTTGAATCAATACCAATTCCTTCATCCTCGACAGTAAAGACTACCCCGTGTACCGCATTGCGGACAGTCACAATGATACGTTTTCCTGGCGGAGTATACCTGAGAGCATTAGATATAAGATTGATGATGACTTGCGACATTCTGTTTTTATCCATCAAAATGCAAAGCGACTTGTCCTCAATATGTACATTTATGTTTACTGACCGCCTTGTTGCTTCGGCTTCAAAAAGTGTAACCAGTTTGGTCAGCCAGTCTTCTACAGACACCCACGCGAGGTCCAACTTTTGAACACCTGCCTGAACCTCATTCAACTCGTCAAGTTCGTCAACAATCGTTTGAATCCGTTCTGTTTCCTCATGCAAAATTGTGGCCGTTTGCTTATCCCATTGATACAGCCCAAGGTGAATTGCTTCCAGTCGATTTCCAATAACGTTCAGCGGAGTCCGCAGTTCATGATGAATATCCGCTAAAATCCTTTTGCGAGTTTCCTGTGCTTCCTGAAGCCTGTTACGTGTCACTGCAAATGCATTAATCACATTCTGAATTTCTACATCTCCACCCGTCGGCAGGGGAGCATCGAATGCTCCGGCGGTCATGGATATGGCCGTAGCAGCCAAGTCCTCCAGCGGCCTAAGGAAACTGCGTACAAGAACCACAACAAACAGAAAAGCTACAATAGAAATGATAAAAACAACCAGGAATTGAGCTGTGTCAAAGCCATACGTAATTCTGCGTTTCAAAGTTCTGACCTGGGGCGAGATGTATGGATGCATGTAGAAAGTGCCGACTTTTGTGTTCTGGAACAAAATAGGCGCACTCTGCCAATCAGGCTTTCGTTTTGCATGACTTTGTGTTCTGATAACGCCTCCGTTATTCGGGACGACTACCGCTTCAAGTTGACTAAGTTTTTGTCCATCGATGTGCAGAGAGGATTCACTTGCGAGGTGCTGACGAACCGCATTCCACGAACCAAACTCATCATATAGGACGCCCATCATCTGCGCCCAGTCTGAAGTTTGGTCTGTCTGGTTATGTCTGGAGTATTTGTACAGCGATTGTTGAAGGCTCCAGTGGGCTGCAACGAGATCGAGAAAAGACATTGCCAAAATCACAGTGGTGACAAGCACCATTACACGTCGGCGCAGCGACTGTTTGGGAAATACAGGGAGACGTGTCATGTGCGCCTCATCTGAGTTTCTGTGCTTCCGCCCAACTTGTATCCGATTCCATAGACCGTTTTAATCAGGGGAGTACCGCTCAAACCTTTCAGTTTCGTTCTCAAGTTGCTCAAGTGAGCTGAAATCGCATGCAACTGGCCCGAGTCATTTGTTCCATACAGTTCCTGTGCCAGCGCCTCTTTCGTCAAAACGCGCTGCACTCGCTCTGCCAGCAGCCCAAGAATCTTGAATTCCGTTAAAGTCAAAGGGATTTCTATGTCATTAAAACGAGCTGTAAACTCGTCTCTATTCAATGAAAGAACCCCATCATCAAAGTGAATTTCCGTTATGGACGAGGTGCTTGACCGGGGGATTTGCGAAGGTGAATTCGTGGTTCTCAGGAGCATCTTGATTCTGGCATTGAGTTCGCGAAGGCTGAACGGCTTTGCCAGGTAATCGTCAGCCCCACTGTCCAATCCGCTCACCTTGTCAGACACGGTTGCTCTAGCACTTAACATGATGACTCTAATGTTATTCATAGACTTAGCGACCTGACAAATCTCGATGCCAGACAAACCGGGCAACATCCAATCGAGCACAATGAGGTCTATCGTCTCTTTTAGCAAGTATCGTATGCCATCTTGCCCATCATATGCGATGAAGCAATGAAACCCTTGTTTTTCTAAATATAGACCAATCGTATCTGCAGTATGCTTTTCATCCTCAATAATCAAGATTCCCGCCATTGTAGAGCTATCTCCTCACTAAATCTTGTTCTAAATGAAAAGTATAGCTAGGAAATGTGTAGCTTATATCTTGATTATGTTAAGGATTTGCAAAATTCAATTTACATTTGTAAATGTGTTGTCCTTGAAAAGGACAGTCCCCCACCCACAACATTGCAGCCAACATACACTACCGTAGTTAGGTTGCTTATCCACAACGAGGCAGGGGGAAGCCCGTATGAATTCTGCTTCACCCAAGGTGCTGATTGTATCCATACCTAAAGGCGGCACCAATCTGTTGATGCAGGTGATACTTGGCATTCCTGGAATGGTCAGAACTCGACATAACATGTTGACCAAAGCAGCAAAGAACGGGATTTCTGCTGGAGAAATGGGAGTCATGCACCTTCCCTATGCGCCGCAGTTTGAAAGAGCTCTTTTGGATAATAACGTAAAAATTCTGTTTATCAGCCGTGATTTAAGAGACGTGACAGTCTCCATGATGCACTTTATTCTTTCCAAGTTCCCGTCACACTTCTTCGTTCCGTCTTTGCAAAATATCTGAAGACAAACGCAGCGAGGTTGTCAGCCATTATTAATGGTATCAGCCTACAGGAAGTGATAGAAGATACGGTACTGGCTAACCAATTGCTAGTGGCACAGGGAACTGATTATTACCCCAATATCCGCCAATTTTATTCTCAGTTTATAGGCTGAAAAGACTTGACGTCCGTCTGCCATGTAACCTTTGAAGAACTAGTACAATCCACCGCAAGAACAATGGCGGTAGAACGGATTGTCGACTTTTGTGGAGTGATTTGTCCCGTCTTGAGATTCCAAGACAAGAACTGGCGGCACTGATGGAGCACAATATCAACCCAGGAGCGTCGCCAACGTATCGAAAAGGGCAAATTGGTGATTGGAAGACAGTGTTTAATGAGCAGCATGTGAGAGATTTTAAGCGCGTCTCTGGACAGATGCTCATTGAGTTGGGCTACGAGGACGACTTGTCGTGGTAGTCATATCCCAACAGTTTCTTATTACTCATTCCAATTGAGCCAGCATGACAGTTCAAGAGGAAGGTTGAAAACATGGCAAATACCCACTTAACTTGGCACCAAAGTGCAATTGACAAACAACAAAGGCAAGAGATGAACAGTCATAACAGTTTCGTGATTTGGTTGACAGGCTTGTCTGGGGCGGCAAATCCACACTTGCCAATGAACTCGAAAAACGTTTGTTTTACAGGGGTGTTCACACTTATTTAATTGATGGAGACAACCTCAGAATGGGGATAAGTTCAGACCTTGGCTTTACGGAACGTCATCGTCAAGAGAACATTCGCAGAGCCGGAGAATTGGCTAAGGTTTTGGTCGACGCAGGCATTGTGGCACTGATCTCTCCATACCAGAGAGATCGAACTGCCGCACGAAATCTGGTGGGACAGGATGAGTTCATCGAAATCTACGTGAAATGTCCTTTTGAAGTTTGTGCAAACCGGGATCCAAAAGGACTGTACAAAAAGGTCGAGCAAGGAGTTATCACCAATTTCACTGGCTTTGACTCACCGTATGAAGAACCTTCTCATCCAGAACTAATCATCCCCACAGATCAGCTCTCCATTGCTGACGGAACAGACCAAATCCTCGCTTATATCACAAACCGCCAACTACTGCTAGTGAAACCGACAAACGCGAAATAACAGACACAAGAGCAGTGTGTACATTGGAAGTTTCGTTCAATCACCACCGGTAAACGAACGGAGGACAGACATGATGGGATTTCAGCGCAGCAGCCAAGTATTGGTTCCTCCTCACGGAGGCAGATTAATTCAGCGGGAGCTTACAGGTGAGGAGAAACAAGCTGGCCTTTCCAAAGCAGCGGAACTGCAGAAAATCGTGGTGTCAGACTGGGCAGCATCAGATGTCGAACTCATTAGTACTGGCGCCTATTCACCGCTCACCGGCTTCATGAATCAAAGGGACTACGAAAGTTTTGGATTCCCTTCACTTAGTGACAGGCGAAGTCTGGAGTATTCCTGTCAACTTGCCCATTTCGGAGCAAGTTGCAAAAACGCTTTCCCCGGGTCAAAAGGCGGCCTTGGTTTCACTAGACGGCATCACTTACGGCATCATCCAAGTGACAGATGTCTACTCCTACGATAAACGCCGGGAATCGGCCGCTGTCTACGGGACCACGAACTCCGACCATCCAGGTGTGTCAAGTCTCTATCAACGTCCCAATTGGTATGCAGCCGGTCCGGTCTGGTTGCTAAACCATAAAAGGCCCAGTCAATTTGCTGAGTACTACCTTGCTCCTTCAGAAGTGCGTGAACAATTTAAACGTCGGGGTTGGCGGACTATCGTTGGGTTCCAGACTCGAAACCCAGTGCACAGAGCCCACGAGTATATTCAAAAATCAGCTTTGGAAACTGTGGATGGGTTATTCTTAAACCCTCTTGTAGGAACAACAAAGCCAGATGACATTCCCGCGGATATCCGCATGAAGAGCTACCAGGCGTTGCTTGAGCACTACTACCCAGCCGACCGAGTCCTGCTCGCAGTTTATCCGGCGGCCATGAGATACGCCGGTCCGAGGGAAGCAGTGCTGCATACCATCGTTCGCAAGAATTTTGGATTGATTTTATTATTGGACGCGATCACGCTGGCGTTGGCAATTACTACGGCCCCTACGATGCACAACGGATTTTTGCCCAGTTCTCGCCACATGAATTAGGAATCCAACTGCTGTTTTACGAGAATAGCTTTTATTGCGATAAATGTGACGGGATGGCATCCGAAAAGACTTGTCCGCATGAGTCAGTCTACCGACACACTTTGTCCGGTACCAGAGTCCGTGAAATTTTGCGAAGCGGCGCACTTCCATCACCAAAACTAACGCGGCCTGAGGTCGCACAAATACTCGTCGACGGATTGTCCAGGGATACAGGGGTTTATTAAAGGCAATCGGAGCCAAGCGAGGCCAATCTAAATCAAGGGCTGCCGCATCTCAGCAGTCGTTCAAATGTGCTTCTTGCAATTACTGATTACCCGCTTGTTTCATAAACGCAATCATTTCACCTCCCACCTGATATGGTGAGTCGGAAACAAGTTTAAGCTCCTTAGCAAGCCGGTTTTTGTTAGACGTACTCGGGTCATTAATGACTGCAAGTGCGTCTAGACCACCCTGTCCTTCTGCACCGAGCTTGGTTAACCATGGCTGAATCTCATGAAGTAATTCCTTATTCGTAATTGTAGGCGGCAGTGTACTAGGCAGATTGCGGAGTCTGCGAAACTCGGTTTCCAACCCTTGTTCTGCTGACTGTTTTTGCGCACTTGTTGAAGCATTCCTGTAGGCTGCCACCATGGCTCCAATCGGTGAATATCCAGTAGAATTTAAAGTACTCACAGTGTTAAACTCCGCAAAGGTTTTAAACAAGGTTGGGTTAGTGATCCCTGATAAATGATTGATTGCCCCGTTCCACGCCGTCTTCGGTTGATAACTGCCGGGGTTCTGGAGATAGTCTGAAATTGTCTCCAGCGCTACCTTAGACGCGTATGGCTGCACCATCGGATTGCTGATATATCCCGCTATGTTTTTCGTGAGGTCTGCAGTTCTTCCCTCTAGCGGTCCCAACATCAATTGATGCTGTTTACCCTTGTCATAGGTATAGTCATTAACCGGGTAATTGTCCCAGAGAATCGGCTTTCGCCCATACAAGTTTGTGATAGCCTTTGCCTGTGAACTGTTGATGCTCTTGTTTAAAACCCATTTTCCGGTCCAAATGACCTTAATGCTGTGGTTTAAGGTGGACCGAAGCGTTTGCCAATACGGGCCGTCAGTCATACCATAGTAAAACGTTGGAACAAACCAAAGCCTAAAGTTGGGGTCTCTTGCTTTTTCATACGCTAGGACCTGATTGGCCAACTGCATTTGTGCTTTTGCATAGTCCGTACCGTAAACCTTCTTATCAGCAGGCTTTAAGGTTTTCTCAATATCATCAAACGACAACATAAACGTGTTGACACCAATTGATTGAAGTTGATGAATCTTGGCTTCTAATGCTTTTCTGTCTGAAGCAGAACTGTAGGTAATTGATTTTTGAATATCCTTTGTTGAGTAGCCGGTCATTCCCGGTGAGATGGAGTAAACGAATTGAACACCGTCTTGTTTGGCCTGGGCCACAAGCGCCTTCATTTGCTGAAGTTTCACAGAGGGGTAGGGCTCTCGCCAATCTACACGTTGATATGGATCACCCTTTGGAGCATAGACATAGGTGTTTAGATTCTCTTTTTGCATGAACGAAAACATATTTATGCGCTCTTTGTTACTCCAGGGCTTCCCATAAAATCCTTCAATCACCCCTCGAATCGCGATGTTCGACCCATGCGGTGATGTGGGCTGTGTCCCCGGTGAATGGACGGCGCTCGCATCGAACACGGAAATGTGATTAACGGCATCTGTTCCCGTGTTAATGATGAATTCAAGCTGGAAAGTGTTGTTCACCTGATAAATCTCATTAATTTGACTCGCTGTAGGTTTAGTTGTTTCTTTTGGGTTCCCAAGTACTGCTCGTACGTCGGAGAGTGTTAGGCTTTGCACTTGCTTGCTGTAAGAGCGGACATCAAAGATAGTGCCGTCCTGATTAAACCCAAAAGAAGCCTTTTCTGACTTATACGTTGCGTAGGTTCCTTGACCCGCAACCCCCTGTTTATCAGGACTTCCCCACCTCTGTTTGACCTGTGTGATGCTTGAGTTCCCTGCTGTATAAAGTGAATTGTCTGTCTTCCCAGACTTAGCCTCCGAATCTAAATGGAGCACAAACGTTTTGGACTCTGCTTTCGTGCCTTTGCCAGATGAGTTCTCACTTATTGTATTACTGCCTATCGAAGAAGTCTCGTTATGTGAGCCACCACTATTTGAAGTTGAATGGGAGCTGCCAGAAGTATTAGCACAGGCAGTGACTGCGAATAGCGAAAGGATGATAGTTCCGCTTCCTGCTATAGTTTTCTTCATCCAACGCATAAGGATGTCCCCCAGAATTCAGTCGGTTCGTGGCGAGTTACACATTATTCCCTGCCATTATGTAGACGATACGGCCTCAGTTCATGTGACATGACATCATCTTTTTCCTTCGGGCTTCCAACAGCAGTAACGACGCTTTCAACTCTATCCCCCCTCGATATCCTGTTAGCTTCCCATCCTTTCCAATCACACGATGACACGGTACAAAAATCGGAAGTGGATTTGCACCAATAGCAGCACCGACTGCACGAACCGCCGATGGTTTGCGAAGGTTTTCGGCAATCTGAGAATACGTCCGCGTTTCGCCAAACGGGACAGCACAAAGTGCATCCCATACAGCTTGCTGAAACTGCGTTCCGTGCAGTTCGAGCGGACCGTCAAGGTGGTCCACTTCCCCATCCAAATAGGTTTTCAACTGGACAGCGAGCTGGCCTATTTCTCCATCAACATGAACCAAATCATGATGAGGAAAATGAGATTGAGTCCATTTGACGATTGAGTCATGTGACTGATTGGGCAGGCCAACGAAGCACAATGCTTCCTTGTGACGTACCAATGTAAAAGTCATCCCTCTGTGTTTGACATTGCCCCAGTACAACGTATTTGACATGCTTTTCACTCTCCACAGATTGGTTGTCTACAAACAGCTTAGGTAGATTGGAGTCTAACATATTCCCGCAGTGACCGATTTCGGATTCTTGCCGTCCTATCGTCTTTGAACATCTCCCCACACATGAACGCAAATATGATGACAAGAAAACGCAAGTCTGTTGCGCAGCGAGGAGTCATACTTGGCTGAGAGCAGTGCCGTGAGCAGTGCCGCAAAGGTCCAAGTAAAATCATTTTATAAGAGGTGAACCGCTCGATGGATTGGAGTGACCATCAGACATTCATAGTTTTGCAGACGCCAAAAGACTTTCGGTTTGCAGCAAACTTGCAGTACCTAAATCGCTCAGAGACTGAGTGTATGCATGTCGTCGAGAACGATAGGGTGTATAAGCTGCTTCATCTAGACAACCAAGACCTTGTGATGGAAATTAGCGCCATCTATAATCACTGTCTCCAAGTCCGGTTTGTCCATCAGATACCATCGAAAAGAAGGACTCGTGTTGCAGCCGCGGCATACGTATGGGATTGGTTTGACTTGGACAGAAATCTAAGCGATTTCTACCAGATGGCACAAAATGATGTTGTGTTACATCAAGCGGTTAAAAAGTTTCGGGGGCTGAGTTTGATTGGTGTTCCTGACTTTTTCGAGGCGTTGTGTTGGACCATTATAGGGCAGCAAATTAACTTACCTTTTGCCTACACACTAAAACAACGTCTGGTGGAGTTATGCGGACGTCCTGTAAACTATGAAAACCAAACATATTGGACATTTCCGTCACCGGAACAAGTAGCAAATTTGAGCATCGATGCATTACGAGAATTACAGTTTACAGTTCGAAAAGCGGAGTATCTCATCGGAGTAGCTGCGTCCATTGTCACAGGTGAGTTATCACGGGCACAGTTCTTGAACATGAGCGGGTTCGACCAAGCGTATAAAGCCCTGCAAAACGTTCGCGGGATTGGACCATGGTCTGCCAATTACGTCCTCATGCGACATTTCCGAGACGAGTATGCGTTGCCTGCTCAGGATGTTGGACTGCAAAACGCCGTGAAAATAGCCCTGCAAATGCAACGCAAACCAACCGTAAATGAGGTAGTGGACATCGCAGAACACTGGGGGCACTGGAAATCCTACGCAACATTTTACTTATGGATGACTCTGTTTGCGCAAGTCTAGTGCACTCTCCCTGATTCATAAGCACTTGATACAGTTAATCCTTTCCTATAAACCATATTTACTCATTTGTAACACATACGTTAAACACTAGCTCACGGTTTCCTATGGATAGGACACAGAGCAAACGAAAAAAAGAGACTGAATATGCAATCCAGCCCATTTTTTTATTGACAAAAATAAATGCGACGCTATAATCGCATTACGACCACTCTTCAATATACGACTCTAATAAAAATCCCATCTTACACTGTAAATATATCACACCCGGAAGTGGTTTGTCAAATTTTTTTAGAGGAGAGATAGTCTATGAAGCCTGTGGTCCTCGATTTTCAGGAAATGCACAAAACCCACCTGTCACTGGCTGGCGGCAAAGGATTAAATCTGGGAGAGCTGTCAACAATCGAAGGAATACAAGTTCCCGAAGGATTCTGCGTCACAACCGCAGGCTATCAAGAAGCCATCGAACAAAACCGTGCACTACTAGATTCTTTGGAACAATTAACACTGCTTCAAGTTGAAAATCGCAAACAAATTAGTGAATTAAGCAAAAAGATTAGACAAATTATCATGAAGCTTGACGTTCCTTCTGACGTTGCTGCCGCAGTCTCTCACTACCTGTCCAAGCGCGGTGATAATCACGCATATGCAGTCCGTTCCAGTGCGACTGCTGAGGATTTACCGCATGCCTCTTTCGCCGGTCAACACGATAGCTACCTTAACATTATTGGACTCGACGACATCTTGCTGCATATCCGCAAATGTTGGGCCTCTCTGTATACAGACCGTGCAGTCATCTACCGAATTCAAAACGGTTTTGACCACAGCAAAGTGAGTCTAGCCGTTGTCGTTCAAAAAATGGTGTTGCCATCGGCTTCAGGGATAGTATTCACGGCCGATCCCGTTACCTCCAATCGAAAGTTGCTGTCAATAGACGCCAGCTTTGGACTTGGGGAGGCGCTGGTTTCAGGCAAAGTCTCGCCTGACTGCTATAAGGTGCAAGACGAAAACATCAAAGACAAGAGGATAGCAACCAAAAAATTAGGAATCTACGGGCAAAGGGGAGGCGGCACGGAAACACGGCAGATTGATTTTAACCGACAAAACACTCAAACACTTACAGACCAGGAGATTTTACAACTGGCGCATATTTCCAGAACCATAGAACGTCATTTTGGATGTCCGCAAGATATCGAATGGTGTCTGTTTAAGAACACATTTTATGTTGTTCAAAGTCGTCCAATCACAACACTGTACCCCATTCCAGATGCAAATGATGACGAAAACCACGTCTACATATCCGTTGGTCATCAACAAATGATGACTGCCCCAATAAAACCATTGGGATTGTCATTCTTCCTGTTAACGACGAATGCACCCATGCGTAAGGCCGGTGGAAGGTTGTTTGTGGATGTAACACATCACCTGGCTTCGTCTGTCAGAAGCAAGATTTTGTTAGACACCTTCGAGCAGTCCGATCCACTCATACGAGACGCACTTGAAACTATCACTCAGCGAGAGGGTTTCATAAAATCCCAGCCAAGTGACACGACAACGCCAGAAGCAAGCAGCACCGCAAACAGATTGGCACAAATCCACAGCGATGAGACCGTCGTCCTTGATTTAATTCAGCAAAATCAAGCATCGATAAACCAGTTAAAACAAGACATTCGTACCAAATCGGGACCAGCATTATTGGATTTTATTCGGGAAGACATCAAGGAACTAAAGCGAGTATTATTCGACCCTCAAAGTTCACGTGTGTTTATGGCTGCTATTCATGCTTCGTCATGGGTCAATAAGCACATAAACGAGTGGTTGGGCGAAAAGAATGCAGTCGATACGCTCTCTCGGTCTGTGCCAAATAACATTACTTCCGACATGGGGCTGGCCCTTTTGGATCTCGCAGACGCGATTCGTCCGTACGCGGAGGTCGTAGACTATTTACAACAGGTAAAAGAAGACACCTTCTTGGATAATCTCGTTCAGTTTGTTGGCGGGCGGGAGAGCCGAGACGCTATCTACGCTTTTCTAACCAAATACGGAATGCGATGTGATGGAGAAATCGATATTACGAGAACTCGTTGGAGCGAAAACCCAGTTGCGCTTGTCCCGATAATTCTCAATAACATTAAAAATTTTGAGAGCCATGCAAGCAACCGAATATTTGACCAGGGGCGACAAAAAGCTTTGAAGAAAGAGCAAGAGTTATTAGAACGATTACAACGACTGCCGGGTGGTCAGCAAAAAATGAAGGACACGAAACGAGCCATTCACTTGATTCGTAATTTCATTGGCTATCGGGAGTATCCGAAATACGGCATGGTGAGTCGTTACTTCGTCTATAAGCAAGCTCTGCTAGGGGAAGCTGAACGACTTGTAAAAGCTGGCGTGATTGTCGCGAAAGAAGATATATACTATCTCACGTTTGAAGAACTGGACGAAGTTGTACGGACTCACAAACTTGATTACCACATCATCGACAGGCAAAAAGACGCATACGAAGTCTATGAACGATTAACTCCCCCGCGTGTGATGACTTCTGATGGCGAGATTATCAGAGGCTTATACAAACGAGAAAATGTCCCTCCGAAGGCGATTGCTGGTTTGCCCGTCTCCTCCGGAGTTGTGGAGGGACGAGCTCGCGTCATCTTAAACATGGAAGACGCTCACCTCGAAGAGGGCGATATATTAGTTACCGCCTTCACCGATCCTGGCTGGACACCATTGTTTGTATCCAGCAGAGGCCTCATCACCGAAGTTGGGGGAATCATGACTCACGGTGCAGTCATTGCACGTGAGTATGGTTTGCCGGCGGTTGTTGGAGTGGAAAATGCAACTAAACGGATACAAGACGGGCAAAAAATTCGTCTGAATGGAACCGAAGGGTATATCGATTTACTGTAATGGCGCAAGGCATAATTGTCAGCACCAAATGTAACCACTGCTTACGAAGGTCGTTTTCCACATTCTCATTACAAACAGCGAGAGCAATGCCTTTCGTCACTGATGGAGGGTGAACGGAGAAAAGGCTTCTCAATTGAGAAGCCTCCCCCTGTCTTTTCATGCATTTACGTTCAGTGTACTGCATGTTCATGGTAATCTGGCAGTTTTACTCTTCATGATGCTTTCTTCGCCTTTGCCACCACAGCAGGAGTCCACCTGTCAGGATACTTAGCACTCCTCCTGCTCCCCATGGCCTCGCGCCAAATCCTGTCACAGGTTTCGTCGCACCTGGAACTGTCTTTGTCTGCGGTTGAGGTTGTGATTGTGACTTCAATACTACGAATGAAGGATCTGTTGTAAAGGTAATCACTGCTTTCCCCTGCGTCACCACAGCACTGATTGGGACTATCTTCCCATTCACAATCTTGTACACCTTTGATTGTGGTGTAATCTCTGCGTTCCGCAATGTAAATATCAGCGGTTTAGAAGGGGCATCCTGTGCATCAAAGTTCACCCCATAGGCCGCAATCACCTTTTGACCTTTTGGAACCAGCGCATTGGGTACTGTTCCGCTAGTCACATCCATTTGCAGTGGATTCGCAAAAGTTCCTGTTGCCACGACCAATGTGGCATTTGTGCTACCATTTCCAGCCGTCAAAGTCACGCCGCTGCCACCGACCACCTGCTTGGTTTCTACCTTGGGGAGAAAACCTGCTGGTGCCGCAGGTATCACGTACAAACTCATGTTCTTCGCAGCTGTGTTCCCGTTCTTATCAGTCACTTGCACGGTAAAGTTATAGCTCCCGTTGCTTGACGGTGTTCCGACCAGGTTCCCATCCGATTGCAAGGTCACCCCTGTGGGCAAAGCTCCTTTAGTCACAGAGAACGTATACGGGCTCGCCCCTCCAGTCACCTGGATGCTCTGTTTGTAGTCCGTCCCCTGTAAGACACTGGGTAGGGAAGAGCCTGTGGATACAGAGAGCACGGATAAGGTCTGAACCGTATCTGCAGCAGAAGCTGCGCTCTGTGCACCCGCACCGACTGTTGTCACGGTGACTTTGTAGCTGGCACCCGCCTTCTCACCCGTCACAGCATAGCTGCTCCCGGTCACCGGGCTGGCATTTACTTTGGTCCCATTGACATACACGTTGTAGCCTGCGGCTCCGCTGACGGAATTCCATGATTCTGTCCAGCCAGTTTGCGTGATACTGCTATGGCTCAGCCCCATTGGAGCCAAAACGACGTTGACTGTGACCTTCGCCACATCACTGGTTGCTGTCGCTGTCTTCGCACCGTTGACGCCATTGTTGGTATTTGTGACCACCGCGTAGTAATACATGGTTCCGACACTGGTGCTTGGTGGCATGTAGCTGGCACTCGTTGCTCCAGTAATGGCTGTGCCGCCGCTGTTGCTGTTGGTAGTATTGCTATACCACTGGTACGTCACGGTTCCACCATCACTGACGCTGACTGCTACCTTCAGGGCTGCGGCGGTCGAACCCGCCGTCACACTTTGCGTCGTTTGTGGCTCTGTCGTGAAGGTCGGTGTCGCTGCATTCACCAGCGCATTGACTGTAACTTTTGCAACGCTACTCGTGGCGGTTGCTGTCTTGGCGCCATTCACACTGCTGTTCGTGTTGGTAGCCACTGCATAGTAGTACGTCGTTCCTGCACTGGTGGTCGGTGGTGTGTAGCTCGCACTGGTTGCTCCCGCGATAGCTGTGCCGCCACTGCTACTGTTGGTAGTGTTGCTATACCACTGGTAGGTGACTGCTCCGCCATCACTGACGCTGGCCGCTACCGTCAACGCCGTTGCAGCAGAACCTGCCGTCACACCTTGCGTCGCTTGTGGCTCCGTAGTGAATTTCGGCGTCGCTGCATTCACCAGCGCATTGACTGTGACTTTCGCCACACTGCTTATTGCTGTCGCAGTCTTCGCTCCATTCACACTCCTGTTCGTGTTGGTCGCCACTGCGTAGTAATACGTTGTTCCGACACTGGTGGTCGGTGGCGTGTAGCTAGCACTGGTCGCTCCCGTGATAGCTGTGCCACCCGTGTTGCTGTTCGTGATGTTTTTGTACCACTGATACGTGACTGTCCCACTGTCTGTGACGCTCGCTGCGACCGTCAAGGCCGTTGCGGCAGAACCCGCCGTCACACTCTGCGCCGCTTGGGGCTCTGTCGTGAAGGTTGGCTTAACTGCGTTCACCAGCGCGTTGACTGTGACTTTCGCCACACTGCTTGTGGCTGTCGCAGTCTTCGCTCCATTCACACTCCTGTTCGTGTTGGTCGCCACTGCGTAGTAGTACGTTGTTCCCGCACTAGCCGTCGCAGGTGTGTAGCTCGCACTGGTTGCTGCCGTGACAGCTGTGCCACCCGTGTTGCTGTTCGTGGTGTTTTTGTACCACTGATACGTGACGGTTCCGCCATCCGTCACACTTGCCGCCACCGTCAACGCCGTCGCTGGCGAACCCGCCGTTACACTTTGCGCCGCTTGGGGCTCTGTCGTGAAGGTTGGCTTAACTGCGTTCACCAGCGCGTTGACTGTGACTTTCGCCACAGTGCTGGTGGATGTTGCCGTCTTCGTACCATTGACACTATTGTTGGTGTTGGTCGCCACTGCGTAGTAGTACGTTGTTCCCGCACTAGCCGTCGCAGGTGTGTAGCTCGCACTGGTTGCTGCCGTGATAGCTGTGCCACCCGTGTTGCTGTTCGTGGTGTTTTTGTACCACTGATACGTGACGGTTCCGCCATCCGTCACACTTGCCGCCACCGTCAACGCCGTCGCTGGCGAACCCGCCGTTACACTTTGCGTGGCTTGCGGCTCCGTGCTAAATGACGGTGTTTCCGCATTCACCAATGCGACAGTCGTGACACTGTCCGCGGTCGACATGGCACTCTCGCCACCTGCATTCACTGCAGTCACCGTCACATGATATGTGGTGCCTGCACTCTCGCCAGACACTACGTAACTCGTACCCGCCACTGGGCTACTGGTCACTTTCGTTCCATTGATGTACACATTGTATCCCGTCGCACCACTCACGGAAGACCAAGACTCTGTCCATCCCGTTTGCGTCACGCTACTATGGCTAAGACTCGTCGGCACACCAGGGACGGTCGTCACACTGTCCGCTGTAGAAGCTGCACTCTCGCCACCTGCATTCACTGCCGTCACCGTCACATGATATGTGGTGCCTGCGCTCTCGCCAGACACTACGTAACTGGTACCCGCCACTGGGCTACTGGTCACTTTCGTTCCATTGATGTACACATTGTATCCTGTCGTACCGCTCACGGAAGACCAAGACTCTGTCCATCCCGTTTGCGTCACGCTACTATGGCTAAGACTCGTCGGCACACCAGGGACGGTCGTCACACTGTCCGCTGTAGAAGTTGCACTCTCGCCGCCTGCATTCACTGCAGTCACCGTCACATGATATGTGGCACCTGCACTCTCACCAGTCACCGGGTAACTCGTGCTCGACACTGGGCTACTGGTCACCTTCGTTCCATTGATGTACACATTGTATCCTGTCGCACCAGTCACGGAAGACCAAGACTCTGTCCATCCCGTTTGCGTCAGATTACTATGAGTGAGACTCGTCGGCACACCGGGAACATTTGGCAGTGTCGTAACAGTGTCCGCGGTCGACATGGCACTCTCGCCACCTGCATTCACTGCCGTCACCGTTACATGATATGTGGTGCCTGCGCTCTCGCCAGACACTACGTAACTCGTAGCCGTCACTGGGCTACTGGTCACCTTCGTACCATTGATGTACACGTTGTAGCCCGTAGCACCGGTAACTGATCCCCAAGACTCTGTCCATCCCGTTTGCGTCAGATTACTATGAGTGAGACCTGTCGGCGCACCAGGGGGCGTCGTCACACTGTCCGGGGAAGACGGCGCGCTCTCGCCACCTGCATTCACTGCCGTCACCATCACACTGTAGATTGTCCCCGCTGTCTCTCCAGTTACATTGTAGCTCGTACTTGTTACCGGGCTAGTGGTCACTTTCGTCCCATTGATGTATACGTTGTACCCAGTCGAGCCGCTCACAGAAGACCAATACTCCGTCCATCCGGTCTTCCCCACACTGCTGTGACCGAGACCCGTCGGCGCGCCCGGAGGATTCGGCTTACCGGTCACAATAGACAGGTTGTTTATCGTAGCGGTAGCACCCAAGCTGTCCTTAACCTGGGCGGAAAAATTAGCTGTCCCAGACACAGTGGGTATGCCGCTGATTTCCCCACTTGAATTGAACGACAATCCTTGCGGCAGGCTCCCCGTGAGCGACCAGGTGTAGGGCGCCGTGCCTGTCGCATATTTGGGTTTCAAATATGCGATATACAGGACCCCCACCGTGGCTGAAGGCAAATGCTGTGTACCCATCTGCAGTCCGAAGTACGGATAGTGCCCGTTTGTGGCGGTCCAGACAGACGGCCAACTGGAGAACGTACTGGCCAATTTCATGTTGGTGTCGGTTTCCGCAGTCAGTTGAATGGTGGACGGAGACGCGCCACCTCCTCCAACACCACTGGACTGGTTTGTCGTCGTCGTGTCCCAGAACGAATCGGTGATTGATGATCCGGTGTAGTATTCCTGGCCAACCAGCCCTGCGGCTTCTCCTGAAGCCGAGGCGGTCACACGTCCAGTTGCATACGCGTCCGTAATATGACCAGGGTTGTCACCCACTAATCCACCCACTTCCGCGTTCGTTGTTTGTGCTGTAACCGATCCTGTTGCGTATACATCCGTAAGTTTGCCATAATTTATACCCACTAGTCCGCCTGCGCCCCACAAACCGCTTGCTGTGAAAGCAACCGAAGCACTGGAAGAGGAATCCTCAATAGTAGCATTGTTATAGCCTACGAGCCCTCCGGCTGAGTTACCTGCACTAGACACGGTTCCGGTTGAATAGGAATACGAAATGGTTCCAAAATTCTCCCCTATCAGTGCTCCTACGTTTCCTCCTCCTGATGACTGTACCGATCCGCTGCTGTACGAGTTTGTGACATCACCCCGGTTGACACCTACCAAGGCACCCAAATATGAGCCGCTCGTCGTTACCTTGACGTTGGTCAGGGCCACATTTTCAATCGTCGCACCAGATGTAGTACTCTCAAACAGGCCGCCACTGCTGCTCAAATTGCTAATCCTATAACCGTTTCCGTCAAATGTCCCCGCGAAATTACTAATGGAAGTCCACGTTGTGGCTGACAAGTCAATGTTCGCACCCAAGTCATACGTGGCGGTAGCGTAGGATGTGCCTTGCGGATCAGTCAACTTTGCATTAACGTCGCTCGCCATCGCCGCGAGTTGTGCAGCCGTCGCAATGATGTACGGGTCTGCTGTAGTTCCGCTTCCCCCAGCAAAGACTGTGGTAGCAGCAAGCACTCGTGTGTTTTGCATTGGCACCAGTGTCAACCAAGAGAGTGGTGTCATAACGATGAAGGCAACCAGTGACTTTCTTAAACGTTTGCGTTGAATGCTGGCCTCTAGCGTCAACTTCTTTGTTCTTTTCTCATGTCGTTTCCCCACAAACACTTTTCCCCTTTTCCTTACATGCAGTAATAGCCACTAGAATGCTGCACAATACACTCCAAGCAGCGTTTTCACTCACTTTCTATGTCTGACTGCACCAAAACCCATGCACTCGTCCAGACTCCGTCCCATTCGATATACCTGCTAGACTGAACATTTGCCATCGACGAATATCGCTTACGGAATCGCTTGCCTGTCTCTTACACCTCGCAGAATAGATTTCATTATATAGAAGCACCTCTAAACAAATTCTAAACAATTACAGAAACAGCCCTCGGTGCGGAGTCCTCGGCGTACAAGCATTCTGTACTCCACAGGGAAATTAACTTTTCAGCGCAGTTTAGTTAGGGTATAGAGCAGAAAAAATTCTTGAGCACGAAATACATCGAAAGATTCAGTATTATTTTGTCTTGAACATTCCTTGCAGCATTGTCATTGGCTTCCTGCAAGCTCAAGTGACAACAGTATATATTGATACAGATGGTCAGGTATACATGCTTGGCGGATGGATTTAACTCGTCCTTTGGATTGTTCTCTTTGCCAGCCGAATTGCCACAGATGTGGGCTTCCATCAACCTGGCCGCTCATTCTCCAGTATGGCTTGGATAATTTGGGCCGAGTTGGCGCTCGTGTGGGGAATTCGGGGTATTGTACTGTATCTGAAGCACCCAGAGATTCACATTTAACTTGTACAATCGCCATAGCGGCTCTATCAATTGCTTGGTACAAACGGTCATCGGTCAGGCGTCGTCATCTATGCTGTCCTGTTTAATTGAAATCGGTACAAGCCAAGCTGGAAGCAGAATCCGCTCAATCTATGCACTATGCAGCCAAGGCTGAACGGTTCCGCATTGCCCGAGACATCGGATCCTCCCAGTAGTTGTTGTACTGTAGCGTTTGACCTTGACGCCGGTCCTCACTCGCCCGTCACAAAATACTTGTAAACAGTGCTCGCAGTTCTGCAGTCATTGCATCCTGATACCTTGCTACATCATGGTACAGGGCGCCAATCTCTCGGTACACATCCGAAATTTGGTCGTCGTACTCGGGAGACGTTCTTACTTGGTGTTCTAGCTTGAACTTATCCATGACCGCTTGAATGTATGCCGGACGTGCCCCCCACGTTCCGACAACATCTCCGCCTTCGGTCAGGAGCACGGCAATGGGTTGTGCTCTCCCCCCATCTGTGAGAAACAAGTCCATCGTCTCAAGATGTTCATCCATCGGCAGGACTTCTGTGGGTACCCCCGCCTGATTCATGACTCGAAATAGCACCGGTACATTCCATATCACATCCGGGCACCAATCCGTCGTCAAAATCAGACAGTGAAGCCCCGGTTTCTGGGACACTCTGGAGAAGAACGCCTCATCGCTTTGGTGCCGAAACCGAAATTCTTCGTAGTTCCTGTGAAGCTGTTCTTTGGTATCGGGGATATTGCTCAATTCCATCTTCAGCGTTTGCATTCCATCCATGAATTCTTGTGGAGATATACCTTGTCCAATTTCATGTTTTAGATTAATGGGTTCTGTCACAGTACAGCGTCCTCTCTACAGTAAGATAATTGCACTATAGATCAACACTGTATATCACAAAATGGTCAGTTTTCGAGATTTATAAGAGGTCAGTTTATAACCATGCAGCACGGAGCCGACTGACGCCTTCCACAATATCCGCTGCACCAAGACCTGCAAATCCCAGCATGATACTCACCGTCGGGCTCGCCTCGCAGGGTACAATGTGTAAAGTTGCACTGTGTGCTGGAAAATACACGCGAACACCGACGGCCTCTGCACGCTCTGCCAGTTCAACCTCAGAGTAGTTCGTTTGCAAGCGCACTAACACGTGCAATCCTGCACCATGGCCTTCAATTGCAGCCAACTCTCCAAACTCAGACCGAACAGCATCCAGCAGTATCGAGTGCTTTTGTCTGTACGACCGTCTCACCCTTCGAATATGTCGTTCAAAGTGGCCAAGGTCCATAAAGCGCTCAACAATCAATTGCTGCAATTTTGGAACTGGAGAATCGATTTCTTGAAGTCGATGCAAGGCGTCCTCTAGAAGTGAAACAGGCAATACCATGTAGTTCATTCGAAAGGATGGAGCGAGCGCCTTGGAAAAAGTGCCAATGTAAACAACTCGATGATGGCTGTCTATACCCTGTAAAGAGGGAACGGGACGTTCGCTGTAGCGGAACTCACCGTCGTAATCGTCTTCAATAATGATGCTTCCAGTTTGTTCTGCCCATTCCAGCAACTGAATGCGCTTTGAATAGGACATGACCATGCCCAGTGGAAACTGATGCGAAGGCGTTACATAGACGAGTTGTGCAGTGTTGGAATACAGTTCTTTCACGCTAATTCCGTCGTGGTCGAGGGATATGGGCTTAATGCCCACATGAAGCCGATTAAAGATTGACTGAGCACGGCCATATCCTGGGTCTTCCATAGCGACCTGCATATTTTCTCTCCCGAGCAAATCGACCAAGAACTGAAGCGAAAATTGAATACCGCTCCCCACCACAATTTGTTGAGGGCTGCACCGAACACCGCGTGAATGCTGCAGATAGGTCGCAATTTGCTTGCGCAAACCAAGTTCCCCCTTTGCATCACCGTAGTCGAGCAGAGTTTGGTCAATCCCATTCCAGACTTCGTTTGCGATTCTTTTCAAGGTCAATCTCGGAAAACTATGAACATCGACTCTTGCAGGATGAAAGTCAATATCCGGTTGTCTTTGTTCTGCAGTTGGAAACAGCACATCAATGTACTTTGAATCTGTCGAAGACCCGAAACTGTGTTCAGGTGTCAACGAGAAATACCCGGACCGGTGTTTACTCTCGATGTAGCCCTCTGCCACCAGTTGTTGGTAAGCCTGCTCTACCGTCGTCTTGCTGACTTTTAGCGAATCGCATAGACTGCGAACGGATGGCAAACGTGATCCGGCGGCAATCTTGCCCGACTCAATTTCGTGACGCACAAACTGATAGAGTTGATGATAATACGGAATACCGTTTTTTTCATCAAATGTGAAAACAAATTCCATTCTGCGCCACCTCTTATCGCATCCAGTCGTGTCAAACGTCAAATCACTGCTCAACCGGTATCATGTGCCCGTGAGATGCGGTTTCCCGGTCTGTCAGTGCCTCATGTCAGTGCCTCAGCCAGTTACCTTCCAACTTTCACCGAATGCGATGCAATTCTATCTTGAGACAATGGGTGAAATGACGTGTACCAGATTTGTGTCATCGTTCGGTACGACGATGAGTGGTCTGTTTTTTCCGGTGAACCGAAGAACAACATCCTCCGACTTACAAGTACGCAAGGCCTCAAGCACATTTTTTGCGTTGAGCCGCAATGCCGACCGCCCCCCGCTGACAGACACTGCATCGAGTACGTCTTTTGAATCTCCGTATTCGGCAGACTCAGTGGATATTAGGACCGTTCCCTTCTCAACGAGAACCTGAATTTCTTGGCTTTGTGGTGCAATCACTGTGGCGCAATCAAGCGAATGTAAGAGGCTCTGGGTCCGTATCGTCACCTCTGTCATGTGAACGCTGGGAATCAGTCTGGTCACTTCGACAAACGCACCCTCGATGATGCGCGTGTAAAACTGCAAATTCCCAATTGTGTAGGAACAGTGACTGTTTGCCACTGTAACGAAAATGGTCTGGTCATTGTCCGGAAGCAAATGAGCGAGTTCTACCATGGATTTAGCTGGAATAATAGCACACAGTGTGTCTACGTCTGTTTCGAGAGGTACTGCCTGGGTCGCCAGTCTCAGAGAATCTGTACAGGAGAATCGAAGAAGTCCGTTAGCTAATTCTATGTAGATCCCGGTTAACACGGGACGTGCCTCTTGCTTGGATGCCGCAAAAGCGGTACTCGTAATCAGGCTCTTAAGTACAGGTGCTGTGAGAGAGAACTGTACCGCTCCTGACAAGTTCGGCAACTGTGGAAAAGCCTCTGCATCAAATCCATGTAAATTACATTCGAACTGATTGGAACTCAGTGTGATTAATTCTGCATTCTCACAAGACACCGTCACGTGGGTACCTGTGAGTTTACGAATCAGATCCATCAACTGCTTGGCAGGTGCCACTACACTGCCCGGGGTTATGACCATAATATCTTCATCTAACTCCACCGGCAAGATTTGTCTAACACCGGTTTCCAGGTTATAGGCCGTCGCCTCAACTGAGGTTTCGGTCACCTGTAACAATACACCGGTCAAGATCTGATGTGGTGTTCGTGTTGCAAGTCCGCTGGAAACTGCATGCAGCATGCTAGCCAACAACATTCTGTTCATTTTAAATTCCATGTTATTCCCTCTTTCGTACCGAGCAGTTCAGTAGATACCGTTATAGACTTGTTGTTCTAACCGATTCTTACGGTGTGAATGGACATACTTCGACTCGTTTGGTGTCATTTCCTACTTTTCTGACATAACGAATGGACGACACCAAATACGTCGATGGCATGCTGCAAGCGGACGCGAAGACCGTTTCCTATAAATGGTATATACCAAACTCCCGTGCAAACGCCTCCCGCCCGACCGGCGTTACAGTAATTGACCGACGGATTCTTCCATGGTCAATCCACCCCATTTCAAACATCTTCTTTGTGACCGCAAGCGCAACGGGACCCGCTATATGATGCACGCGTTCGGTCCAATCATTGTGCCACGGTACAGCTACATGGGCTTGCCCAATGATTCTCTTCGCAATACCGAAGTTCCGCAACCACGTCTCTCCTTCCGGAGTAAGCAAGAACCCGTCATTTGCTTCCTTCAGGTATGTCCTGGTAACGAGTGCCTCAGTAAATCTGACGCCTAATTCGCCCGCAATATGGTTATAACAGGTCCTGGCGTGACGTAACGCCTTCACTTGTTCTGATTGTCGAAGTGAGCGGATGGGTGAAGGCGGAGCACAGGATGCAATCGCTTCCAGCATATTGGCAACGTCTGATCCAGCCAGCCGATAGTATCGGTGTCGGCTCCAGGCCTCCACGGTGATGAGCTTCCCTTCGACCAATTTGGCCAGGTGATTACTTGCTGTTTGCGGCGACACCCCAGCCATCTTGGCCAACTCCCCCGCAGGCAATGCTCGCCCGTCAGCTAGCGCCAAAAGAATTGCTGTGCGAGTTTTGTCCCCAATGAGCGCTGCGACAGTCGTTATATTCTCATAGACCACTTACGTTCACTCCCCTCACCCATGCTATAAACTTCCTACTTTAGTCTAGCATGAGCATATTTCGACGGTGCATGAAATGTTCCGTAGATAGAATAGAGCAAACGATGCTATTTCGCTTTGCAGGGGGTTATTCAATGGAATGTGGTGTAGTTCATAATGATGCACCCAATGTCAATGAAAGAGTTCTTGTTATCACTGCAGGGATTGGACTCTTCCTGTCCACCTTGGATACTGGTATCATCAACGTTGCCTTACCCACGCTCTCACGAGTGCTTCATACGAGTGTGACAACCATTGCCTGGACGGTGACGCTATATACGATTGCTTTAACGGGGACAATTATCATCTTTGGCAGACTCAGTGACAGGTACGGACGCCTGCGCATTTACACACTGGGCCTGATTTTGTTCGCCCTGTTCTCCGCACTATGCGGACTATCCCATTCAGCGGCTGAATTGATAGCTTTTCGTACGATTCAAGGCATCGGTGCAGCGATGCTTCAAGCCACCGCTGCGGCTATTATTACGACTTCAATCCCACCGCATCGCAGAGGCTCCGCACTAGGAACACTTGGCGTTTTAATGGGACTTGGACCGGTCTTGGGTCCCAGTGTGGGCGGGGTTCTCATCTCTCTCGGCGGATGGCCGTGGATTTTTTGGATTAATCTGCCGATAGCACTGACAGGCTTGATAGGATGTCGTTATCTGTTCAGGAGGATTACTGAGGAACACAGCCTAATCCAACTCAACGTGTCCGGAAACACACTACTGTCCCTCTCTATGCTTGCTCTCTTGCAGGGCCTCGCCATGTGGCCGTCGGTTGGGCTGTCAAAGCCGATGACTTATATCCCGCTTGGGATCTTCATCATGGTGTTTATTTTGTTTTTGATAAATCAATTGTACGTGAAACAGCCTATTGTCGACCTCCATCTGTTTTCGAAAGGAAGGTTTTCGGCTCCTATGCTGGCCATCTTTGTATTTGGCGGCGCGAGCTCAATGGGCTTTATCATCCCGCCTTTTTTTCTTGAACGAGTCACTCACCTCACGCCGTGGCAAGTGGGATTGGTCAACCTGTCGTCTCCTCTTGGCATTGTCTTGCTGTCAAAAGTATCGGGACGACTGATGGACCGGTGGGGAACTACTCGCTTGATGGTGACGGGCCTTATCATCATGTTCATCTCCTATACAGTGCTAGGTCAAATGCAAGTGAGCTGGAATCCACTGGTGGTGAGTCTTCTTTTATTACTGTACGGAGCGGGCGGCGGCTTATTTCTTTCACCCAACATCGCGGCAATCATGAGCACAGTCGCACGGGATGCCCAGGGTACGATTGGAGCGGTTCAGCGAATGGTGCAAAATTTGGGGATAGCAGTGTATACTGCCGTAGCCGCCGCATTGTTGCTTGCCAATTCAAATGGGACGGGACTCGGTCTCATTCACGGGTTTCATCTGGCGTGGGATTTTGCAGCAGCGACGATTCTGTGCAGCATCATCATGTTCCTTACAACCTACAGCCGGTACTCCAGGTAACTAGATTCTCTCCGCATTTTCGTCATTCAGATGTGTCGTGTCCGCTCTCGTCCTCTATCTCTGGATAGACTTACTCATACGTAAATCCACTTACAGACAGACGAAATCCCAAGCGGCTGGTACTAAACTGAATGCATGAACTCATAACAAGGAGAGGTTTCCCATGTCAACGCATACTTTAGTTCTTGGCATTATTATCGGACTTGTTTTTCTCTGGGCTATCTTTCGTCAGATAACCCCTCGCCGAGTCAATCGATTTCCGTTTATCATCCTGCCTCTCATTGGACTGTATGAATCTGTTCACTCCCTGCCCCGTTCAACGATTTCAGCAAATCAATTGACAGAGGCGGCCATCGCGCTTTCCATATCCATCGTCATTGGCTTCCTGCAAGCTCAAGTCACCGCGGTATACACTGAGACAGACGGTGTCTTGTACATGCGCGGCGGTTGGGTCTATCTCATACTTTGGATTGTGCTTTTTGTCAGTCGAATTGCTACAGATATTGTCTTCCATCAGTCTGGCAACTCGCTCTCATCCATGGCTTGGATTATTTGGGCGGAGTTGGCGTGTGTGTGGGGAGTTCGGGGTATTGTACTGTACCTGAAGCATCCAGAGATTCGCAGTCAACTCGCTAGGAGGAAGGGACGTCGCTGCGATGTCTAATGAATTGTGCCAGCTATAGACAAGGGCTACAATAGGGAAATCAACAGCTGATGGTACAAGTGGAGGACGGCGACATTGTTTAGTTTAAGCCAGGCTTACATCCGGGTAATCCGCGGCAGACTCATTTTTACAATTGCCATGGCTGCTCTGTATCAATCGCTTGCTACAAGCGGTCCTCGGTCAAGCGTCGTCATCTACGCTGTCCTGTTTGGTGTAACGCTCATCGCAATTTGGATCCCGAAACGCTTTCGGACAACCGCCTACTACGTCGGTGTCGGAACCGGAGCACTGGTCGCTGGTGCCTGGCTGTGGACCACCGCATCGCCTCACCATATCCCTCCAGACGGCCTCATTGCCGCTGTGGTGATTTTGGCTGGTGCGCCGAACCGCATCCTAGCACTGAGCCTTGGTCTATCGGCGGCAGTTACCCTCATGAGCGTCACAGGGAGCTCATATCCAGAGGGTTTGTGGAGCGGCGTTGCACAACTCGGTATTTATGCAGGTGTCAGAAGTATTCGCGGACGGCGGGAAATGGAAGCCATGCGGCAGCGTTACATCAAAGAACTCGAGGCCACTTTGGCAGAATTAAAATCCACCCAAGCTAAATTAGAAGCAGAATCTGCCCAATCGATGCACTATGCAGCGCAGGCTGAACGGTTCCGCATTGCCCGAGACATTCACGACGGCCTAGGGCACCAGATCACTTCACTGATTGTGCAGTTGCAGGCGCTGACCTACATGATTCCGGATTCCCTGGATGAAGTTCGCAATCGCATTCCCAAGCTGCTATATGTAGCTCGGACAGGTTTGCACGAAGTACGGCAGTCTGTGCGAGGTTGGGAAGACTCCGATGACACCCGTGGTTTGACCGCTCTCAGGGCAATTGTCCAGGAAGTAAAATCCACGTCCCACTGCACTGTGGACCTGCAGACAAATGTCAGTGACAACGAGAACTGGCCCACAAACGTTCAAATCGTACTCTACCGCGTTCTTCAGGAAACACTGTCGAATGCAATACGCCATTCCAACGCGAGCCACATTCAGGTTGGTGTTTCTGAGCATATGCAGGGGGTCGCAATGACAGTTTCAGATAACGGAACGATGGCCTCAGAGGAGGCGCTGCAACCTGGCTTCGGACTTCGAAACATGCGAGCACGATGTGAAGAAATTGGCGGACATTGTGGTTGGCAGGTGGGTTCTGACGGCGGTGTCACTGTTGAGGTGGTACTGCCACTTCATGCTCCCACTGCTGATACGGAGAAGTGAACGAAGGGATGAGGAGGGCGGAAAGATGCGAAAGATTCGAGTGTTTATAGCAGACGATCAAGCCCTAGTCCGTGAAGGCATTAAATACATTCTGGATGTGCAAGAAGATATGGAAGTGGTGGCCGAAGCCGAGAACGGCCGCCTGGCAGTGGATGGTATTGTTCAAACGAATCCAGACGTTGTGTTGATGGATATTCGTATGCCGGACATGGACGGCATCTCCGCGACACGCGAAGTTCTGGCGCAGAACGAGTCACTCAAGGTTGTAGTGCTAACCACTTTTAACGAGTTGACTCACGTTGTGGACGCCATCAGAGCGGGCGCCGTCGGCTTTTTGCTGAAAGATGCCGAACCTGATGACCTGATTGAAGGGGTTCGGGCAGCAAACCGCGGTGAGGCCTTCTTTCGTACGGAACATGCAAGTCGAGCGATGACCACTGCCGTGAAGACCTCCCCGCACACCGAGCCTGTGTACGGGGATGCTGTACAGCCGGATACAGAAACTGGAAATCGATCCCTTGAGGCTGCGACAACTAAAACAGGTCCAAGTGAGCGCATAACCGAACGGGAGTTAGATGTCCTTCAAGAGATGGCCTATGGCAGACGCAACAGTGAAATTGCAAGGAACCTGCATGTATCTGAAGGAACAGTCAAAACCCACATTCACCACATTCTCGACAAACTTGGTGTAGAAGACCGAACGCAGGCCGTCGTCCTTGCTCTGCGACAAGGTCTAGTAAAATAGCTGGTTTAAAGATTTTGAGAAACTCCTCAGTGGTCTTGATTACGCAAAATTTCTAGATTGCACTGTATTGAACGGTCTTTTCAGTATACCAACTTGCCAATTCGGGATTCGAAGATATCGCTAACAAAATCATCAACAGCCCCGTGTTAAAATCCGTCGCCAACGGTTGCGTAAATTGACCAAATGACTGCCCCATCCACCAATAGACAAAAAACAGAGCTATTGACACCCAAACAGTAAAGCGGAGTTTGAACTTGACAAGTAGCATAGTACCCAATGCTAATTCGATAAGTGCCAATAGAATAGAAAGCGGAATCCCACCAGTTCCGATTGCCTTCGCTAACCATGTCACGGAGACTGCCTGCGACAGACCCGTTGGCGTTAAATACAAGTGTTGAAATTGCAAGGCAAAGCCCGTAAACAACACGATGGCCAGTGATACTTGTGCGAATCGAATACCGAATCCGCGCCATTCACCGGCATCGGCTTCCTGTTTTGGAAAGACGGCAATCCCCAATAAGCCGTAAATCAGAGCCGCGCCAGGGGCTCCATTTATCAAAGAGGACTGCCCTGTTAAAATCTGACCGGCTCCTTCCCCAAAAATCCAAACAAATACACTCCATATTAATGATGCAATAATGAAGAACTTTACTCTGAAATTAAATATAAGCGCCAGTCCGATAAGGAGTTGGATAAGTGCGAAGAGAGTGTTCCAGACTACTATATGTGACATCTCAATGCCCGCGCCCCACTTTACAATGGAGGCAAGCCAATGAGGTTGCCCGGCACTAGTGGGCAAGACGACCTGTTTAAGAAAAGACGGTGTAAACATCTGTGGTTTCAATTGAAACAAGCCATCAAGAAACCAGACGGTACCCAGTATTCTCTGCATACCTATGCGTGAGACTCTCAATACTCGGCGATTTGGAGTGAGCCCATTTCTGCTCCTTTCTGACTCTGTTTCGGCAACTGTGGATAATTTACTACTAACATATAAATAGCCAAAACCATAGGCCAAAAGAAATCCAAAACTAAGAGTTATCCAAAAGACCTCCAATACAATCCCCCCCTGAACTGAGTCCTGCCCCTATGCATACACATTGTAACTCCGGCTTTGTATACCTGGATAAAGGTTCGATGCAAGCCTTGTGAAGACTTTGTGACAGTTATGTATGGAGACCTACTTTTGCACTGGTAACACTTGCATTGAATCATATACACCAACGGAAACTGTATCTAACATTTCCTGTGAATAGAGTGTATTGTTGACTTTGTAAAAATCCTCTAACGTCACCCATTGCTGGTGACGTTGCGTAACCCCCTAGAATCGGGGCAAGGAGGTGAGCTCTATGCCGCAGTACACAACCGGAGAGTTGGCAAAACTGTGTGAAGTCTCAGTGCGAACAATGCAGTTTTATGATACGAAAGACTTATTGAAACCGTCAGAACTTACGGAGGGTGGAAGACGTCTGTATTCTGATACAGACGTTGAGAGACTGCGCTTAATTTTGATGTTAAAAGCCCTGGGATTAACGCTAAAATCAATTAAAGGCATACTGGACAGCGATACACCGGGCAAAGTATTACAGAAATGCTGAGTACATTTGTCCGAAATGCGATGCGAAATTCAAGCCGTCACTGGGGCGGTTCGTATTCTCCCGTCATTCATCAAAAACACGCAAACTAACATGCCCTTCATGCGGGGCCAGCGAATACTGTGTTGAGGTTGCGTCAGACTAACCAAACAGGTGATGCAGTCCTGACGCCATCGTACTCGTAGCCCCACACTTTGATTACAGACAAACCGTTACCATACTTCTGAAGTCAGCTATGAAAGTAATGCCCTTGTTCCATGTCTTCAATGAGGCTGGGGCCGACGGGCTCCCAGCCCAGCAATTGTTTCGTTTCAGCGGCGCGTCCAGGTAGTACACTTGGCACATCGAGCGCAGCAATGGTGCCGAGAAAGCCGAAGTGAGAATCTGCCTCTTCTCGCGACACGCTAGCAGTTGGTACGCCAAGGTGCTTGCCAATGACTGCGGCAATGTCACGTAAGGCAATTCCTTCTTCGGCGCGACCGTATAGTTGTGATCCCGCCGGCGCTTTTTCCAACGCAAGCCGGTAGAGAGTCGCTGCATCAAGGCGATGGACAGCTGGCCAACGATTGGAGCCGTCGCCAATATACGCGGAAACTCCCTTGTCGCGGGCAATGTCGATGAGCCTCGGCACGAATCCCTTATCCCCATCGCCATGTACTGTTGGGGCGAGTGACACAACCGCTGCTCGTACCCCGCGCTGAGCCAGCGCGATGACCGCATTGTCGGATGCCTCTCCATTTGCATGAGCGGTCGTGATGAAGGGTTTTTGTGAGCCTTCAAGCACTTCGCCGATTGCCTGCACCGCGCGTAAATCGTTGGCAAGCGATCCGGAGAAATCGGAGAAATCGTGTTTGAACGCAAGGTGAATGACTCCGTCACAAGCAGCAGCTCCGCTTTGAAGGCTGTCGAGATTGTCAAGGGTACCGTAATGTGCTTCGGCACCAGCTTCCTTCAGCATACCTGCACTATCGGCCCGTCGGGTGAGTCCTAGGACTTGATGACCATTCCTGATGAGTTCTCTTACAACGGCAGAACCAATATAGCCTGTTGCTCCTGTTACAAAAACACGCATCAAAATATCCTCCTTAAACCAAGGGAATGAAATACAAGTTGACAATTGCAGTCTAAACTATAGAGTGAACTCTAAGGCAAGCCATTTTGAGGAGATTTTTGCATGAGGATACAGGAGTTAGCTGATAAATCAGGGTTGACTGCCCACACCATTCGCTTTTATGAGAAGGAGGGACTGTTGGACCAGCGACATGTGCGCAGAGAGAAGAACAACTACCGCAGTTATTCTGATGAGGCTCTAGAGCGTCTGAATCTGGTCAAGAAATTCCAGGGATTGGGGTGTTCGCTGTCCGAGTTGAAAGCAATCCTGCAGGACCGTGACACGAATACCCTGACTAACGTTGAAGTCATTGAATGGATTCGTCAAAAGATGAATGAAGTGGAAAGCAAAAAGGACGAATTGGACCATGTTCTTAAAACCCTTCAATGGATGTTGGAGTACAGAATGGCGTTGACGAGCGATCCGCAGCGAGCCCAAGCGATGTTGAAGGATGTCAAGCACTAGAATCAATCCGCCCTCAGCTGGGAACATCATATTTTGCATGCGCACCATGTGTATTCAGTCGCTTCTCATCGGGGAGTTCAACCCTTTCTTGTCTATTGTGATGGTATGATGGTTTTAGCGAGATGTACATAAGATGTTAGGGGTCGAATAGTTTGGATCAACCAAGCCACTTAAGTCGGATCCACATTGCCAAGCAGGCACTGAAGCAGTACTTCGGCTATGATGGGTTTCGCGAGGGCCAGGAACACATTGTGAGGACCGTACTTGAAGGACAAGACACCATTGGCATAATGCCCACCGGAGGCGGAAAGTCAATCTGCTACCAGATTCCGGCGATGGTCATTGAGAGAATTACAATTGTCATTTCACCGCTCGTATCCCTGATGAAGGATCAAGTGGACAGCTTAACGTCCATTGGAATTCCAGCTGCGTTCATCAACAGTACATTAACCACGACGGAGTTGCGACAACGTATCCGCGAAACAGACCAAGGAGCCTATAAGCTCCTCTACGTGTCGCCAGAGCGGCTGGAATCAGAGTCCTTTACACGCTGGTTAAATAAACTTCGGCCATCCTTGGTAGCTGTAGATGAAGCGCATTGCTTATCGCAGTGGGGTCATGACTTTCGGCCAAGTTATCAATCAATTGCCCCTTTTTTGGAGCAGCTCGATGAGCGTCCCGTTGTGGTGGCACTCACAGCGACGGCGACACCAGAGGTGACACGAGATATCGCCATCTCGTTGCATTTAGCCCAACCTGAGGTTTACGTCGCCGGCTTCAGCCGCGACAACTTGTCATTTTCGGTACTGTCGGGGTGGGACAGACGGGACTATATCATGCAGTACTTGAATCAGCATCAGGGTGATGCGGGTATTATCTATGCGGCTACGCGCAAAGAAGTGGACAGCCTGTACCAGTATCTTCTGGACAACGGGTGTTCTGCGGGGCGCTACCACGCCGGGATGAACGATGGTGAACGTGCCAGCGTCCAAGATAGGTTTCTGTACGATGATATTCGGGTCATCGTCGCCACAAACGCATTTGGAATGGGGATTGATAAGTCCAACGTTCGATTCGTGATCCATCATAATATGCCGAAAAACATAGAAGCCTATTACCAAGAAGCCGGCCGTGCAGGACGAGATGGCGGTCCGAGCGAGTGCATCCTCCTCTACAGTCCGGAAGATATCCGCGTCCAGAAGTTTTTAATTGAGCAGAGTGTTGAAAGCGAGGAACGCAAACGCATCGAGTTGAAGAAACTCTACGCGATGATTGATTATTGCCAAACCACGCACTGCCTGCAGTCCTTCGTTTTACGGTATTTTGGGCAAGAGCCAGAGGCAGATTGTCAGCGCTGCAGCAATTGCAACCAGACCTTTGATGTTCAGGATATCACCATCCCGGCCCAGCAGATTCTCTCATGCGTTCTACGGTTGCGAGAACGCTATGGGATAAAGGTTGTGGTCGGGGTACTAAAGGGATCGAAGACTAAGAAAATCGTTGATGCAAGTTTGGACAAGCTGTCTACTTATGGACTGATGCGCGGAGTGTCAGACAAAGTAGTGACTGGCTATGTCCGACATCTGATTACGGAAAGGTATCTGCGGATGAGTGAAGGACAGTACCCTGTCCTCCAACTCACACCCAAAGCAGCTCCGGTGCTAAAGCAAGAAGCAAGCGTGTTGATGAAAGTATTACAGGTGAAATCGACGAAACGTACGTCAGACTCCGCAGGGGACACCAGACTATTTGAAAACCTTCGGGAATTGCGTCGTGAGCTCGCGTTGCGGAATAACGTTCCACCCTATGTTATCTTCCCGGACACGACCCTGCGTGAATTGGCCTCAGTGCGCCCTACGAACCTTGCATCGATGCTGCGAATTAAAGGCATCGGAGAGGTCAAAGCCGAACGCTACGGTCGCCACTTTTTGGACAGAATTCAAATGTACCTCAATGCGTCAGAAGCACCTAGGTAGGGTAAGCAGTTTCCTCCTGAACCGAAATCACGGCGGGTACGCCGTCAGTTTCAAACGAGATGCTGTAACAACAGGCTCCCTACCGGGAGCCTGTTTGAGAACACACTGTTTTGGCCAGGTAGGCTTCATGTCCTAATGCTGGCTTTGCTCTATGACACCAACACGCTCTCGAAGGTTAGCGATGTCATCTCTTTGCACCGACAGTCGTTTATCGGTCAATGCTTGCTGACCCTCAATTCTGTCCAGGCGCTCATTCACTTCGCTCCGAAAACTCGCCATGTCACTGCGGATTGCGTCCATATCACTGCGAAAACTCGCCACATCACTGCGGATTGCGTCCATATCCTCACGGAACCCTGCCATATCATTCTTGAGTCCAACTAGATCTGAGCGATTGCTGGCGACATTGCCGATGAGTTGGGTTAACAAGTCCTCCATACGGTCCATCTGCGTTTTGTCAGACATTCCATCCGCTCCCGAGTCAATCAATCTAACGCTTATTATACATCCCTGTGATAGACGCCGCACTATTCATTTTGTAAGTATTTCGAGCCTGTACCGCAACTGGATACTTTGATAAATTAAATCCCCCTCTTTAGAGTTTTCAAATTAAAAGGGAATTTGCACCTTCGCAAACGGACAGGGAAAAATCGTAAAAATGAAGCGAGTACACGGCGGAGAACGGTTCGAGATGCAGCTGTTGATGATGGATTACGCATGCCGTGACGGTCTTGACAACACAGAATTTAAGATGTCCGTTGCGGTTTGCTTATCCCTTGCCGGTACAGTCACAGTGACCTCTTCATCCCCACTAGCACCAGTGAATGTCCTGGTCAACCCGTAGGTCGGATATTTGGACTTTTTGGAGGGGGGAAGCGTGTAAGTGACAGCGTGATCGTTCAGCCAAGTATAGCTCTCCCCTTTTTGAGCACCCAGTAGAGGTGAATCGGGGGCAGTTACCAATTCTGCAGAAACTACGGATGGCGAATAGCACCCAGCGCACGCATTCATCCACAAGGTAACCTTTTCGCTTGGATTTTTTGGGTCAGAAACCACAACACCGATACTGCTTCCGCCAGGAATCCAGACGATACCGCCGGGTACGACCACAGCGCTGACATTCGTTTGTTTTCCGCCACTATCTGCCGCCGGTACAGAGAGTTGATATTTCGTGCCGCCGTAGACAAGTGTAATCGGCTTGGCGGCCAGTTCGACGGCACCTGCTTGACTCACTTTCGTCGAGACTTGTTGCGACGCTGCTGTAGAATTTGATAGCTGGCCAGACACAGGATTTGAAGAAGTACTGTTCCGGCTTTGTAATACCGCTGTATTCGTAGTAACCCGATTCGTCTTTTGTTGACTTGTTGCAGGCGTTGTCGCACACCCTCCGAGGGCAAATACGACAAGGGAAAGGGAAGCGGAGAGGACAGTATAATTGTATTCTCTATTACGATAAACCACCTAAACTGTCACCCACCTTACATAATTTTCTAATCATTATGATACTCCCTAAACTTTTGTCAGCTCTATAGTGTCAACTTTGAACACTTTCACAATTACGTTAATTGGATACCGGGTCATTGCTCGATGAGAATCGCAGTGTACGCCAAAAAAGACCGCCGAAAAAATTTCGTCGACGGCCTTGAATTGAGATACTCTATTACCGGATAGCAGCTTCGCGGTTGCCAAAGTTAAACAGATCAATCTCTCCTCTAGACACACTCATGACTTGGCGTTTTTCTTCGGTAGCTGCGGCATCTACTTCCCCGTCTGCTGTTAAAACTACTCCGTAAGCATCCTCAGCCTTATCTCTGCTGACAAGACCGCGCAGTACATCAGTGCGAACTTTTTCCGGTTCGCGTTCCAGCGGGTCACCCCAGCCCCCGCTTCCGGCGGTGACAAACAGAACTCTGTCTCCTTTCGCCACTTGGACGTTGTCTACTTTGGACTCAATGGGGACTTCACTGCCATCCTTCTTCAAAAGGATCTTATAAGACGACGTTCCTGGCTCGCCTCCATTAATGCCCCAAGGCTGCATCTTGGCTCTGTCATCATGAATCGAAACCACTCCGTCTGCCAGACAGGTGTACTGCTTTTCGTTGCAGTTGCCGCCTCTGTGTTTGCCGGCTCCGCCGGAGTCTGTTCCCGTTCGGTAGTATTCCACAAGCAACGGGTAGTAGGTCTCCAGGTATTCTGTTGGGATATTCACGAAAGCCGGCCACCAGGAGTGACCGTCTAATCCGTCTCCTATGGGGCGGCCTGGCAGTCCTCCGTACATGACCTCCATCAGGTGGTAATCCCGTCCGTCTTCATCTTTACCAGAGTAGATAAAGTACGGGCTCGTGCCGTAACCAGCCGCCGGGCTGTTTTCAGGTGTATTCAACGACAGGGCGCCACTGAGCACATCGAAAAGTCTGCTCAACACGTGGGTCCGGCAACCCAGGGCTGCCGGGAAGTTCGGGCGCAGCAGGCTGCCTTCCGGTGTTGTAATGTGAAGCAAATTATAGAAGCCGTCATTGAACATAATAGCGGGATCAAACACAGAAATGAGGAACGACCCAATAAACATTTTGAACATCGAATCACTCAAATAATAACTAATGGGACCTTGTGCCTGAGGGTCCGTTCCTGTCCAGTCAAAGTACGCTTGTTCCCCATCGCGCCAAATGGTCAGTTTCATTTTGAATGGCCCATTGCCAAGCCCGTCGTCATCCACGTAGTCTTCAAAGGAAACTGGCGTGGTCGGTAAGAACCCTTTAATGAGTTCTCTCATCATCTTATCCGTCCGATCCAGCAGTTCACCGAGAGCCTGCTGATAGATTTCAGGTCCAAACCTCTCGCACAGTTCCTTTACACGCTTTTCTGCCGTCCGGCAGGCTGCAACAATCGCCATTAAATCACTGTAGTTTTCAACCGGTGTACGCGTATTGGCCTTGACAATCTTGATGATAGATTGGTTGAGTTGCCCCTGCTCGTACAGCTTGACAGGAGGAAACCGAACACCTTCGCCAAAGATGGAAATGGCGGTGACCGGAAGACTGGCTGGTACAGGACCGCCAACGTCCATCACGTGTCCGAACATGGAAGAGTATCCCACCAGCTCGCTCTTGTAGAAAATCGGAATGATAATCATCCAGTCGTTGATATGGGAGATAGACCCGCCGCAGCTATACGGATCGCTGAGGAAAATCACATCCCCTTCCTGCACACCCTCCGGAAAATGTGCTACAACTTCAGGGACGTGGGAGCCGAAGTTCCCTACAACCATTTTTCCTGAAGCGTCCGTAATCATCGGAAAGCAGTCATGTTGCTCGCGAATGACCGGCGACATGGCCGACCGGAAGAGCGTGACATCCATTTCTTCCTTAATATTTTTCAAGGCATTTTCCACAATGTCCACTGTAATTGAATCCATTGTCGTCATTGGCAATCCCCTCCACTTTAGAAAGTTTTAGTTGGCTTTAGAAATGATGATATTGGCATACGCATCCACTGCAGCGATAAATCCAGGCAAGACTAGGGTCGTACTGTCCTTCTGCGTCACAATTGCCGGACCTGTGATTTGATTCCCCGGCTTGAGCAAATCGCGGCTGTACAAGGGGGTCTTTTGAAACGCACCGTCAAAGAACGCTTGGTGCTCTGCGTCAATGACAGCGTGCGATGAGTCTGACTCTCCCAACTCGTCCGTCGGAAGACTCGGCGACAACACTTTCCCAATTGCCACCGCGCGGACATTGACGATTTCCACTTCGATGTCCATCTTGAACCCATAGGTTTGCTCGTGAATGTCGTCGAACATGTCCTTCAATAGGTTCAGTCCTCTGTCAGCCAGCAACTCAGTGTCAACTTTGATAGGAATTTCAAATCCCTGGCGGAAGTAACGCACATCCACTTCATGAGTAATCTGCTGAAGATCGCCTTGTACAGACTCGTCCTCCAGCCAGTTTTTCGCCTCTTTGCCCAATTCAGATAATTCTTCGATTAATGTATCCTTGTCTGTGGAACTGAGGGTTCTGATATAGGTTCGTGAGAATTCATTTCGAATATCGGACTCTAGGAATCCCAGTGCTGACAGAACGCCTGGGGTGGGTGGAATAATAATGGGGAACGATCCCGATAGACTCCCCAGCGCATTTGCATGAAGCGGCCCTGCTCCGCCCAAGGCCAGCAGGGCGAACTCGCGCGGATCGTATCCTTTTTCTACGGAGACAACACGTGTAGCACCATACATATTCTCATTTACGATATCATATACGCCTTTTGCTGCATGATAGACATCGACACCCAAAGGCTCTGCAATTTTGGCCATCGCTGCTTTGGCAGCCTCGACATCGAGTTTCATCTCACCACCGACGAGATTGGGGGGCAGATAGCCAAGCACAACATTCGCATCCGTGACAGCGGGATTGTCTCCGCCTTTGCCGTAGCATGCAGGTCCCGGCTCAGCGCCTGCACTTTGCGGCCCGACTCGGAGCGCACCCGTCAAGGGCACGTGGGCAACGGAACCGCCGCCGGCACCAATGCTCACAACCTCCAGGGACGGAGATTTTACCGGAAACACACCAACTTTTGTCTCGCGTGATACCCGGGGTGTGCCGTTATAAGTAAGGGCTACATCGGTTGATGTGCCACCCATGTCAAACGAAATTACATTCTTCTGTCCAGTTTGGGCACTGATTGCAGCAGCTGCTGTCACGCCACCCGAGGGCCCTGACAACATAGTATGAACCGGGCGTGCTGCAGCAGACGGGATACTCATCAGTCCTCCGTCTGACCGCACAATACTGATACGGCTTTTGATGCCCTCGTGATGTAACTTGTTCTGAACATTATTCAAGTAACGCTGCATGACGGGACGGACGTACGCGTTCATCACAGTTGTCAGCGTACGTTCATACTCGCGAAATTCCGGAAGAATATCGTAGGAAATGGAGACTGGTATATCTGGATTTACACTTAAGGCAACCTCGCGAATCCGTTGCTCGTTTTCCGGATTCGCATAGGAGTTGAGAAGGCTTACTGTAAGGCTGTCTACACCCTGACCGTACAGGTCTTCTATTTTCTCACGAATGTCTGTTTCATCTAAAGGCAAGTGAAGCTCTCCCCGGGCAGTCATGCGTTCCTTGGCTCCCCGTGTAAACCGCAAATCTGCCAATGGATCGGGCTTCAAAAACCCAATCCACGCACTTACAGGAGCCGGTGTCCAAGACCTGGCTACGTGAAGAATCTGCTCGAACCCCTCTGTCGTAATGAGCCCAACCTTTGCTCCTTTTCCTTCGAGTACAGCATTTGTAGCCACAGTCATCCCGTGCATAATGGCCCGAACATCGTCAAATGAAACACCCCTTTCTTCACAAATCTTGATAATTCCGTCCATCAAACCGATGGATTGGTCTTTAGGAGTTGACGGCACTTTTGTGGCGTATATCTCCCCGCTTGTTTCATCTTGCAGGACAACATCTGTAAAAGTTCCCCCTACGTCAACTGCGATCCGATACATGAACTCAGCCTCCCGACGGCATTGTTTTAAGTAATTGTCCGAACAGTCTATAGCGATTGAAAGAACTCTTGCACCGACTCCAACCCAACTACATCTCCGTATTTTGTCTGAATGTCATATAAGTTGGCTTCGTGAGCGGCAGCACTTCTGTCTCCGACACACTCGCGCGGCACCACCACCCTATATCCAAATTGCAAAGCATCAACAACGCTTGCCCGAACACACCCAGAAGTTGTACATCCTGTCACAATGAGTGTATCGATTTGCATGGTTGTCAGTAGAGACTGTAAGTGCGTACCAAAAAAGGCGCTGGCAAACTTCTTTACGATAAGAGGTTCGGAGCCAGAGTTGCGTCCCAAACGATGATCCACCTCGATGAAGGGACTCCCAGGCACAAGCTGCTTTAACGCAGGGACTTTTTCGAGAAAATGACCTCCCTCGCGAACGTCTTCATAGAAGACCGTTGTGAAAATCACAGGAACAGACTTCACTCTCGCCGGATCCAGCAGTTGACGACAAGCGGTAACCTCCTTGTCAAAATTGCTGCCGAGTTGACAACTTGCATCCGTAAATCCTTGAATGTAATCCACCACCAAAATAGCAGGATGACGTCCCACACCAGAGCTGCCGCCAAAACCGTCAAACCGTTTGAACTGCTGCGCCAACACCCATTCCTCCTCTCCGTGTTCAAAATTTCAGTCTGCGCAGCATCTGCTGCTACTTTCACGGACTCGTCACGGCACAGGCCCTGCACGTAGTACATAACTGTCAACGGGATGCTGAACCTTTTCCTGTGCAAACCTTGCCGCAGCCAACAACCCATCCAAATTCAGTCCTGTGTCAACCCCCATTTGCTCAAACATGTGAACAACATCTTCGGTACAGACATTGCCCACGGACAGCGGAGCAAAAGGGCAGCCACCCAAACCTCCGATAGACGCATCAAACCGTCTTACCCCCGCCAGGTAACCCGCGTAGACGTTGGCCGCCCCTAGGCCCCTTGTATTGTGAAAGTGAAGACCAAGCGGCACATCAGGAAATTGCTCTACAAAAGCCTCGACCATATTTCTCACCTGACCGGGGTTCGCCATACCGGTTGTGTCTGCCAGCGTAATCGCATCCGCACCAGCATCCAGAAATCGCTTTGCAGCGTAAAAAACAACCTCTTCTGACACCTTTCCTTCGAACGGACAGCCAAAAGCGGTTCCAATGACAGCCGTGACACCGCGATGACCTGTCTTAGCCCTTTCCACCAGAGGAACCAGTTCCCCCAGTGATTCATCCGTCGTTCTGCGTGCATTTTTCAGGTTGAATGCCGTGGATGCAGCCAGTACAAGATGAATGTCGTCCACGTCCGATTCCATCGCCCGTTCCATCCCCTTGGCACTCAGAACCAGGCCCGCAAACCGTACACCCACTGCCTGATTGAGCTGTCTCATGACCTCTTCTGGCTCAGCCATTTGCACAACCACCTTGGGATTGACAAAAGAGACTGCTTCCACTTTTGTGATTCCCGCCTCTACCAGCCGATTGATGAGTTGTACTCTGTCTGATACGGACAAAGTGACGGCTTCGTTCTGGAGACCGTCGCGAGGTCCGACTTCACATATTTCCACCACTTCTTTTCAGCGCTCCCCTCAACTCCCTGTTACCCTCTGCTGAAATGGCATCGGCAGCAGGCCTCAAGACAAGTTCCCGACTAGATGATTTCCAGCCGCTTCAGTTGGTTAATTTGGCCGTCCGTGTAACCCAGCTGGCCTTGATAGACTTCCGAATTGTGCTCACCCATTTCCGCCGGACCTAGCCAGTTCACTTCCCCAGGTGTACGGCTCAGTTTTGGCACGATGCCCGGCAGTTTGAATTCTCCGAGATGCGGATGCATCATGGATAGAATCATATCCCGTGCCAAATAGTGCGGATCGTTCACGATATCCTTTGCACTGTAAATCTTTCCCGCCGGCACACCAAACTCACTTAATATCTGCAATAAATCGTCTGTGCTAACGCTTTGTGTCCACTCGTTAATGAGATTGTCCAGTTCGTCCTGGTTCTGTCCCCGGGCATTATGCGTAGCATAGCGTTCATCTTCTGCCATTTCAGGCGCTCCCATGGCCTGTGCCAATCGCTTAAAAACTGTATCTGCATTGGCGCCGATGACAACATAGTCACTTTCCTTTGTTTCGTAGATGTTGGCCGGCGCTACACCGGGAAGAATGTTTCCGCTGCGTTCACGCACATAGCCCTTGAGTGCGTATTCCGGCACCAGCCCCTCCATCAAGGAAAAGACAGCTTCATAGATAGCCGTGTCAACCACTTGACCCTGGCCCGATTTGTTCCGTTCCTGGAGGGCCAATAGACATCCAATGGTCGCAAACAACGCTGCCAGGGAATCACCAATACTGATTCCAACACGCGTTGGCGGACGGTCTCCGTATCCTGTGACGTAGCGGAGTCCACCCATTGCCTCACCGACGCTGCCAAAACCAGCTTGACTGCTGTAGGGCCCCGTCTGCCCGAAACCGCTGGTGCGAAGCATGATGATGCCTGGATTCACAGTTTTTAGTTCTTCATAACCAAGTCCCCACTTCTCCATGGTTCCTGGGCGAAAGTTCTCAAGGACCACATCCGCCTCTGCCGCCAATTCCTTAAACACCCGCTGCCCCTCAGGTTTGCGTAAGTTAAGCGTAATGCACTTTTTGTTTCGGGATTGAACAGGCCATAATAGACCCTCTCCGTCTATCTGTTGTCCCCAGTGACGCATTGGGTCCGATCTGTCCGGAGGCTCAATCTTGATGACCTCCGCCCCAAAGTCTCCCAACAGTCTCCCAGTAAACGGACCTGCCAAAAGCGTGCCTACTTCCAACACCCGAATTCCAGTCAATGCTCCCATTTATTCTCCTCCATATATCACAAAGTTGACTCGCCCTAAGCATCAATTGTATACAATCATAACATTCAGATATTATTTTTCAAGAGATAGATTAACACAAACATCTCATATCCCTAATTCTTTCCGCTGTCATAACACGACATTTTCCAGCCAAACCGATGTATCAAATGTCTTAAATGGGCTTGTTCTAAGACAGAAACCTCATGGATATCTGTGCCCTTGCAAACTTACCAGCCACCCGCGACAGCAGCCGACATAGTGTTATAATGGATCCGGGACCTTAAACACGCTGTTACACTCGTTATCTTTTAATAATTTTCTAAATTGTATACAATTTGAGATGAGGCATTTATTTTGGATGCATACACCGTACTCAAGGAAGACATCTTACGCGGCAACCTAAAGCCTGGTGAGAGACTCCGAGAAGAACAAATTTCAACACGGCTGAACTTGAGCCGTACACCTGTACGCGAGGCGATTCGCCGACTTGAAGCAGAAGGGCTCTTAATTTACTCGACGAATCGAGGCGTGTCTGTCAGAACCTATAGTTTTGATGATGTTCGGGATGCCTACAATCTTCGGGCTCAATTGGAAGGTTATGCGGCCACACTGGCTGCCGAGAATGCACAAGACAACGACATTGTCCGCCTTGAAGAAGCGAATCGCGCGTGTGAGGTGGCGGCTGAAAAATGTCTTGTCAGCAGAACAAGTGATAATACGTTGGACATGGTTAAAGCCAACCAAGCCTTTCACTCTATCATTTCGGAATTGGCAAAGAACCGTTATTTGACGGACGTCATAACCACAGTTGTGTCTCTACCTGTGGCCTTCAACGGATTCTCTTGGTTTAGTCCCGATGCACTGCGCGAATCCGTTTATCACCATCAACTGCTGGAAGCAGCCATTCGAAACAACGACAGCCACCAAGCCCGCGCAATCATGGCATCTCATATCTATCACGGACGCGATCACGTTCTCGCCAACATGCACAAAATAGAGCGATGACACAGCAACGTATACCGCATACGCGGTAGCCAACGGCCTCACCAACTGGCCACTGCACCCCTCCCCATCGATGTAGTCTGTTTCTCCATCTATAAGTATCTCGTCATCTATGTGGGAACGGCTGGGAGATATGAGAAAAACAACTCAATCTTTTGACGGACAATCAGATTAAGTTGATGATAGGATAAAATTCTGCCAAATCAGGTGATTCCCATGACAGTCAACCACAGTTATTTGATTGAACTTGGACTCAAGCTCCCTGGCTCCAGCTTGAGATTTCCCTTTCGCCCCGATTTGCCTGTACTAGACGTGCGTGGGAAAATGTTTGCCCTGCTCGGCAAACACAACAACTATGAAAGCGTCAACCTAAAGACGAATCCCGAAGAGGCCTGGTCTCAGCGCCAAACATACCCTGGATCTGTCATTCCTGGCTATCACATGAATAAGGAACACTGGAATACCGTGATATTGAATGGAAGTGTTCCTGACGACGTCGTGGTTCAAATGCTGCACGAATCTTATCAACGCGTCGTTTCTAAATTACGACGTAAGGATAGGCTTGCGCTCGAATAAATCACACCTGGGCTGTAACTGCTCGGATTCGTCGCCTGTCAACGGCCCCACCTCTCTACCATCCCCTTATTCCGGTGCCACGAGCTCAACTTTGATTCTGTCTGGGTCCTCGAAAAACACTGCATAGTGTTCGGGTCCTCCGGCATAGGGGTGACTGGATTCGTACAGAATAGGAATGCCCCGCGTCCTCAGAACCTGGGTCAATTCGTCGACCTCTTCTCGTGATTCAGCATGAAAAGCGAGATGGTTTAGCCCGGTGCGCTTTCGATGATACCCAGTCTCCAGATGTCTTTGCACAGTTTGAACAAACACAATATAGGTGTTACCCTTCTTCCAACTTTGCCCCTGTGACCACTCTTGATAAAGCTGATAGCCCAAGTAGTCTAACAGCCATCCCCAAAACTGTATCGAGCTTTCGAGATGAGATACGTTGACTTCAACATGGTGTAAATAACCTGTGCGCTCCGATTGAGAGGGAACCGTGTGGTGTTTCGCCGATACCAAAATGTCTGTATCTTGATACTCTCGGAGGAGACCTGTCACATAACTATGCGCATCTGTCGGATATTTGTACCCCAACTGCACGGCAAGTTCTTTGCCAAGTCGTCCGAACACGTCAGTGGTCGTGAGGAGTGCTGTCCAGACTGAATCCACATCGTACAGGGCAAAGGACTGGCGTACGTCATTGAGTACACCCGGATTAGCCCATGAGTCCAGAAATCGCCCTTCATGCCAGGTATCGCACGACTCTGTGCAAGCCTGATGATGCCATTCCATCATCTGCAGAAGTTGGCGCTTCATAGAGCCATCACAGCACATCTTAGCCGTCCACAGTTCTCCTCGACACAACTTCTTTGCCGACCAGACTGCGTGGTAAAGGAAGTCATTTACTAAATGCAGGAGTGACGCATCGGTCGGAATGACAGGTGCTGAAATCTCCGAATTTTTGATTGCTCCTGCCGCATTTTGAAGTTTTAGTGAAAGCCCGTCCTTGTCAACGAGAACCTGATAGCCACGTTGGAGCACTGCGGACATCTCAGGCGCAACATCACCCTGAATGACGTGCATCGGCAAAGGAACGAAATCGACATCTAGTCCTCCATCAAACAATACGCGTCGCTCTACGAAATCCCCAACGGCGGTCGATTCGAGAAACGTTAGGTGATACTCACCAAGTTCAGAAAGCCACTTAGCATTTAATAGATAAATGTCTGGGTGTTTCGTGAACAGCAGCAGATCTAAGTCTGACCACAAATCCGCCGGCACATCCGTTCGTGCACGCGACCCGATGATTGTTACGAGGCGAATATCGTCCCTATCTTCCGCCCACTTGACGATGCGGTCTGTCAAAAGGTCGTACCTAAGAGGCTCCATCCACAACCATCTCCCAATTTCTTTGGTGCCTATCGTTCTCCATCTTAGCTGCTCACTGCGTTACCTTCGCAGATTCTTTTCCATACTTCTCCATATGTTCCCTGTCATCACCCGTAATGAGTGTAGAATGCGAATCGCCTCCATTGCTCGCGCGGTCACCTTTTGTGAGGAATCGGGGGATTGCCGCTAACAGCAATTGTTTTATTCAAACCCAACCACGTCGCATATCGTATTCTGGCAGTGTATTGCATAGTGGTAGTAGGCACAATTTGAACTGATTCAATACGAAACATGGGCATAGGCAATTTATTACTCAAGCTATCAACAAACAGGCTTTTGAGATTCTGCATATTGTGCATCCCAGCCGCATCCGTTGGATCATAGTTGGGTAAGTAAAACGTCTTGTCGCCAGAGTCAACCTTCTGGAAGGACGTCGATTCAGCGGCGGAAGTATTTAGCGCCCACTTGAATGCATTCACAGTATTCGCTCGAACTTGAGTTTCAAGACCAAGACCGACCCAATCGCGCCAAAACCAACCGACACACAGCAATACCACAGCGCAACCGCCAACTATGAGGGTAGTTTTTCTACGATACCACTTGACAGTCACTCCCAAAACAATCCTCCTGACGAAACCTAGCGATTCTATCGCTCCAGGTTCCCTCAAATTCCTGAGACTATAGGTATAGCTTACTATATCTTAGATGATTACGGAGTCTCTTGTTCACAGTTATCGTGATCACGCTACATAAACGGTGAAATCCCTCGCCTTGATGGAACCCAATCCGAGGATCTGCTGTTTCGTCATCCCCTTCGTCTTGATGATAAAGAACCCTGACACCGAGGTATACCCTTTTGGTTTGAGAGTTCTATCTACAGAGATGGTCTGCACCCCCGAAAGAAAGTGATGGCCCAGTTTTCCAGGCAACGATAATACGACTTTTGTCACGTGTACACGCTGTTTTGTCTGGTTTTCAATAGTCGCTGTAAAAGAGTATTTTTGCCTATCCATACTGAGGTTCTTAGGACTGACCGCTCCGATGCTCCAATTCAAGTCTGTTACAGACACCCCCTTCACCGGGCTGGGAGGCACAGAAGTCGGACTGCTTATCCAACCGGTGTTATAGGGCACAGGAATGGGCGCGCGTAAGGTATTTGTCCCATCGTATGTAAGTTGACCCTTGTTTAACTCGAAGAAGTATTTGACGCCAGGACGCTTGTCAAATACCACCGTGGCATCATACCTATGTGACTCAAAGTTGTATAAGGCTCCCCCTATCTGATGGAGTTTCATCTTGCCATACTCCGCCTGCAGGGCTTTTTGAATCTGTCGTTGAGCCGATGCCCGTCCCCAAAAGGTTCCGTTGAAATACGTGTAGAGGGCGGCCACAAGGACCAGCACCAACAGAATGACCACGCCGATACCTTTAACCCATCTGGTTGCCACAACTACCTTCCCCCTTTCCGTTTTTGCAAACGCCGAATCATTGCATTGCGACTAGAGATGAGAACTAAACCTGGAGTCATAATGAAAAATACGATATTGAAAAAGATTAAGCGATACCAGCTTTCAATCCCGCTGCTAGGCAAGACGGTCATCCACCATGCGGGTACCGTTGCAAGCAGCAACGCGACAACTGCAAACAGCAGATAACGGAGACTCCCGCACAGAGCGGAAAACAGCAAGAAGGCCGCAACCCCGACAAAGGGGCTCGTAGTTCTGGGAGCTACAAAGATGGCAAACATAACCCACGAGAAGAGAATTGCAATGTAGGTCTGCATGCGCGCTGAATCGTACAAGCGTAGACCCGTGCCTGACCCAATAAGCCAACTTAGACTGTGATAGCGAAAAGCGAGTGCAAACGCCGTTTTGCGCCCAATCCATGCCAGCAAAAACAGTATCCCGCTCATGCCCAGAAGGACGAAATATGGTGCAAAGAGGGAGAACTGCCAGCCCACCTCAATCCCCGGCTTGCCTGTCCCGGCAGTCGTGTAAGACGGCAGCGGATTCTTGACGTGAAGAATAACGAAGCTAGCAACGATCATCGCCGCCAGGACTGCTCCTGTACCGCGCCAGATTTCGGCGAAAGTAATCCTCTTGCCAGAAGTGCTGTTGGGATTATGGGTATCAATCATCTCCTGGACTCTCGCGCGAGCTGCCTGTGGCACCGTGGTCTGAGCAAGGGGGCGGAATTTCTTGCGTAGTTCTTCAGTTTCATCCACGATGGTGGCCTCCTTCAGCAAGGGATTTCCTTATTTGCTTCATGGCCCGATGAAGCGTTGTTTTCACTTTTGACGCGCTCCAACCCAGTGTCTGTGCCGTCTCTTCAGTACTCTTGTCATGAATAATACGTTCAACGAAGACTTCCCGGTGTGCCACCGATAATGACTGCAGGCTGTCTTCAAGCTGGAGTTTCAGGAGGTAATCGCCGCTTGTTTCATCAAGAAGTTGCTCATCAAGGGGCACCTGCTGGTTTGTCCGTTTACTGCTGCGAAAGTAATCTCGTATGCAGTTCTTCGCAATTGCCCAGAGCCAGGTCTTCGGCGTCGATTGGTGTTGGAAACGATGCCAGGACTGGAGTACGCGAAGAAAAACCTCCTGGAGGATATCATCAGCCTGGGGAACATTTCCTATGGTGTAACGTATGTATCGGTAAACCTCGTCTCCGTGCCTCTCAAACAACACTGAGGCTGCTTCTTTCGGACTGAGCGACTCCAAACCTGTTCTCCCCCCTCTTTTATTAGTGTACTGCAGACTCCATTGGTTACATTGAATTTGAAAAAATACTGGGACGCGGCTACTTTGCTCGGAGCACGGGGCAGGTTCCATGTCGTTCATCGACAGGCGCACCCGGAGCCAGCCCCGACGACTTCTGCATGGGTTTTAAACCTCTGAACTGCTGACCTTGACACGGAAAGCTACACAAGCTATTATTCAGTTTAAATTACTAAGTTTATATTAATAAGTATTGCTTAGTAAATGGTGTTGCGATGGTCGATGGTCTCCGAATCAGGGAATCCGCACCAACACTCATTAAAGTAAGGCACCGTAACTAGTCATACGTTTCCCGGCGAAGGCCATCTTTAGAAGAAGACGAATTCAGTCGGGAGGGTAATGTACAGGAGGGTAAATATGATAAAGTTTGTCGCCGTGACAGGCGGTCTCACAGCATTTTTTGTGGTGTTGTGGGGGCTGCCCTACGTATTTCATAATCGGAGCCTGAAAATCATGACTTGGGTGATTTGGGGATCCAGTCTGCTTGTCCTTGCTCAATCTGTTTATGGAGTTACGGTATTCAGTATTGATGCTCGTCCGATGTTTATCCTTGGTCGCACCCTTGAAAGTGTCAGCAATTCGATTGGTATTTCGGGATTCCTGTGGGGACTGGCTGCCGTCTTCATTCTGTTTTCAAAACGGTTGTTCCGTAAATTGAGAAGTAAGCGCATCAAAGATGGGGATGTTATACGACGTATCGTTCTGCTTGCCCAAGACCATCACAACCTCTTCGGTTGGGTGACGCTAGCAGCGGCAACAGCTCATGGACTGTACTTTTTATTCCACCAGCCCAACAGTTGGGAGGAATTTTACACAGGAGTGGGTGCGTGGATTGCCTTGGTTCTTTTGGCCATAAGCGGATTTTTCACCAGTAGACTCCACAAGTCACCGATACGAGCGAAAGCAGTTCGCATCTCTCACATGGCGCTCACAGCTGGATATGCCGGCGCCATCTGGCTGCATATTCAAGGTAGTGTCATCATCGCAGGGATTCTGTTCACTGCCGCTTTTGCTGCAGTTATCGTAATGTGGGGACTAGTACGTTTGACTGAGAGCACCCTGCGATTTATTCGTAAGTGAGACGGTCGCAAAGGAGTCAATTGGGAATCTGCCATTGTTTTAAGAGTTGCATGACTTCACTCTTGGACTTCTTTAGGTTCCCCATTACGGTAGCATCGATTGCATAGGCATACTGACTTCTATTTACAATTACCCAATACTCATGAGTCACCGCATTGGACTCTGATGCAGCTGGTTGTGTCCGTTTGTTAAGAACAAGTGTTGCTGGTCCAGCTGAAGTAAACACGCTCGTGTGACTGATGACTGTGGAATGGTTACCAATTACCCCGCGGTATGATTGAGGGGAGGTGATGATAAGCTGAATAGATAAGTCTTTCCAACGTACAGAGTTATTTGGCTTGACAACTTTACCATTCGGCAACTTCAAAGTTGTCTGAAACAGTGGATTCGACGAGGATTTTTGAACGTTTGTGCTGTTTGCAACCATCTTAGTATGATTGGACGCATCATTTGATAAAGACACTTTCGCTGTGGTTCCTGTACTGTTTGTGGTTGGAATTGACCCGTTGCCTTCAGAACCACATCCAACGAGAATTCCAGCGATGCTTAGTGTCAGGCATGCTGTAGCAAATTGCTGATAACGACTCACTCGATGACTCGCTCCTTTCGTTCACACCACATAGACGTATCCATATTGAAAATAGTTACTTCAGAGAGTGGCGGTCCAACTGCTATTCGTATCGTATAGAATCTCATATCTTTACCGGATACCCTGATAAAAACTAAATGCAATGACACCCCCTCATGTGGAGTACAAGCGTTTAAATCTACGATAACACTATAAGTTGGAAAGACAAATAAATTTACATGTAATCCATTTTATGTGCACCTAGATTGCGTCTATTTTGAGGAAGGGGAAAACAGACTAACGCACAACCTTATGATGCGTGGTCCGCTCTCCCTCTGCTCCACACGTCAGTTAATTGAACCCCCCGTTCACACGAATCGTCTGTCCCGTTATCCAACGAGCTTTGTCACTAACGAGCAATTCAATGGCATTCGCGATGTCCTCCGGCTCTCCAAGACGCGAAAACGCGTTCATTCGACGGAACGAATCGACCAACTCAGGCGACTTGCCATGAAGGAACAGATCGGTTGCCACTTGCCCAGGCGCGATGCAATTGATGACGATGTCCCTGGGACCAAATTCCTTAGCCAGTTGACGTGTGAGCTGCTCAACTGCACCCTTGGTTGCGGCGTATACGCTGTAGGTTGGGAGCGTTGCTCCTGAGACGGACGTCGAGAAATTGATGATTGCCCCACCCTGCGTCATATGCTTCATCGCTTGTTGACATGCGAAAAAAGTCCCTTTCACGTTTGTCGCAAAATGCAAATCAAATTGCTCCTCCGTCACATCCGTCAGCGCGTTGTTTTCCATGACTCCAGCGTTATTAACCAGAATATCCACCCGCCCGAATTCCTTAAGGGTCTCCAAAAACAATGTTTCGATCTCGCTCACCTTACTCACATCTGCTTGAATGGCCAGTGCCTTTCCACCGAATTGCTCAATTGTCTTTACAACGTCATCCGCTTGCACCCGATTTGAGAAGTAATTGACCGTTACCTTTGCTCCGGATTGCGCTAATTGAATCGCAACCTGCCGTCCTATACCTCGTGATGCTCCGGTTACAATGGCTACTTTTCCAGTTGAATTCATTGACGTTCCACTCCCCTAATGCTGTTATAAACATACCGGTCATTGACCGAGTAGCGTTTCACAAATTGATTATAGGGAGTACTGAAGCCGTACCGTTAGACCATTCCTATCCGTTCCTTGCCTAATTCTCCTCGGTGTACCTATACTGAAAGGTTAAAATATCAGATATCATGCCTAGATGGGAGTCACTCAAATGCCTACAGTCAACGACTCACAACGCATGGAAAACGCGTTGCCACAATTGGCGTCTTTGATACGTCGCCATGCACCGTCTAGTGGTACGCATCGAACCCACGTGCCTGCTTTGACACTGATGCATGCAACACACACTTCAGAACGGCTGGAATCTGTCTATACGCCATCCATTTGCGTTGTGGCACAGGGAGCCAAAACGGCCACTTTGGGGTCTGAAACCTATAGGTACAATCCTTTGAACTATGTGGTTACTTCCGTCGAACTGCCGATAAAGGGAAGAATCGTTGAAGCTTCACTAGACACACCCTCCCTGAGTTTAAAACTGAACTTTGACGCTGATGTCATAGTAGATATCGTAAAAAACATGAGCAACCCAACCTCTGTTTCGGCTTCGGTGCCGGCCGAATCAAGTCGGGGTATAACTGTGAACAAGACGAGCCCGGCGTTAATCGAATCCCTGGTCCGGCTCATGGAACTACAGAGTGCACCAGAAGACATTCCCGTCCTCGCTCCGCTTCTAGTCCGTGAAATTCTATATCGAGTGCTTCAAGGTGAACAAGGACCCCTCATAAGTCAATTCGCGATTATCGGTAGTCATGCATACAAAATCGCACAGGCCATTCAGTTACTCAACCGACAATTCAATCAGTCCCTAGTCATGGAACAGATTGCAGGGTCCGTGAACACGAGCACTTCGGCATTTCATAAACATTTCAAGCGTGTGACAGCAATGAGTCCACTGCAATACCAAAAGACCGTGCGTCTGCAAGAAGCCCGGCGTTTGATGCTGACCGAAACCATACAGGCCGCCGAGGCAGCCTTCCGGGTAGGCTACGAGAGTCCGTCCCAGTTTAGCCGGGAATATGCCCGTATGTACGGACGGCCGCCCATGCTGGATGTTCAAAAGCTGTCTGAAGTTTAAAGAGAGTTCCGTTACCGCACTACAAGAGGAATTTTTATAGTGCACGGCTTGGGAGGAATTCAGGTACAACTTGCTTGACTCGAGATCCACCATTGCATGAACTGTTAAGCCCAGTACCATTGTTCGAGCGACAGATGAGTTTTGTGTACTTCCCTCCAGTTATCGTATTGGCAAGATAGACTTAATATCATACACCCTACCCACAACAAGAAACTTCCTGTATTTAGATCTATAGGATTTATTTCTTCACGGCTTGCTCATCCACTGATGTGTAGAAATACTGAAGGTAATTTGGTGTCCACCATTATCTACGATAAGTGTATCTCTCCTCTTTAACAGTAAGGTAACTCCTCCAGCAAACGGTGGCTTATAGAACTTCCAAGCGGCCAATGGAAGATGTTTCTGCCCACTTAGACATGCAGTGTCTTTCGGCGAACAATTGTAAATCCCAATGACTCCACGGGAGTTTTGATTGCCAAGAGTAGTCACTACCCATTCATTCCCCAGCAGAAACTCATTCCGGACTTCGCCATATTTTTGACGGATACCATCAGGTATCACAGCAGGCGATTGATTGTTTGTGGCAGGGACTGTGGAGTTCTGTCTTATTGAGGTCGATTTGCTTGTAGTATGTTCCGTTGAGTTCGGCGAATGGGGCATACCACCCCCCACCACAAGAAGCATCAGAGATAGAGCTATACCCGACACCATAAGTGTCTTATGTCGCTCCATGCACAAATTCCTCCATTCAATAGCTTAGACGGAGCAAATTCTTCCTATGTGACACTTCGTATCTGTTTTCCGCGACTTAAAAATGCAGAGAAACGCGATGCTCTAAATATACCGTTTTTTTGATAATTATGCAGTTTGGTCAGCGTTCTCTTGTGTAGAATAGGCCCGGGCCGACTTACCCCCGACAAAGGGGCAGTTTGGCGCCCGAGCCTTTCCCCAAACCGGACGTGCGCCTTTCGACGCATCCGGCTTTCCATCTAAAGTAGTGTTGTTTGCACGTTGTTAGGACTCGCTTGTTTCTTCTTGCGTACATTCTGCTGTCGGATTTTCTTGTAGCACGGAATGCATAAGGCTACAAGATAGTCTGGTATGAGTTCCCTCTCGGATTGACATTCTCCTGCGAAGCGTGGCCAATGGTGAACATGAGTAGTTCGGGCTGTGAGTTTGCGAGCGCATTTCACACAGCGTCCATCCTGTCGTTGCACCACGTGTTTTCGGTAAGATGCCCAGTTCTTAGATAGCCCATATATTTTCTGAATGAATCGTGCCTCTCGAATTTTCATCAGTTCACGTAGTTTCCGGTTCCCATCAAGCCATTCACGGTCTTCAAGCACGTAAGGATTCTTTTGTGAGCATTTGTCTGGGTATTCTATTTTGTAGAAACCCAACTTATCTAGCATGTGTACATTGCCGTCATCGTCTTTAAATTCAAAGTTTTTCGCCGTGGACTTCCGGTGGTATGGGAGGTTCGCCGCCTGGTTGTAGGGGTACAGGAATCGTCGTGCTACAGTTCTTGGCGGTTCTCGGGTTCTCTGCTTGAGCCTGTGAAGCACCAACCACCATATATAATTGTCGAGGGTACTGAATATCTTCTTTGCGTTCCCTCTTCGGAAGTGTTCAGCAAAACCACGAATCTTTTTGTTCAACAGCGCGATTGCAGCAGTACCGGGTGCTATCTGTAGTGCTCTCGAATCTCTTGCTACCGAACTCTTAAACCGTTGGATTGCTGTTCGGCTCGGTTTAACGAGGACACGGTCTTTTCCTTGTCGTCTCCACCTTCGGATGTTAAATCCGAGGAAGTCGAATCCATCTTTCGCATGTGTCACAAGTGTCTTCTCTGCAGACAACTGAAGTTTTAGGTGGTTACTTAGGAACTCCGAAACTTCCTTCTTCATCGTTTCGGCGTGTTCCTTGCTTCTGCAGAGGATGACTGCGTCATCTGCGTACCTGACGATGTAGCAAGGGATAGGGGCTTTCCTTCTTTCCCTGGGTGACAGAAATTCGTATTTGTTACCGATGAATTCATCCAGTTCATTCAGATATAGGTTCCCAAGAATCGGACTCACTACGCCACCCTGAGGTGTGCCAAGGTCAGTTTCTTCGAACTCTCCTTCATATACGAGGCCGGCTTTGAGCATATTGCGGATGATTTTTATTAATCTTCGGTCGTGAATCGTCCTGCGCAGAATATTCAGCAGGATTTCATGGTCTACGTTGTCGAAGAACCCCTTAATATCAATCTCTACGACCCAGTCGTATCGAGTCGGCCAATGAGAAAGCGGACTCTCTCAATGGCCTGATGGGTACCGCGGTACGGTCGAAAGCCATAACTGTGTGGGTGTTGCTTGCCCTCGTAAATGGGTTCTAGGATACTGCGGAGCGCATGTTTCACGTCCTCCCGCAGTCGTTCTCTAGTTTCCGACGTAGTGTAATCTTTCTTTGCCTTGTTATCGACTCCGGGTGTATGTGCACCAGAGTTCTTTAGCACCCTTTCAATTGAGTAGTCTATCCAGACATTCCATCTCAGCAAATGATGTAATCTTGAAAAAGGTTGCTGTTCCAAAGACCGTCGTGCAAGGCGCGTTTGTGTTTTGAATCTCTTTATCTCCTCAACGGAGAGTCGAGTGATGGTGGAAGAAATCGCAATCACTCCCGTGTGGGAGTCCTACTTTACTTGCGCGCACCTACTTTAAACTGGAACCCTTCGCCATGTGGTGGGCTTTCCCCATCTCCGACTACTACGGTTCCTCCGCCCCGACACATTCACTTCAACGTAGCTGTCCATCCCATCGGGACGAATGCATCGGTTCCCATGTTCACCACGTATCGTCTCACTGCCTTAGGTCACCACTATACGCGGGGAAGATTCAAGGGGGTTGTACCTCTATACCACCTTGACCACCGGTTAAACCGGGCCATACCCCCAAGCGACAGGGGGGTGTGTTCGTTCCATCCCACCCGTATCATCCGACGATTTCCGGTGTTGGGCTTGACCACGCTTCAGACATGCCTTTGCTTTCGCTGACCATAGCAGGTCTTGGAGGCTAGCCCCGCTTCTTGGGAGGTCGGTTCTCCCTCACAGGTACATTGTTAGATGGGCTCCACACCCAGGGTTTACTCAAACCCAACGCATGCCATCCTAGCCTTGACGGGGTGAGGTACCCGTCAGCCACAGTGTCTGTGGCTTCGATACATAGCGCCTCATGGCGCACGTCGCTAACGCCGTCGGGTAAGTCGGAGGCCTTGCGACCTCCTTCTCCCCTCAGAACTGCACGTAACAGTTTACCGTTATGCAGCTCAAGCCATCCTGCAGTTTTGCTGTCGTCGTTGGCCTTCTGAGCGTTTTTCATGCCAAACCACTTGTCCATTAACAATGCTTTCCTGACCGGAAAGATAGCGTTCTGGATTGTCTGGCAAAGTATCATAGTCATTGATGGAGCGATATTTTTCGTAGCACCATCGATGCGTGACGACTACATTTTCAATCGTGTTGTGCCCACCTAATCGTTCGGGAATCATTCGAGCGAAAAGGATGTCATTATCTCCGTTGACCTGCCAGCGACGGAAGTGCTCTGCAGATATATTACATCCGCAGAGAGCACATCGTCCGTTAGTTTTGCGCACCACTTTCTTCTGGAAGCCATTCAAACGCTTGAGTAGCAGTTGTTGTCGCCTTGCCTCAAAGTATTCGTGGTCACTTGGTCGGTGAGGCGAACGGCGTCCCTGTATCTTGATGTGACGAATGATGCGAACATCAGTCATGGTGGCTAGAGTGAAGGTGCCGTCGGAGAATACCCAGTTTCGGCTTCCGATTCGGGCAAAATACCTCTGGTATAGCCACTTTGCACTCTTTTTAGGGTGACGTCGTTTTGCCCATCTCCACAGCATCTGGTTAATTCGATGGTCACAGTATGCGAAGACTTTTTTGCTGACCTGTGTGCTGTAGTAATTGCCCCACCCGCGAATAATAGGATTAAGCAGTCGAATGACCATGGATTGTTTGGCTGACTTGTTCGCGTCCAGTATACTTTTGATTTTCCGTAGAACAGCGAGTTTACTGTCCTTAGCGGGTTTAATCAATAGCTGTCCCTTGTACTTGCGGACATGGAATCCGAGGAAGTCGAATCCGTCATTGACATTGGTTATGTGAGTTTTTTCTAGGCTGAGTTCGACGCCTACGTTATCCGCAAGCCACTGGGCGATGACTGGAACGAACTGCTCTGCTTGCTCCTTCGTTTTGCACGTGACAATGAAGTCATCCGCGTAAGAGACGATGTTGATGCCAGGGTTAGCACGGCTACTTCCGAATTTCATTTGGAAGGCCTTTTGCCGCAAATCCTTCTCCATACCCTGCAGCGCGATGACCGCAATTAACGGCGAAACTAGGCCACCCTGCGGAGTGCCCCGCGTGCTTGCCTGCAGGCCTTCTTCGGGGTCGAGGACCGGGGCTTTCAACATACGCCGAACATATACACGGTCCTCCGGGGCCAATTTGGCCAAGAGTTTCGCATGGTCGACGTTGTCAAAATAGCCGCGTATGTCCCCTTCGATGACCCATGGTGCCGAGCCTGACTTGCAGAGGTTCGCGAAGACTTGACTCATGGCATCCCATGTCGATCGTTGTGGACGGAATCCGTACGTGTTGGGCGCAAACTGGATGTCCCATTCTGGTTCCATAGCCGCTTTATGAATGGCCTGACACACGCGATCATGGGTAGTTGGAATGCCGAGCGGCCTGAGTTTTCCGTTTTTCTTGACGATATACACACGCCGAACGGGTAAGAGGCGACTCTGGAGATTGACGAGTCCACTTAACTCACGTCTCTTTTCTGGCGTGGCGTAGGTCCTTCCGTCCACTCCCGGTGTATGGCGTCCACGGTTTTCTTGTGTCACGTGCCGAATGGCCAGAAGCCTGGTGTGATGGCTAGTGCGGATGAGCCACTTGTAGTGACGCACAGCTTTACGATTGTTGTGTTCGACTGCGTGGGCCAGTTGTCGCTGTAACCTGAGAACGTGACGTTCGATTCCCTTCCAATCTATCCACTCATCTGCATGCTCACTGGTATCCGCTGTTTGAGCTTCTACCCACGCGCGCATGATTGCGTCTTCGTGGACTTCGCGGGGATTCTCACGAATGTGGCCTGTTGACTCGTCTTGTGAGACGGCTTTTCGGTTCATAACAGACCACTCCTTGTATATTAAGAACAGCTGCTGAATTGGTTTACGTAAAACCATAATGTAGTTGCTCTATTAAATTTCTGTTCCTTGAAAACCTAATCAAATGTTGATAGACCTTTCTGTGACAAAGTGAGTGTTTACGACCTCGGGCTGATCTTGGGAAAATAGCCGTAGGTGTCTACCAAGGGAATGTTCCTATCCCTCCCGTTGCCCCTCATCTGAGGGTGTCTTCCGAGGAAAGATTGTTCCCCTGGCCCCATGGAATAGACCTACACGCTGACTGTTTCCCGGTCCGTCATCCCTCCTGCCAGCAGAAGGAGGCTCGTGCACCGATGACGTCTGGTGTATTCCAATAGCTCGCAAGGCTGTCGTTCATGGGTTTCCCAGGGTCATCCCGAGGTCGCAGGCATCTGCATCCCAACCTGAAGGAGGTGATTATATTGACTTCCTCCTTGTTTGTCGGAATTGATGTAGGCAGCCAAGAGAACGTGGTTTGCTGCTTAACACAGGACGATGAGAAACGACCTGTGAGTCGATTCACCGTTACCAACAATCGTCCTGGGATTTTAGAGTTTCAGGATCGTATCTCCAAGCTGGCAAAACAGAAACAGGCTGAAGAGATTCTCTTTGGTCTCGAACATACTGGATGCTACTCAACCCATGCCGCCATGTATCTGCAACGTCATTTGGACTTTGGTGTTCAGCGTAGGGTCTACGTCTTTAACCCCAGTCTTATCAGGGAGTTTAAGAAATCCCATTACCTGAGTGCCCCCAAGAACGATAGAGTAGATGCCTGGTTTATCGCAGCTAAGCTTCGGACAGGCCTTCTCCCGCATCCCTTTACCTGGAGCGAGCCGCTCATGGCGTTGCAGCGCTTGACGCGAGCCCGCTACCACCTGATGCAGGATCTGTCTAGAGAGAGCAACTTCCTCATGACGAACTTGTATCTCAAGTTCAGTGACTACAGCAGCACAGGTCCCTTTAAGAGAAACAAGCTCTCGGCAACTTCCATTGCTGTCATGGAGGAATTCGAATCCGTTGAGGAACTCTGTGAGATGCCCCTTGAGCGTCTCATTGAATTCCTTGTGGCACATGGCAAGAACCGATTCGAAAATCCTGAGGTCGTTGCTAAAGTGCTACAGAAGGCTGCTCGCTCCTCGTACCGGCTACCCCAGTCGATGTCGGACTCGGTCAATCTCGCAATGGCTTCTAGTATTCGCGTGATTCGAACGGTACAAGAGCAACTGAAGGCACTACGCAAAGGAATTGAGGACCACTTGGCGACGATCCCGCAAACCCTTGATTCCATTCCCGGTATCGGTCCCATTCTTGCTTCCGGCATTGTAGCTGAGCTGGATGTAAGCCAGTTTAAGAGCCACGCGGAAGCCGCTAAACACGCCGGGCTCGCTTGGACCGTTCACCAGTCCGGGAAATTCACAGCCAACCGAACTCGACTGATTCATTCTGGCAACCGCTACCTCAAGTACTACATGGTTGAAGCGGCAAACAGTGTCCGGGTGCACGACCCTGTTTTCGCCGAGTACTATGCCAAGAAGAGAGCGGAGCCAAAGGAATTTGCCGAGGGACGTACCCTTGCGCTTACAGCCCGGAAACTGATGCGAGTGGTCTTCTATCTGCTAAAGACCAACCGACTTTACACTCCGGAAGGAGGGGTCCGACAACGCGCATAAACTTACCGCGATCGACCTCTATCCACCAGTTCCTAGGTTTTTCACCATATTTTAAAAATCTAGGTAGGGTGGGCTTAGTTGAGTATTGCTAATTTTGGCACCACGTCCAACGTAGTAGCAATTCGACAAATATTATGTCACCTTAGGGCCTTGACATCGTACCGCTGCTCTTTCGTCTCATGCTGCAGGATTTCCGGCTGGATGACCTTGGGCAAGTCTGCACGCTTTCGCGTCAGGGCATCTTAGCATGTCCGCTACCCTTATCTGTCCCATTACAAGACAGCTTTTGCTTTTTGCCCGTTCCTCTACCCCCTAGGGAGTTCGGCTTCACTTACGTTCCGCTTACTGTCCATACAGGACAGACCCCGTGGGGCTTACCTTGTTCCGTCGACAACCCGTCTCTGAAGTGTTTAGGTACCCCGAGTCCCGCGGTAGCGCTTAGAACTGCGAATCGCCAAAACGGGAGTGACGATTCCGGCTACTTGCCTTTTGGCTCAAGCGTGTCATGGTGTTTCGCTTGTCTTGCGTAACGCGGTTTATATGGGGTTCACTGGTGTTCACCATGCACTTCTCAACCTAGCTCCGGCCAGAATTCACCCTATCTGGCGCGGCTACATTGTTCCGTGAGCTATCGCAAGACGGCGTTACCACTGTCCCACGTCACGGTAGGTTCGCATCCGCAGTTCTGGACGGGCGGATTTGCACCGCATGATTCCCGACGACTTTCAAGTCGCAGCCCATAAGCGCAATAAAATCTCTATCAAAGAAAGGGCTAGAAAAGCTATCAAAGTCCTGAAGATCACCCGACAGATGAATCGTAACAGTATATACAATTTGTCCTTTTCTTTCTCGACCTATAATATTTGTGATCCTCATTGACAGTCATATTTAGATATGAAAATATATTAGACGGGAATTTGTAACCACTGAATTTATTAAAAGCGTATCAAAATCAAGTTTGTCGTTTTCGATATGAGTTCAGAAAGGGTGAGCTATTTTGGAACTTTTTCTCTCCGAAGATCAAGACCTGCAAACAGAATTATATGCTAAGTTCTTTCATGGTCTTTCAAACCCAACACGATTAAAAATCACGGAAATGCTACTGGATGGAGAGCAGACTGTAAGTGAATTGGTTCAACGACTCAATATATCCCAGGGACAAGTATCCAATCATTTAGCCTGTCTGAAATGGTGCGGTTATGTCAGTTCTCGGCAGAGCGGAAAATACGTCTTTTATCGAATTGCAGATGAGCGCGTCCGAACGATATTGCAACTTGCGAAGGGTATTGTGGCTGACAATGCAGCGCACATCAGCAGTTGCACGCGGATGTAAAAGGGGGGGTTATGCGCGATGAAGTATGCTATAGGGCTTACTGCGGTTGCCGTCACATCACTACTGGCAGGATGCGGAACGAACGCAGGGCAAGCTAGAACTGGAAAGGTACAATCCCCCACTTCAAGCCACGAGTTACAGTTTAAAGCTGCCGATGGGAAAACCGTCTCTGTCAACCCGAATCAAAAAACCATCTTGTATTTTATGTCTCCGAGTTGCGGTTCCTGCGTTGCTGGCGAAAAGCGTTTTGCCAAAGACCGTTCGCAAATTCACGCAAAACTGATTTCAATTGACGTTCAAGGATTTAATACGCCAAAGGAAATCCAGAATTTCAAACATTCTGTTGGGGCAAATTGGACACACGTGATTGACAAGCAGAGTAAGTGGGTGAACCATTTCAAAATTCAATCGTTGGATACTGTGATCGTCCTTTATCATCATAAGCAAATTTACAAGGGAATTGCTCCTTCCCTACAAAAGATTCAAAAGGTGATATCTACATGAGCTATTTAAGCGGACTTCCCGTCGTACTCGCAGCAGGAATTCTGGCGACATTTAATCCTTGTGGTGTCGCTATGTTACCCTCTTATATTGTCTATTTAATCGGCGGCGAAAAAAAACGGGCATGGGATGGACTTTGGGCAGGTTTGTTGATGACTGTCGGGTTTCTTGGCATTTTTATCGTAGCTGGGTTTCTCTCATCTTTGGTTGCTTCCGTACTAGGTACCTTGGTAGCTTGGCTTGCTTTTCTGGTCGGGGTATTCTTTATTATTTTTGGGATATTAATGATATTCGGTAAGAATGTGCTTGCTTTAGAGTTAAGAGGCACGAATCAGAACCTACGCCGAGGGTCAAAAATTTCATTTATTCTCTATGGTGTGTTATATGCATTGGGTTCTCTAGGGTGTACGTTACCTCTATTCGCTGTTTTAGTCCTTTCCTCTTTCCATGCTGGTGATTTTGCGAAAGGTATGTGGGATTTTATTCTCTACGCGTTGGGTATGGGCGTAGTAGTCACCGGAATTTCCATAGGAGCGACATTGTCACAACAAGTGGTTATGAAATGGGTGAGAATGGGCGCCCGATGGATGGGACGACTGAGTGGTCTCATCACTTTTGCCACAGGTGTGTACCTCGTTATGTACTGGTTTCCATACATTCATATGTGATGCAGAATTTTAACGGAGGGATTTCATATGACTGAATCAAGCAGCAAAAAGCACATTCGACTCGTCGTAGATGGAATGACTTGTGATGATTGTGAACGCCATGTGTCCCATGCGCTTAAAAGCGTGGGAGCTGACAATATATCGGCTAGTTTTCGCCGCAATGAAGCTACATTTGAACTGACAGACCTCAATCAGCTTGATGCTGCGAAACAGGCGATTACGGATACAGGGTACAAGCCTGGTGACGCTACCGTCTTCAGCGATCCACAGCCCAGCGTTCTACCCGACACTGGTGGGAACTTCGACTACGACTTGCTTATCATCGGGTCAGGCGGTTCAGCATTCTCAGCGGCAATTCAAGCCGTGTCGTATGGTGCGAAAGTTGCCATGGTGGAGCGGGGAACCGTCGGTGGAACATGTGTCAACATTGGCTGTGTCCCCTCAAAAAACATGCTTCGTGCGGGTGAAATCAATCATCTGGCAGCGCAAAATCCATTCCAAGGGCTTAACACATCCGCTGAGCCTGTAGATTTAGGGAAACTTATCGACCGTAAAGATGAGTTGGTCGGAGCACTCCGCCAACAGAAGTATATTGACTTGATTGACGAATACGGTTTTGAATTCATTCAGGGCGAGGCTCGTTTTGTAGATGAGGCGACCGTTGAAGTGAACGGGCGAAAGATCAAGGCTCGAAACTTCCTGATTTCGACCGGAGCATCACCTGCTGTGCCCAATATTCCTGGATTGAAAGACGTGGATTACCTAGTCAGCACCACGGCACTTGAACTTAAGGAACTGCCCAAACGGTTGGCTGTCATTGGTTCTGGATATATCGCCATGGAGCTTGGTCAGATGTTCCACAATCTTGGTGCAGAGGTTACCCTGATGCAGCGGGGTGCTCGTGTATTGAAGTCGTACGATCCAGAAATTTCGGAGGCGGTCACCACGGCGTTGACGGATCAAGGAATCAATATCATCACCGGTGCGACATTTCATCGTGTCGAGCAGGACGGAGATCTCAAACGGGTATATCTCACGGTGAATGGTCAGGAGGAAGTTGTCGAAGCGGAAGCCTTGCTCGTTGCAACAGGTCGTCAGCCCAATACTGAAGCGTTAAATCTGAGTGCAGCAAATGTACGAGTTGGTGATAGCGGTGAAGTTCTGGTGAATGACTATCTTCGCACGAGTAATCACCAGATTTATGCGGCAGGCGACGTTACCATGGGACCCCAATTCGTGTATGTAGCAGCTTATGAAGGTGGAGTTGTAGCAAAGAACGCACTGGCTGGCAGCGAAGAAAGGGTCGATTTGACAGCCGTTCCTGGTGTCACATTTACACATCCTGCAGTTGCGACCGTTGGGCTTACAGAAGATCAGGCACAATCCAGTGGATACGCGGTTTTAACTTCCGTCCTTCCGCTTGATGCTGTACCTCGGGCTCTGGTCAATCGAGAGACGACTGGCGTATTCAAGCTCGTAGCGGATGCAAAGACACGGAAGATCCTCGGTGTCCATGTGGTGGCGGAAAACGCAGGTGATGTCATATACTCCGGCGTGCTCGCAGTGAAGTTTGGACTGACCATCGAAGATCTGCGGTCAACGCTTGCCCCATATCTAACCATGACGGAAGGGATAAAGCTGGCAGCACTGACCTTCGACAAAGACGTATCAAAGCTTTCATGCTGTGCTGGTTGAATGAAGAACAAAACTAATGACGCTACAATAAACAAGGAGGGAATATCCCTCCTTGTACGTAGCAATAACGTTCAATTCTCCTCGTAACAACTTCAAGTCAGACTTTCAAACTCAAGCAATGGAGCTTTGCAAAGGCACACTGGAACATATCTTAACACCCTACCGATAGGTTTCGCAACGACAACTTCGGAGCTGATTCCATACGCAACTTGAACACTATGATGCTTGATTTGCCAGTAGCTCTCATTCAAATAACTCAGCAAATTTACTGGTCTGCACCCGCCCACTATCTTAGGTTGAATCGCATGAATGCGATCCCAAGTCATTGATACAAACCGACTTAACATTCCCTTTCCGAAAGTTAGACTGACCAGACAAAGCAAACCTTCCGGCTTAAGCACCCGTTGGGCTTCCTCAACAAAAGCATCAATATGAGAGGGTGAGAGTAAATCCAAAACATAATTCGAAACAACTCGATCGCAAGAACGGTTTGAAGCGGGAAGGTGAATAGAACCGTCAGTTAGTATGACTTCTGCACGTTGGTCATAGTCATTCAGACGTGTTCGGGCGAGATCAACCATGATTGAACTCGTATCCAACCCCAAATATGTAGCGTGTGGAGGTAAGGACTTCACTAACAACTGCTTCGCAAATCGACCCGTGCCAGACCCGAATTCAATCACCGACTCAGCGGTCCCAAAATGTGATTCACGAATGAGCTCTTCTAGAGCGGGATCTTCATAAAAGCTCTGTGAATCCTGTTTTGCTCCGAAGCTGTCATAGTACTGACGAGCTTCATCGACGGTTAACAATCTTCTAGCCGACATATAACCTCACCTCAGATTGACAACTTTAGCTCGTCATCAATTACACGAGACACCGAGTCATTAACTAATTATACCATTTCTCTCGGAAATACAGGCTGGATCTATATTGCACTTAGCTCCCATAAGTCCAAGATGAATCAGTAAGCGACCAAGCATATTTATGCAGCGAACAACTAGTTTTTTGCAGTAACATCTATCGACCATGTGAGTTCATTCTTTCTGTTTTCGTACCAACTGGGTGACGTATCTCTGTAGTGATTCGTCATCCATGCTGCGGTTTCCCGCACCCAGTCTCTCATTGGAGTCGGTTTGACTCCCAATTCCTGTTCAGCTTTTGAAACATCAAATGCTACTGGATATGGCAACGAAATCCGATAGAATCCACCCGCTCTTATATTTAGAGTTTCCTCAGGAGCGTAGTGAACTTCTGTATGTCGTCCAGCCTCGGTTGCCATCATGTCAATATACTCTTCATACGTCCACAACTCTGGTTGTCCAATGTTATACACGGCATAATCTGCCGTAGCATGCTGCATGACGGCGATAATTGCTTTGGCGACATCGCCTGAGAAGGAAAGTTGGCAAGGACCGGCCTTGTGCCTGGCACTGTCCGGCAACCATATGGGGCCGCCGTCGATGACTCGCAACCAAAACCATGCAAAGCGTCCGTCTTCTGTATTGGGTCCTACCATCTGAAGCAAGGGGCGAATCACAGTGATTTTGATACCGTATCTCTCTCGATGTTGACGAAGCCAACGTTCCATCCGCTGTTTGTCATAAACGTAGCGGTCATGAGCATTGTTAGGAGTTCTCTCTGGCAGTTCGTCGTCAAAAGACGCATCACTTTCTCTGAGAGGACGTGAAGGTTCTGCCAAGGAACGCTCGAGTTGCGGGTAGACAAAAGCCGTACTGGTAACAATGTAGTGATTTATTCTACCTCGCAAACCATCTAACAGGCTTTTACAATCTTCAGGTGTATACGCCACATTGTCGATTACAACGTCATATTCACCTAAAAGTCCTTGCTCTTCAAAAGCTGTAGACCGATCAACAGTAATATGAGTTACGTTCCTTTCAGCTATTGGTTTGTTACCACGGGACATAACGGTAACAGTATTTCCCTCTTGCACAAGCAGAGGTACCAGATAATAGCCAATAAGTCCAGAGCCCCCAATTAGAAGTACCTTCATAATCATCCACCTCTCCGCAAACTCCACTCACTAAGAGAGTACAATACAAATAATGGAAAAAACAGTCTGCAAATCGGAGGTAAAAGGATGTATAATGAAGGTATGGGAGGATAATCTTTACTTAACTAAGCTGCCCTTGAGCCTGACGCTCGTATCTCTTCTACGCCGAGGTCTGTAAATGCGTAATCGTAAACGAGTGACCTCGCTTCTCTTGTGTATCCTTTTCTCCAAAATGGTTTCGCAATGCGTTGTGCGTCAAGTGTGACTAGGCGTTGTTCGTCCGATATAAATGGGACGCCAATCCAGTATATCCCGACCATCTTATCTGTTATAGACTCCCTGATACACCAAGCAAAAATCTCAGGATGATTGGCATAGGTTGCTAAAACAACATCCCTAACTTCATCTACATCGATCGGGATGTTGTTACCTGTCCACAAATGCATTTCCGGCTCTTGCATCGCCTCAAACCATTCCTGAGCATCTCGTTCAACGTCAATTGGGCGAAGTGTCACACGTTGTCCTTCAAGACTCTTCATTGGCGTACCCATAGATTCCCTCCACGTGAGGTTCTTACGTCATCCTGCCCGCTTGTCCCGGAAGCAAACAGTATCAAGAATTAATATTCGTGCAGCTCCAGCGACAGTCGGCTTCCGTTCCGCAGGGCACATAGTGCTTAAACACACGTCAACTAAACTTTGCGGCAGACTTGAATATAGACGCAGCTTCGCCTTTACTTAGAATACCTTCGTGCCTAATAACAATCTTCCCACCGGAACTGATAACGTACGTGTCAGGCAGTCCTATCACATCATATTCGCTGCCAAAACTGTTCTCTTGGTTGTCCAGCAATACGGGGTACGTTAAATTATGCTTTCTGACGAATTTCTTAACACCAGATACTGTATCCATGGTGTCCACACCAACAAAGGTTACTTTGCCTTGGTACTGCTTGCTTAACTTCTGCAGTTCTGGGGCTTCTTTGTTACAGGGAGCACACCATGATGCGAACGCGTTTAAAATCACTGGATGCCCCTTTGCCAACAGAGACTTTAGAGAAACTTTTTTACTTGTGTCTAGCTCCGTCAGGGAAAAGCTCGGAGCCATCGGTTTCCTGGAGACCTGCTTGCTTGTGGAGTTTTGGATTTCGTTTACTTTATTACCCACGTTGACCTGCGCCGGCGAGCCACAACCGCTTACAGTTAGTGTGAGAAGAGCAATACTCGAAATCAACAGCGTTTTCAACAGGTCTCGCCTCCGTTGGCTATATCTATTATTAGGATAGGACTCTACCATGGTCCAACGAGTGTCACGGGGAGATCCCCTGACGCGATGGAAACAGTGTTTCTTGGAGGTGTGTATCTATGTCGATTTAATGTTCAAACCAGAGAATGTGTCGGCACTCCTCACATGTCAAGGTGACCGCCTCCCAATCTGGACGAAACTGACCAATTCCCTTCTCAACACGTGCTTCATCTTTCCAGAATTTATCGTGACCACAAATTGGACAAAAGAGCTGTTTCTCTTTGATCAAAAAGCTTTTTGCATCTTTTTTGCCCATTGAATACCCCTTCCGCGAATAGTTCGGACGTTAGCTTGACACCTGATTTAAGCCAACATGGAGACATCATGTCTGTTGTCTACGCCGACCTATTTTGTTCAATTTGCCAGACTTCTTCTTCAACATAGCTGCCCCTAAGTTTAGAGCCGATGCCACAATTAAATTCTCGCCGTTACAGTAGGTAAATCAGGAACACGAATAAAGTTGCTTTATTTCGCGAAAGGAACTCAGAAGAGTGAGAGAACTTGTTCTCAGGCATTTGACGACCAATATTGCGATATGAATCAAGGCGATTTGTATGTTTATAAGTATTGCTGAACGTTTATGCGACGAAAATCATGGTGGACGTAAATCGTCAGTGTGACATTAGACATAAATACGCCACGGAACCCTCTTTGGTAGAATAAAGTCGACGAAAACCTACCTACAAAGGAGAAGAACCATGGCGCTATCTAGTATATCACGACAAACGCAATCGTGTTTGCTTCCCCTCCCGTTGATTTCTCGTCAGTGGGAACAATATCTGGACGTTCCGTTCGTGATCCCCGCACTGACTTTCCCTTGGGACATCTTTCGAGACATTGAGCAAGAATACTACCAACATCTGTATGACTCGTTACGTGAGAAACGGATGAATCGGTCAGATAGAGGCGCCAGCCTCACTGACTCTGCTCTTGACCTAGGACTCGCAACCCCAACCGAACAAACTGCTGATACCTCGACCGTCAGACGAAGCCGCTCAGGCCGCAAGCCTCATGATTTTATGCCTATGATGCGGTCGTTTGAGCTGGCTCGGTTGCTATACGTCGAAAGCATGGCAGAGAGTGTTTACCTGCAAGTTCGCTCAAACCCGTTATTTGCTGAAGCTTGTGGGTTCACAGGCAAACTCCCCAGTTACCGCTCATTTGCCCGCTTCGACGAAATCATGACAAACTTCGGATTATGGGATAAGGCTCGACGACGAGTCGTTGAATTCAATTTGAACCAGGGTGTGCTAGAGGCTGAAGACACGTTGGTGGCTGACACGACACACGTTGAAGCAGAAGCGACATACGGAGAACAGATGAAAATCTGAGGGCACAAAGAAGATTGTGATTGTGCCATGGTACCCACAGAAGACAACGTAGGCATTGTCCGTAAGAGTAACGCCGTGTCCTATATTGGCCACAAAGTTTCTTTACTCAGTGGCGCTAAGGGACAGATTCCACTTACTCGAGAGGTATGCAAGGGCGGGGAATACGATGCCTTCACTTTGCTGCCTACACTTGAGAGATTCAAGTCTGAATTTGAGGAACTGGCACAGCCTGTGCAATACGTGCTTGCCGATGGAATTTACCAGAGTCCCAGGAACCAGCAGACAACAAAGGATGTGCTTGGGGCGAAGCTGGTTGCTCCCATTAATCCCAGGGGCCGGCAGGACAAACCGAGCGATATCCGTGGCATGGATATGATTGACCGTTACGGGGTACCCCATTGTATTGTTGGACACAAGATGGTATTGAAGGGGTGCGACCTCAAAAAGCAACAGTACATATTCACGTATCCAGTTCACAATCCTCAGGCAACACAGGCAGGGCTTGTCTGCCCTCACCACAAGCACATTGAATGCTGCGGCGGTGCCACGCAAGGCCGGGTACTCCGGGTTGATTTTTCGACGACACCTCAGGTCGACCCTGAGTTCCCACAGCACAGCCGTACGTTCGATACGTTGTATGACGCCCGAACAGGGATTGAGCGAATTATTGGAATGCTGAAGGATGGGTACAGTTTACGGCGTGTACACAAACGTGGACGTAAGGCGGTAGAGGCACACGTCGACCAAGCTATCCTCTGTATGCACGTGATGGCCTACTGCGCTTACGCTCAAACCGGCACAGTAAATCGAGGCTGGACACGAAGTAGACTGAGGCGGGCTCAATGAAAACTACTACCCACAAAAACTGAGGCTGGCGGACCTTATTCTCAGCTTTCCTACGCCCATTTTTTCCGACAGGAACGAACACCCACGGTCCTTCAGTAACAGAACGCCCCAACCGGTCGAGTTCTGGGCCATTTGACCGCTCTTCGCATTACTCCCATGTCCTCAGTAATTTTGGCATCGGCTCTTACATAAGAGTACCATGAACAGATTGTATAAATATGTATCTATGTTCCGCATGAAGCCCCCAAATTTGATACAATCCGCCGCTTTAATTAGCGATGCGTTTGTATATCTCGTACCCATAGCTGTCCCCTCGAGTAAAATTCCGAGCACGATGGTATCGGTTAGAGAAAAAAAGATGGGTTCCCCATATAGGGAAACCTCATCTATTTTGTCATTGTGATTTGCTTTTTGAGATGTTCTACCTACTCCAGTGTCTTCTTGCGTCTCTGCCACCAGAGCACCAGCCCACCTGTCAGGGTACTGAGCAATCCGCCTGCAGCCCACGGAAATGCAGGAAACCCTGTCACAGGTTTTGTGGCTTGCGGCACTGGTTTTGGTTTGGGCTGCAACACCACGAAATCCGGGTCTGTGGTAAATGTGATGACCGCTTTCCCCTTGGTCACTGTGGCTGTGACCGGAATCAACTTCCCGTTCACAATCTTGTACACCTTCGATTGTGGCGTGATGCCTGCATTCAACAGTGTGAAGGACAACGGGTGGGTCGGGGTGTCGTTCCTGTCGAAGTTCACTCCGTATGCAGCCACCATGTTCCAGCCCGATGGAACCAGGTTCGACGGGACTGTCCCGGTCGTAATGTCCATCTGCAACGGGTTCTTAAATGTGCCTGATACAATCACCAATGTGGCCGTCGTATGGTTGCCTTTTGCCGTGAGTGTGCCGCCACTATTGCCGACCACCTGCTTCGTGGATGTCGTCTTCAAGTAACCTGTGGGTGCCGTCGGAATCACGTATAGACTCATCTGCTTAGTGGTTGTGGTGCCTGTGTGACCCTTGATTTGAACAGTGAAGTGAAAGGTTCCACTTTGTTGTGGTGTCCCAACCAGACCCCCATCGGATTGCAGTGTCAAGCCGTTTGGTAAGGAACCATCAGCTATGGAGAAGGTGTACGGCGACATACCACCTGATGCTTGGAGTTTCTGGCTGTATGATGTTCCTTCTAGTACATTCGGTAGTGAAGGAGACGTTGATACGGACGGGTCAACTCTCCATTGGGCGTACAGCATGACGTTTGTGGTACCGATGGTCAGCGTGCTGCCTGTTGCATAACCCGTTCCAGTGCCATCAGCCTTCGTGTTCCAGCCTGCAAAGGTATAGCCCGTCTTAGTCAGGTTGCTCGCGTTTCCCAGCACTCTGGCAAGTGACCCATTCGCATAGATGTTGCTGTCTGTCGGCACCGTGCCGCTTGTGCTTCCATTTCCGTTGTATGTCACCGTATGGCCGACTGCCCTTGAAACCTTCAGTGTATAAGTTTTCTGTGTAACTCCATCCTGTGCAGTCACCACAATGGAGATGGTGTTACTTCCGACCGTCAATGCGACTGGACCTGAAGCACTTCCGCTCGTCAGCGACTTCCCATTCACTGTGACCGCAGCAGTATTGTCGGACACGGTTGGCGTCACGGTGATGGAACTCACGCTATTTGCCACACTCGCTGTATAGCTCGTTGTCCCAGAAGCAAATGTTGGACTCAAACTGCCATTGGACAGCGTCAAACCGCTCAAGTTGGCGTTGCTGCTCTTCGCGCGGTTTACATCAACTGTGTAGGTATTGGTTGTCGTTCCGTCTTGTGCTGTCACCACCACCAGAATCGGGTTGCTTCCAACGGTCAAGGCGACTGGGCCCGAAGCACTTCCGCTCGTCACCGACTTCCCATTCACCGTGACCGCAGCAGTATTGTCAGACACGGTTGGGATCACGGTGATGGAACTCACGCTATTTGCCACACTCGCTGCGTAGCTCGTTGTCCCGGATGTAAACGTTGGACTCAAACTGCCGCTGGATAGCGTCAAACCGCTCAAGTTGGCGTTACTGCTCGCCGGCGCTCTATTTACGTCAACCGTGTAGGTTTTCGTCGTCGTGCCGTCTTTCGCGATCACCACGACTGTAATCGGGTTGCTTCCAACGGTCAGTGGAATACTGCCTGACGTACTGCCGCTTGCCACGGTGTTGCCATCGACTTTCACAGTATCCCCAGGGTCTCCCACAGTTGGTGTCACCGTGATGGAACTCACGCTATATGCCACACTGTCGGTGTAGCTTGTTGTCCCGCTCGCAAAAGGAGATGACAGCGTCCCTTGGTTTAGACTCAGGCCGCTTAAAGTCGGCTCGATAGAAAAAGACTGCTGCGTCGCATACACTGCCGTATTATAAGTATCCTTTGCACTCACGTGCAAGGTGTAGGTTCCAGCGGCCAGTCCAGCAAGGGAAATCGGGTAATTGATTGATTGGGCGCCGCCGGTAGCGTACACGGTAGAGGTGAGACTGGCTACGGAAACATTCGAGTGGTTGAAAATGTCATATTTCATAGTGATAGGTTCTCCGATGCTTCCGTCAACTAGCGAACTGGTCACTGACAACGTATCCTTCGCGGCCGAATGACCATACGTCGTCGGCGCGAGCGGATTCACAGTAAGACTTGGCTTGAACCCAAGCAAATAGGGTGTCGTGCTCCCGGATCGAATCCCCCACGAGGGTCCTGTAATGGTGATGGTATTTGCATATATTTGATTATTATTGTGATCCGTATAATGAAGCGTCAAACCTTGAAATGCCCCATTGGTGATAGTTACCGTTGACTGACCGGGACTAACAGACACATTTTGTGAGTGTCCACTAGAATCACTGAGCGTTATTGTACCAATCGTATTTTCTAGATATTTATAAGTTATTTTGTTTCCTTTCGTGATTGCCGCCCCTGTGGTACCGGATACCGTGACTGAATTAAGATTAGTAGGAAATGTTTTTGGACTGGGAATTCCAACTGTTGCCGAGGTCGTAAAATCCCACCCGGAACCGTAGGTCGATTGTAGTTCCATATTCGATAACGACTGCACGGAAGATCCAGTGACGGAGCTCCATCCTTTTACATTGTAAGCACTTAATGGAGAAACATTCGTATAACTATCACTCACACTTCCATGGTTATATGCCACAACTCCGGCCTTAGCGCCACTGCCAACACTCACACTTCCGGTGAAATAGGCATTCGAAATGGAACTTTCGTTGTCTCCCACTAATCCGCCGGCATTAGAAGCGCTCCCTCCCCTCACACTCCCGATGGCAAAGGCGTTTGTAATGGATCCGTAGTTCATTCCCACTAAACCGCCGGCAGGGACGTTTGATCCGGTTGATTTCACGCTCCCGGAGACATAGGCATTTGTAATGCTTCCAAAGCTTTCTCCCACTAACCCACCGACATAACCGGTACCGGCTACATTCACGCTAGTCAATCCGACGTTTTCAATAGTTCCAGCTTTAAGAATATAACCGAAGAAACCTGTATAAAACGTCTTATTATTGATGGTTACATGGGATATCGTATAGCCGCCACCGTCGAATGTGCCGGTAAATGAAATACTGCTGCTCCCAAACGGGACCCAGTTGTAACCACTGAGGTCAATATTGCTCATCAACAAATAGTTCCGAGACAACCACGTAGAAGTCTGGTGCTCATCGATGTATTCTAGTTGTCCAACCGAAGTGATTTCGTAATATGTTTTTCCACCGAGATTAGTGGTCTGCGTAGGCGCAGAAACCGTTGTGCCTGCAAAAGCGGATGGTGCAGGTGTAAGCAGCATCACCCACCCAGCTGCCATAAGAGCAGCACCACTTCGTAGCCAATGCTTGCGTTTTTTCACATTTTTCTCCCCTTTAATGAGTGCACGTCGTTATCCGTTCTTGGTTATCGGGTTATTCCAACACGTTGGGGGATTATCACGAAAGTAATTCCACACTTGCTCTTGGAGTGGTCCACATAGGGAGGTAGGAATTGCAGATATGATTCTTCACTTGTTACACCACTTTCGACCCCAGTTGAACATATTTGACATGCACAATTATACTATAAAATATCAATAACGACATATGTCCAAACGAGATTAGTAATAAGCCTTATTTGATAACCTCACGTAATGAGTTGGCTACACATGAATTGGGATTCTTGTATTGGAGATGACAAGACAAGGTAGAGATCTTAGGACAAGACGCCTTCTTCATCAGATGGTCAATGGTTCCGGGCTGGTGTTACAGGACGATATGTTGATATGCAATACAGATTTTCTGATGTCATGATGTCGCCCTGTTACCCCATAAGGATTGGAGGATATTTTCATGTCCGATGTCGACCAACAAATTAATGTTTCAACGACTGATTCTGACTTACCATTTCAGTTATACATGGCCATGCGCCGTTATTGTAAAGTACAGGAACGCATCCGAACCAAAGTTGGCAAGAGTATTGGTCTAACTGAAGCTCAGTACTATTTGGTCCGGGCACTGGCACTCAGCAGTTCGAGACTCTCGTATACGCAACTTGCAAAACGCACTAGCTTGTCCCACAATTCCGTCTCCACTTTAGTCAAGGGACTTGTTAAGTCGGGTGTTATCCAGAAACATCCCTATCCAGACGATGGCCGAATCACCGAACTTTCTCTCAGTTCGCAAGGAGAAGCAATGGTTCAGAATGTATTCAAATTCAGTAAGAGTCAACAGAATGTCCTGCAAAAAGTAATACGGATGATTGAAGAGGACGACTTGCTCCGAAAACTCGGCGAACTCGAGAAGCTGGCGCTAGAGTTTTTCGATGATACGAATATGTAGTTCCAGATGATTGGCTGTTAGACACTAGCTGAAAGTCATTGAGCGTATAGACGATTTTTGCAATCGCGGACTGGTCTGTGTTTGTTTAGCCATAATCGAACGAATGTGGAGTAGATTGATATAAGTCGGGTCGGTTCCTGGCATGAAGTTCGTGTATCTTGCGGTGGAGTTATGAATGCACTGGCACGTCCTTGGTGAAGGCGACGGGAATATCCGTTTCTCCATTAATTTTTGCCTGCGGACGCCAACTCCACGATGCAAACCTTAGCGGACTGAAACAGATGCCGTGCTCCTCGCACAGACCGCTCGTCCGCGCGGGACTGAACCCGTGGCGGCCTTTCTGCCTCATCCCTTCCACCACACGAAAAAAGCACCCTTTCGGGTGCTTTCGTGTGGTGGAGGCGACGGGAATCGAACCCGCGTCCGAAGACCTCGCCACATGAACTTCTACGGGTGTAGTACGCCTACTAGATGTCCTCAGACGACGCGGACGCACACGCTCCGCCATGAGTAAGTTCGCGATTTTTCGCTGGCGGTCCGCGAACATCTACCGTCAGCTATCCCGCTAGGTTGGCATCACAGCGTGTGCACGGGCGACACTCAATGTGATGGCCTAACTACAATTAAGCAGCTAGGGCTAAATTGCTGTTTGAGGTAAAGCTTTTTGCTTTGCCAGTTACATTTAGGTCTGCGTTTTTTACGTGGCCTCGCAGCCCCACGACCCGCCATTCATGCTCAAACAATCCCCGTCGAATCCAAAACGCCCCCATGTATGAGGCTCGACGTCACTGCACAACACAACTGCATAACACCAGCATAGCTGTACAGCTCGAGCACAAGTGGTAACTGGTTAAACACCGTAGTGCTTGTAATTCCTGTAATGCCTGTTTGTTGCCTTGCACGAAGTACGCGTAGCACACAGTACTTACTGCGCTTGGCTACACTTCTATTCTACATCATGCGGCGACTTTACGACAGTCTAAATTCGTTCCGTCGTTTCCTGCTTTTTCCGCCCTGTCATCAGGCGACATGACCGACGCAGTCAGTCATGGCCTTCGGGGCGGGTTGCAATTATACCGCGGAATGGTCAAAAGCGTCAACCTGGTTCCCGACCATGCAACTTGAGGTGACTTCGGCCTTTACAAGCCTTTACAAGCCTTTACAAGCTTTTACGAGCTCACTCTGACTTGGCTGCCTTGCTCTTGCTCTTTTTACGCTTCTTCTTGCCTTTTTTTCCGTTCTTTTGGCTGGACTTGGCTTTACTCTCAATTTCTGAAGTCCCGGGCACTGCACCATCAACGTCATGGTCCAAAGTCTCTACGGCACCTTTACTTCTACCTTTGCCCTTGCCTTTTCCATACCTGGTCTTGGTATACTTTCCTTTTCGGCCCTTGCTACTGCCTTTACTGCTGCTCTGGCTGCTGCCTGTGCGGCTGTCATCCCCGGCACCAAACCCGCCTGCTCTCCGGGTTGCTGAGCCCTTGCGGGTTCCGGGTCCGTTCCGTTTTCCTTGGCTTCGACTCCGACCGCCTCTGCTGTCGTTCCTGTCTCGGTCGTCTCTACCTCGTGCAGACCTGTCGCGTCCTCGGCCGCCTCTGCCGGGACGCTGGGGCCGCGAGAGGTATTCGCGCTCTGCAACGCGGCGCTCTCTGTCTTCGGGACCCAAGTCTTCGTCGTATTCGACGACGGCCTGCCCTGATGCAAAGACCATTGTACCTTCTCTGTAATGCTCCATCATCTCAAAGTCGATGGTGAGGGCTTCCTTGTTGGCGGCGGCAACTTTGACGCGAACGGGATCGCCGAGGCGGAAAACACGTCGGTTTCGCTCACCCACCAGAGCCATCTGCCTGTCGTTTAAAACATAATAATCATCGGTCAAGTAACTGATGTGAATCAGGCCTTCCACACCGTTCTTCAACTGGATGAATAAACCGAACTGAGTCACACCGCTGATGAGACCATCGAATTCTTCACCGAGGTGCTGCTGCATGTATTCGACCATTTTGAGTTGATCACATTCGCGCTCAGCATCCTGCGCATTCCTCTCCCTGTCACTGGAACGAAGGGCTGCGTAGTCAACCTTTTCATGCAATTGCTCTTCCCGCTGTTCGGACAGTTTGCCCTTCGTGAGAATCTCACGCATAATCCGGTGAATCATAAGATCCGGATAACGACGAATGGGTGACGTAAAGTGGGTATAGTAGTCAGCAGCAAGACCAAAGTGGCCTGTACAGTCAGGTGCATAGCGAGCTTGCCGCATCGATCGCAGCATTAAGGTTGAAATCACCCGCTCCTCGCGTTTGCCCCGCACTTTATCCAAGACTTCCTGCAGTGCACGGGGATGCACAACGTTCCCGACGCCCTTTACGTGATAACCGAAGTTATGGATGAACTCGTTGAACTCGGACATCTTACTGACATCCGGTTCTTCGTGAACACGGTACAAAAATGGTACATTGAGCCAGTGGAAGTGCTCTGCAACGGTTTCGTTGGCAGCGAGCATGAACTCTTCAATGATGCGTTCGGCAATCGATCGCTGGCGCGGAGCAATATCGATAGGACGCCCGAGGTTGTCAACGGCAACCTTGATTTCGTCAAAGTCAAAGTCGACTGCGCCGCGTTTCATCCGCCGACCCCGCAAGACCAACGCCAACTTTTCCATATGCTCAAACATTGGAATCAGCGGGCGGTACCTTTGGCGAGCGGCTTCATCGTGATCGGCGAGAATCTTCTTGACATTGGTATAGGTCATACGCTCCGTTGTCCGGATGACACTTGGGTAAATGTCGTGCCGCACCAACTCAGCATCAGGTGTCCACTCCATCTCACAGGTCATGGTCAACCTGTCAATGTGAGGATTCAGAGAGCAGATGTTGTTGGAGAGGCGTTGGGGGAGCATGGGAATAACGCGATCGACCAGGTAGACACTGGTACCACGGCTCAAAGCCTCCCTGTCGAGCACACCGTTCTCCTTCACGTAATAGCCGACGTCCGCGATGCTGACACCAAGCAAATAATTTCCGTTTTCCAGAAGCCGCACGTGAACGGCATCATCCAAGTCTTTGGCATCTTCGCCGTCGATGGTGACAATAGTCTCATCCCGCAAATCTCTGCGGCCTTCGTAATCCTTCTCGGACAACTCCAAGGGAATTTCCTCAGCAGCGGTCAGAACGTCTTCAGGGAAGGTTTCCTCCAGACCGTACTTGCGAACCACAGCTAAAATGTCGATGCCTGGTGCATCCGGATGACCCAGAACCTCTACAACCCTGCCTGCCGGCCCCCTGGTTACGGTCGGAAACGACGTAATTTCAACAACGACAACATAGCCGTCATGGGCATCTGCCATGTCGTCCTTGTCAATGAAAATATCTTGAGGGAACCGCCTGTCCATGGGTGCAATAAAGGCGTGGTTCCGATGGCGGGTAAAAACACCGACGACTCGCTGTTGAGCCCGCTCCAATATCCGAATCACCTGGCCCTCGCGCAGATTCCCTGAGGCCCGCTTTTCGATGCGCACCATCACTCGGTCACCGCTCATGGCCCCGTTTAAATCGGTGGCAGCGACGTAGACGTCTTCTTCATCGGATTGATCCGGTGACAGAAACCCAAACCCCCGTGCTTTCAACTGCAACTTGCCCACCACAAGGTTCATCCGCTCCGGCACACCGTAGCGATTGGTTCGGGTCCGGACAACGTCTCCGTTATCCTCCATTTCATTCAAAAGCCGTACAAACTCCTTGAAGTCATCTGCCGCTTCCACTTGAAATTCCTCTGTCAGTTCTTGCACGGTAAGAGGCCTGTACACATCGTGCCTCATAAATTCCAAAACCGTTTCACGGTCAAACAATACACTCAACTCCCGCTTTCACGCTGGCCTGAACTAGCCCTGTACTTTGACGTCACCGTCATTGCTGTACTTCTCCAGTAAAGCAGCCGCCGTCGCTTCTCCAGTAGATCACCTGGATTTACTTTCCCAGTAAGCAACTGGACTTACTTCTACAACAAGGGTCTACAATTACTCGCGCAGCAAGCAACTGCTGTCTTCAGCGCTGTCTTACTATCATTGTTTCCAGGCACAGCTTGACAATACTCTAAGCGTCCACTTTATACCATAATGTCAAAAAAGCAAAGAGCGGGTTTGGCCATGGACAAATACACTTTCGGAAATGGAGTGGAGGAAGATGGTGCTGAACGCAGCTGAGCGTCGCTCTAAGGTTCTTCGTCCGGGCTCAGTTCTCCTGTCCAGTGCGCTTAGTGATAGGGATCCTTTTGCTCCCTATCACTAAGCGCGCCAAAGAATAGTGATCCATTCGATCACTATTGCAAGCGGACCGTCTTGAATAGTGATCCCGTTGCTCCCTATTACCTACCCTCCTTTCTGCCGTCTCCCACATTAGGGAGCATTTATGACAATAACGTTCCCGGGCACGGAGCATTAAGGATCATTGAGATCCCAATCCCATTGGGCCAGCACCATTAAGGACTACGGCGATCACTAACTGCCGCACGCCAGTCCTGCCAGCCTGCCACGGCAGCGGGATCGACAGGATTTAACGGGTTTGAACAAGACATGAGCAGAATAGAGGAATTTATTAACTTTGAATACTGTTACATCCAGTTCGATGCACAGCAGAGCCGGTGCGCGGTCTCTGATGACATCGACGAAAAGCTAATGTGGTAAAAAGGAACGCAACTTCCAACTAGAGATTGGTGGAAAATTGAAAACTGCTTCGATTCGAGGAATGATATGAGGAAGATATAAGGAAGATATGAGGAAGATATGAGGAAGATTGTGGCTTAGTGATCGTTTCGCTCCCTATTTTGATACCTCCCAGACAATAGTGATGGTTTCGATCACTATCACCAACAGGTCCTCCAAAATAGGGATCCCTTTGCTCCTTAACACCCCCGCACCCTTTTGACGCTGCCGAGATTAGTGTCCATTTATGACACTAATCTCTTCGGCAAGGTGGCATTAGAGATCATTGGGATCACAATCCCACAGCCGTTACGGTGAATAGGGATCTTTTCAGGCACTAAACCGCCCTCACCAACTCACCCCGTACCAACTCTAACAGCCCCACCTGAACCGCACCCTCCCTGACTCACCGCACCAACTCTAACCGTATTAACTCCAACTGCCTCACCTTAACGCCCGCACCCATCCGGTCCTGACAACCTTAACAACATCAACGTCAACTTAAGACGAATTCCGCTGTTGCTCCACTTGCAGACTGTCAAGGAAGTCTAATACGTACTGTTGCACCTTGTTTCGGTCTCCTTCGAGACAAAGCATATGACCGGAATTTTCTAAATAGTGAATCTCTTTAATAAATGAAGAGACGGTCGCGTGGGCGTATTCAGCACCTCTTGGTTCTACAATTTCGTCCTGGCGGCCCTGTATAATGCACACTGGCTGCGATATATCAGGAAGAGCTGCCTTTCCTCTGGTGACTAGGCGCCGCATCTGCTGAACACTCTTAAGAGGAACCTGAGACATTTTATCCATCCGCGTTTTGAGGTCATCACGAGAGAAGCCATTGGAGTTCCATGTTGCCTTAATCAGGTTGGCCATTTCTCGAAACGTTTGCTTTGAGCCAAGGTAGTACACTGCTGGAGCCAACATGGTGACCGATTCAACGGGGTATTTTGCGGCTAAAACTGCGCAGACCATAGCACCTGCAGAAAATCCGATTAAATGTACTTTTTCGTACTGGTGCATAGCTTCCTTCAGGGTTTCTTCTACACCCCGTATCCATCCGACAGCCGTGGCTTTCTTCAGGTCTTCCTTGGTTCCGCAGTGCCCTGCGAGAACTGGCAACAGAACCTGGTATCCGGATTTCTCCAACACACTGGCTAAGGGTTCTAATTCCTCTGGGCTCCCTGTAAATCCGTGCACAAGGATACACGCGTCTTTGCCCATGCTACGTTCCTCCCACGGTTGTTCCTGTGAACACAAGAAATCTCGAGACTCTGCGAGTGTACTTCCCGGCGTCCATCCTCGTCAATTTCCAAATCCTGCAGTTCAAATAGAAATTGCATGTACCGTCATATGTACCTGCCATTCGCCTTGTCCACAATAGCCGCAGGAAAGGCGCCGACCTGCGAGGACGACGCCTTTCTCTTAGAGTGTGTGCGTAAACATATAAGCAATAAAAAGTGTCGTTGCAAAAAACAGAACTGCAATGACCACAGTGACTTTGGCAAGGAAGGAATCCAGTCCTCTCGACTTCCTATTTACGGACTGGTCTGCACCTCCTGTGATGACTCCGGACAGTCCTGCACTTCGTCCAGATTGGAACAAAATCACTGTTATCAACAAGACACATAGGATGACCAAGACAATCTTGGCAGCCGTTAACATCCCGTGTCACCTCCACTCGTCCCCGCATACGTGAGATTAAGTCTATCACGAATTGGCCGAGCGGACAAATGTGGATAGACCTGCATAAGTGGCACTGGCACCAAGCATCTCCTCAATACGAAGCAGTTGATTGTATTTCGCAACTCGGTCTGTTCTGGTTGGAGCACCGGTTTTGATTTGACCGGTATTCAGTGCGACAGAAATGTCCGAAATTGTGGTGTCTTCGGTCTCACCTGATCGGTGCGAAATCACTGAGCTGTAACCTGCCCTGGTTGCCATATCAACACACGCAAATGTCTCTGTCAAGGTTCCAATCTGATTTACCTTAATGAGAATGGAGTTGCCTACTTTAGACTCTATGCCTTGTCTTAATCGTTTAGTATTGGTCACAAACAAATCGTCGCCAACGAGCTGAACCTTACTGCCAAGAGCCGTGGTGAGTTTTTGCCAACCGTCCCAGTCATCTTCGGCCAAACCGTCTTCCAAAGAGACAATGGGATAACGGGACACGAGGGACTCGTAGTAGCTAATGAGCTCATCTGCTGTTCTTACGACACCCTCACCCTTGAAGTTGTACTTGCCGTCTTCATAAAGTTCCGTAGACGCTACATCCAGAGCAATGGAGACGTGCTCTCCTGGCTTATAGCCCGCTTTCTCAATGGCATCCACAATTGCCACAATCGCTTCTTCATTGGTTTTCAGATTCGGAGCAAATCCGCCTTCGTCGCCAACGGTGGTTTCGAGGCCCTTTGCACTCAAAACCTTCTTCAGACTATGGTACACTTCTGCGCCCATCCGCAGTGCTTCACGGAAGCTTTCTGCGCCATGGGGGACAATCATAAATTCCTGGATATCCACAGTATTATCTGCGTGCTTGCCGCCGTTCAGAATGTTCATCATGGGTGTAGGCAGTACCTTACTGTACGTCCCGCCAAGATAGCGATACAAAGGCAATCCCAGTTCTGCGGCGCTAGCCCTTGCAACAGCCATGGAGACACCCAAAATCGCATTGGCACCCAGTTTTCCTTTGTTGTCGGTTCCGTCAAGAGCAATCAGTGCTTCATCGATGTCTACTTGTTCAGTAGATTCTTCACCCACCAACTCCGGTGTGATAATTTCGTTCACGTTGGCAACTGCCTTTTTCACACCTTTGCCATTGAACCTATTCTTGTCTCCATCTCGCAGCTCGACAGCCTCATGGGCACCCGTAGATGCACCAGACGGCACAATTGCACGTCCTACAGCACCGCTGTCTAGTTCAACTTCAACTTCTACAGTAGGATTTCCACGAGAATCAAGGACTTCTCTTGCATGAATATCAAAAATCTCGGACATCAGGCATTCTCCTTCGCAGTGTATTTTTTAAGACCTTTGCATCCTTCTCAACTATCCGGTTATGTACCGCCCCTTATTATGGCACGGAGGCGGAATCTGCACCATACCGGTCTTACCTCGCCATTACTTAAATCAGCGCTATTACTTAAATCAGCGGTTTGCCCGTCATTTCTTCAGGCTGTGCTACTCCCAAGAGCTTCAGCATTGTGGGAGCCAGGTCTGCCAGTATGCCTTCTTGCACAGTGACACCGCGCTTCGTCACCACCAGCGGTACGAGACTGAGGGTATGTGTTGTGCAGACATCACCCTTGTCGTCAATCATGATGTCGGCATTACCGTGATCGGCCGTAACTAAGGCGACCCCACCCTGCTCTTCGATGGCCTCCAGGACTGTTCCAAGGCATGTATCCACCGCTTCTACAGCTTTAATGGCAGCTTCCAGACTACCCGTATGTCCAACCATATCCGGGTTGGCGAAGTTGAGAATCATTACGTCAATATCCCCTGATTTGATTCGCTTGGCTGCGGCATCCGCCACTTTGTAAGCGCTCATTTCAGGCTGCAGGTCATAGGTTGCGACCTTGGGCGAAGGAATTAAAACGCGTTCTTCCCCAGGAAATTCTGCTTCCCGTCCACCCGAGAAAAAGAATGTGACATGAGGGTACTTTTCAGTTTCTGCGACCCGCAGTTGGGTTAGTCCATTTTGAGCCAGGACCTCTCCCATAGTATTGTCCAGACTGACGGGCTTGTAGGCGACGTCTGCATTGACGGACTCACTGAACTTTGTCATACAAACATAGTAGACATGAGGGGAATCCGCTCCTCTGTCAAATTCGCGAAAGTCTTCGTTGGTGAAAGCTCGAGAAATCTGAATTGCTCTGTCAGGACGGAAGTTGAACATAATGACGGCGTCGTCACTCTTGATTTGACCCACCGGATTGCCGTTCTCATCTGTCATGACAATGGGCTTAATAAATTCGTCTGTCACATGCGCATCATAGCTTTCTTGAACGCCCTGAACCGCGTCTGTCATTTTCTTGCCATCGCCGTAAACCATGGCTCTGTATGCCAGTTCGGTGCGCTCCCAGCGATTATCCCTGTCCATTGCATAATACCGGCCCACAATAGACGCAATCTGACCCACACCAATTTCATCCATCTGTTGCTGTAAATTGCGTACAAAGTCGATTCCAGATGTGGGAGATACATCGCGGCCGTCTGTCACAACGTGCACATAGACCTTCTTCAGTCCGCTATTCTTTGCAAGTTTTAGCAATGCGTACAAGTGCCGGATATGACTGTGCACGCCGCCGTTAGACGCAAGACCCAAGAGATGAAGACTGCTGTTATGCTCCGACGCGTGGTTGACGGCTTGCTTCAAAACTGGATTCTCGTAAAATCCACCTGTCTTCACATCTTCGTTCAGACGGGTCAAGTCCTGATATAAAATGCGGCCTGCCCCGATATTTGAGTGTCCGACTTCCGAGTTTCCGAACTGTCCTTCAGGCAATCCCACAGCTAACTCACTGGCACGTAGATAATTGTGCGGATACTCCTTCCAGATACCATCAAAAACTGGCTTGTTAGCTTGAGCGACTGCGTTTCCGACGACCGTATCACGCATGCCAAAGCCGTCTAGGATGATAAGCGCAACCGGGCTCGTCCCAGGCGCCTTCTGACGTGTAAAGTCTGCGTTGTCCATGGGTTACACCCCCTTACAAATTTCAGCCGCCATTTGCGCAAAAGAATCCGCCTGCAGGCTGGCTCCACCGACAAGTCCACCGTCAATATTCGGCTGTGAGCACAGTTCAGCTACATTGGCGGGTTTGACACTGCCGCCATAAAGAATGCGAATGTCGTCTGCTGTAGCACCGACTTTTTGACGGAGAGCGGCGCGCAACTCCGCTATGACTTCTTCAGCTTGCTCGGACGTGGCGGTACGGCCTGTGCCGATTGCCCAAACTGGCTCGTAAGCCACGACGCAGCGGCCTATTTCTGCTTCGGTTAGTTCGGCCAGTCCCTTGTTCAACTGATTCCGAACTACATCCAAAGTCTTCCCCGCATCTCGTTGGTCGAGCACTTCACCGACGCAAAGCACGGGCGTCATTTGCTGACTGAGTATGGCCTTTACTTTCTTGGCGATGATTTCGTCGGTCTCTCCAAAGAGTTGTCTGCGTTCTGAGTGACCTGCCAACACATAGACTGTCTCAAACTCTTTCAACATAGACGCGGAAATTTCGCCGGTATATGCACCGTGTTCTTCAAAGTGTACGTTCTGTGCCCCCAGTTTCACATTGGCCGGCAGCATCACACGAAGAATATGTAAGCTTGTGAAAGGGGCGCAGACAGCATAGTCCGCATCGTTGCACAGGCTTTGCGACTGTTGTCCAAGTTGCTCGGCAAACTCACGAGCCTCTGCAACGGTTTTATTCATCTTCCAATTCCCCATTAACAAAGGTTTTCTCGCCACGCAGCAGTCCTCCTTTGAATTTTTCCTGTGAGTCTTTGGTGCTAAACCAGGATGCAAGCTAAAACCGAACCAATTACCTGTCTGTAAGAGCTTCTACGCCTGGCAAATCTTTGCCTTCAAGAAATTCCAAGGAAGCGCCGCCGCCTGTTGAAACATGGGACATTTTGTTCCCCAGGCCCATTTCTTCAACTGCAGCCACGGAGTCTCCGCCGCCTACAATCGTAGTCCCGTCGACTTTTGCCATAGCCTCTGCAATCGCTTTGGTACCCACTGCAAATGAAGGCATTTCAAAGACGCCCATGGGGCCGTTCCAGACGACCGTCTTCGCCGCTTCGATGACGGACTGGTAGCGCTTGGCAGTTTCCGGTCCAATATCGAGAGCCATCCCCTGTTCAGGCATAGCATCGACGGCATAGGTTTCGTATGCAGCGTTCTTGTCGAAACTCTCTGCCACGACCAAATCGGTGGGAAGTAAAAACTCACATCCTTTGGCTTCAGCCGCTTTGAGTAATGTAGAAGCTGTAGTGAGCGCATCTTCTTCAACTAGCGATTGGGCAAGCTGTTTACCTTGAGCCTTCAAAAACGTATTGGCCATTCCGCCGCCAATCAAAATTTGGTTGACCTTGTCCAACAGGTTTTCAATGACTCCAATTTTGTCAGATACTTTGGCACCGCCAATAACGGCTGCAAAGGGACGATCAGGATTAGCCAACGCTTCCCCCATAACCGCAATTTCCTTCTCCATCAAAAAACCTGCGACTGCTGGCAAGTACGCTGCAACACCAGCTGTCGATGCATGAGCCCGATGGGCTGTGCCAAAGGCATCGTTGACATACACATCGCCAAGACCAGCCAACTGCTTCGCAAAGCTCTCATCATTCTTAGTTTCTTCTTTATGGTAACGGAGGTTTTCCAGCAACAGTACGTCCCCGTTTTCCATGGCTGCTGCCGCGGACTCCGCATCGTCGCCGACACAATCACGCACATACTTGACGTTAGCTTCCTTCAAAAGCTCCATCAAATGCAACGCTACCGGTTGCAGCGAGTACTCAGGCATCCGCTCTCCTTTTGGACGTCCCAAGTGGCTCATTAAAATGACTTTCGCACCCTCTTCAATCAAATAACGGATTGTAGGAAGGGCGGCGCGAATCCGCGTGTCGTCGGTAATCGTATCTCCGTTCATCGGCACGTTAAAGTCCACGCGTACCAGCGCTCTCTTACCTTGCCAGTCCACGTCGCGAATCGTTTTCTTGTTCATGTTCATGGAAAGAAGCCTCCTTGGCTCGTACGAGCTTCGTTCTCCGGTCTTTCGTGGTTCCTTACGGCGGCGTTCATGTTCATGGGTGCATGCACTTCATTCATGCCTTAACAACATCAATGTCACACCAGCAGATCACGTGTTTTCCCCAGTAAAATGGGGAGAACACGCGGATCCTCCCCATTGGCTTCTATTGTATCAGACCCTCTGCAGACTCAAAAGTTGCAGAGTTGGATGTACATTACACGTTGACAGGCATTTTGCTTCCGATGTATGCAGCCAAATCAACAACACGGTTTGAGTAACCCCACTCGTTGTCATACCAGGACAAGACTTTCACCATGTTGTCCATCACCATGGTGGATAGTGAATCTACGATGGAAGAGCGAGGATCTCCGTTGTAATCCTTTGAAACCAGAGGCTCGGTGGAATACCCCATGATGCCTTTCAAGCTTCCCTCCGTTGCCTTTTTCAATGCCTCGTTAACACTCTCGACAGTAGCATCCTTTTCGACTTCCACTGTCAAGTCAACAATGGATACGTTTGGTGTCGGTACACGCATAGCCATACCGTTCAATTTACCGTTTAATTGCGGCAGAACCAAGGAGACTGCCTTTGCTGCGCCGGTCGTCGTTGGAATGATGGAGAGTCCTGCGGCACGAGCACGCCTCATATCCTTGTGGGGCAAGTCAAGAATTTGCTGGTCATTTGTATAGGAATGAACTGTTGTCATCAAGCCTTTGACAACTTTAAACTCCTCATCCAGCACTTTCGCTACTGGCGCTAAGCAGTTGGTCGTACAGGAGGCGTTGGAAACCACGTGGTGGTTGGCAGGATCATACTTATCCTCGTTGACACCCATGACAATGGTAATATCTTCGCCTTTGGCAGGTGCAGAGATGACAACCTTCTTGGCACCGCCTTTGGTAATATGTGCTTCTGCCTGCTCCTTCTTAGTGAAGCGGCCGGTGGATTCGATAACGAGATCGACACCGAGTTTACCCCAAGGAAGATTTCCGGGATCGCGTTCAGCCAAAACCTGAACCTTCTTCCCATCCACCATGATGGCTCCCTCTACAGCCCGGACATCAGCTTGAAGCCTGCCGTGCACAGAGTCATATTCCAGCAGCATTGCCAGCGTCTCTGCATCCGTCAAGTCGTTGACGGCAACAATCTCCATATCCTCACGATTCATAGCAGCGCGAAACACGTTGCGTCCAATGCGTCCAAATCCGTTAATTCCAACTTTCAATGTCATTGCTCATCGCCTCCATAGTGCTGAATGATTTGTTTGGCAGCTCCCTCATCGGTGACAAGCACGTCAATCCGATAAGCTTTTGCCGCTGCCGCCATTGCGCGCGCTTTGCTGTGACCGCCGGCGACTGCCATTATGACCCGAATGTGATTGATATCAGCCAACCGGAGTCCGACAGTCGTCATGGAGTAAACGGTCTCGCCATAAGCGTTAAAATAGTAACCAAACGCCTCTGCCACGGCTCCGGAAGTATTTAGGACTTCTACTTCGGAGTCGTCCATCTGACGACGTTTTGCCATTTTCATGGCGTCACCAATTCCGTGGAGAACAAAGGTGGCGTCCCTAACTTCACTCAATCGCTGTTGAATATGCGGTTCCTGGACAAGTCTGTGAAATGTGTCTTGACTCAGCTGATCAGGAACATGCAGCATGATGGAAGTCCCACCGAGCTGTTTTGCCAATTCCGACGCAATTGTGTTGGACTGCAGCGACACATTTTCGCCTAATCCCCCTCTTGCCGGAACAACCTTGACAGAAGGAAATTCGTGTTGCGGCATCATCTTTGCTGTAGCCGCCATTGTGGTTCCGCCTGTCACAGCTAAAACATCTGTCCTGGACAACCGTGCAGCCAGTTCCTGCGAAGCTTGATAACCCAGTGTCTGTTTTACCCAGTTCTCTTCGTCGCTGTCTCCTGGCACCACAACCACATGCGGTATCTCTAAAATTCGCGATAATGCCCCTGACAATGCATCTCGGCCATCAAGAGAAGCAAGTGCTATATCTAATTGTTCCAGAAGTCTCTCGCCTTCATCCGAAACAGACATGCCTGCAGATGCAAATTCCAGCAGTCCCTGCTGGCGCAGTACGTCTACTTCAGACCTCAGCACTCTTTCCGTCAAACCCATCTGGACGGCCAAGCCTCTGCGTCCGATAGGCTGCAGCAGTTTCACGCGCTGCAAGATGCGTACACGTGCCTGCAAATCTTCAATCAGTTCTGGAACAACGCGCCGAATTGCGCCTAAATCCACTGGCTTCACGACGAACCTCCTTGCACGACGTCCTAATCACATCACAGTGTGGAACCAAATATCCGGCACCGTCGCTGCATATCTGCTGCAGATACCATGCAAGTATCATCCAGATGCCGTGCAGGTATCATGCGCGTGCGCGGCGAGGTGCCTGGCGAGGGACTCTCGTAGTCCCGGTGGTACAAAATTAGTCCCACTGATAGCAAAAGTGACCGCTGCTAGGGTTATTTTACCTCTCCTAGATTTGCTTCGCAACTAAAAATCTGGCGAGAACTCATCCAGTATTTGTAACATGTGTTACAAATACTGAGGTAAACGGGATCAGAATCAGAATCAGAATCAGAATCGGAATCGGAATCGGAATCGGGGTGCCCGAGTGCCCGAGTGCCCGAGTGCCCGAGTGCCCGAGTGCCCGAGTGCCCGAGTGCCCGAGTGCCCGAGTGCCCGAGTGCCCGAGTGCCCGAGTGCCCGAGTACAAAATAGAGATCCCAGACGCGCTTATTCGCCACCATCGGTAACCCGTGACACAAATAGACTCTTCAGAAGAGCTTATTGGTGATCAAAGCCCGAGTTTCTTGTGATTTTGGGGACTTAAGCACTTCTGACAAGCTTATTTTGTAGCTGATAAGAGGCATATCCCATATAAGCACTTGTGGGATCGCTATTTTCCCGCACGACCGGCCCGGGCGCCCGTCTGACACACTCTCGTCACATTTCCAGCTGAAGGGAGCCGCATTTGTGTCCAATGTGTGAACGTGGACCTACCTCTCCTGCTACCTCTCCTGCTACCTCTCCTGCTACCTCTCCTGCTACCTCTCCTGCTACCTCTCCTGCTACCTCTCCTGCTACCTCTCCTGCTACCTCTCCTGCTACCTCTCCTGCTACCTCTCCTGCTACCTCTCCTGCTACCTCTCCTGCTACCTCTCCTGCTACCTCTCCTGCTACCTCTCCTGCTGCCTCCCTCCCTATCTCCCCCTATCTTCCTCCTATGACCGACACCATGAGACCTATGCAAACCGCCGGCGTTTTGACGATGCGGGAATCCGCATCTCGTCACGGTATTTGGCTACGGTACGACGAGAGACCCGGATGCCGTGCTCAAGCAGTTGTTTTGACAGGGCTTCGTCCGACAGTGGATGGAGGGCGTCTTCCCTGCCTACCAGGGTCCGAATCAGGTGTTTGACAGAATGAGCGGAAACACTGTGATTCCCGGAACTGGTTTGTAACTCGGAGGTAAAAAAGTACTTTAACTCAAACACGCCGACAGGCGTTTCCATATACTTCCCTCGCACGGTTCGACTGACTGTGGACTCATGCAGATCAACGGTGTCTGCCACCTGTTTTAGTGTCAAAGGCTGAAGTCCCGACGGGCCTTGGGTAAAAAAGCGCTGCTGAACATCGACAATGGCTGTCGCAACGCGAGCCAATGTGATTTGGCGCTGCACAAGCGCTTTGCGCAGCCAATATACACCTTGTAATTTTTGCTGCAGAAAGCGTTTTGCTGCAGGGTCAGACTGCTGCGCCAAGAGGGCCTGGTAGGTTTTGTCGATGTGAACCTCAGGCTCTGCATCCGCATTGGTAAAGACCCGGAAAAAGTCCCCTTCCTTGCGAACAAAAACCTCGGGCACGATATATTGTGCATTATTGTCGCCAAGACTCATACCTGGTCTTGGATTCATAATCCGGATAGCGTCAACGGCTTCTTGAACCTCAGTCAGGGTTAGGTTAAGCTCCTTGCCAATATGATGAAGTCTGCTGGTGGCGACATCCGAGAGGTAATGTGAGATAACGAGAGTCGCATGGTATTGAAGTGGATTCGGCAAACGTTCGGCTTGGAGCAGCAGGCACTGTGTTAGGCTGCGGGTACCTATGCCAACGGGATCACATTGCTGGAGCACCCCAATAGCACCCTCCAGTGTCTCCTTGTCACACTTGCACAACGACTGCAGTTCCTCATCGCTGCCCCGCAAGTAACCGCTTTCATCCAAGCACCCAACGAGAGTCTGGGCAGCCCTCAAAATATGCCTCGGCTTATCCTGAATCGAGACCTGGTTAGACAAATAGGTCTGCATTGTTTCTTGGGAGCGTGCATATTGCTCAAAAGACAGAGTCCCTGAATTTCCACTATGATTTTGGCGAACCTTGTATCCGCTGCCGGGGTAGGATGTTTCCTGAAGTACAGACGCTGGACGGTACTGCAGCAAGGGATTCTCGTTAAACTGTTGCTGCAAATACGTGTCCAATTCCTCCATTGTAAACTGAAGCATTTGGATGGCCTGTTTCATCTGCATGGTCATGACCAGTCTTTGTGTTTGTTCCTGGTACAACCCAAGCTCCATATTCATAATGAGCCCCCCTCTCCAGACACACTCTATAGAGCCTTCTTTTTACCATAAAATAATGCATATAGACAGTTTCATTATAACTAATAATGCCCTGCTGTATAGCACATTTCTCATAAATTCCGATAGTCATAATCGTTCGTTGTGTTATATTCAATATGTATTGGCACGATTCCTGCTAGAAGCTCTTACCAATGTATGCTGTAACCGTAGTTTAGATGCAAAAAAATTTATGGTGAGCAAATGGGCGCTGCTCGAATAGATATACAGTAATCGTTGAAAATGGGCGAGGAGGGAGAGCCATGAACATCGGCGTGATTGGCACCGGCAATATGGGAGGAATGCTGGCCAAAGCGTTTGCGGCACACAGGGACCTGACTGTGCGGATCTTTAACCGTACAACCGCAAAGGCAAAGAAACTGCAACAAGACGCCACCACTATTAAAATCTCCTCAAGTGTTCAGGAACTGACAAGTCACAGCGACATCGTATTCGTATGCACTAAGTATGCTGACGGATTGAAGCTGTTTCAACGTATTGGGCCACAAATGGATCCTCATCAAATGCTCGTTACAACCATCAGTTCCCTCCCATCTGACACAATGGAGAGCTTCACGAAAGCAAAGGTCGCAAAAGTGATTCCCAGTATCACACAAACGGCGCATAGTGGAGTTATACTTGTCAATTACGGAGGTCGTTTTGACGACGAGAGCCAAGAAGAGTTTGAAGAGTTGTTGAGAAAGATTGCGACACCCTATGTGGTTTATCCGGAACAAATCCGTATCGCTTCCGATCTCGCAAGCTGCGGCCCCGCGTTTTTATCCCTGTTGCTTGGCAAGTGGGCGAAAGCTGCGTCCGGCACAGGACGAGTCAGCCACGGTGAAGCAGAATACCTGCTCACAAAAATGGTCATTGGGCTGGCGGAACTTCTACAGCAGGGAATGACACTTTCCGAAGTTGTCGAAAAGGTGTCTGTCCCAGGAGGGGTAACCGAAACCGGAGTTAAGTCCCTTCATCGAAATACACAAGATTTGTTTGTACATTTGCACGAAGCAACACAAGGACACCGCCCAAGTTCTGGTGCGGTCAAAATAGGGAGCGCGTGACCCCCCCGCTGACCTTCCTTGATTGCTACACACATCGTTGATTGCATCACGCACCGTTGATTGCATCACACACCGATCTATAAAACACTTCCAGGATTCGGCGAAGACTAAGAACCTTTGTCGAATCCTGACTATTCCTTCTCCCAAGGGTTGTTCTTCTTCTTCAAAAAAAGGATAATACAATTGTGTACTATAACAAATGAACCAATACATTGACAAAGTAACAGATACATTGACAAAGAATAGGTGGGTTCAAAAGTGGTAAAAAGAGGGTCATCGCAATCCCGCCGTAAATCTGCGGCGGAACCTTGGAGACGTTCTGAAGTCGTCTTTCAACCATCCCTCCTGTCACACAAACCCGAACACGTAATTCAATCAGAACTTGAGTCCCGGCGTACAGCAAATGCTATTTTCGTAAAGGCTGCGGAAAAACACTTCAAACGTCTGTTTGCGACGATGGACAGTTTTCAATGCGCTATTCTTGTCAGCGATCCTTATGGAATTGTGCTCGCAGACTTCGGGGATGAGAGTGTCATTTCGTCTCTTCACCGAGCTGGCATTGGACCGGGGATTGTCGCAGGGGACTGCACTGACGAAAAAAATGTAATTGCATGTACTTTGGCGGAACAATCAGATACAACGATTTATAGCTCATCCGATTCTTCGTCACAGTGGCAATCCTGGAATTGGGCTGGAGTTCAAGTAGAGTTCAGAGAGAGTGGTCTACTTGTCGGCGTATTGGCTGTTGCGACCCCTCAGGCAGACACGTTACCTGCAGCGAAAATGCTGTTGCAGTCGTCAAGTGTTGCATTGTCCAACTGGATGGAGCTTGAAGAGACAAAAAGAAACATTACGCGGATTCACCACAGTCTCATCAGTCAGCTGGATTATCACGTGATTTTCACCGACGAAAGCTCGTCCGTCTTGGATGAACGCCATCCGATTCCAATTAGCGAGACTGCTCGAACGCAGATGCAATCGCTAACACTGAACGGGGCTCCGTTGCATGAAGAGGTGCAAATTGATCGGCGGACCTATCTTGTGGATATTCGCCAACTAACAGACCATAAAGGAGAAAGTAAAGGAACGCTGGGTCTCTTTCACGATTTAAGCCAGCACAAACGATGGGAATCACAACTGAAAGATATGGAAAAGATGTCTACACTTACTTCGCTGGCGGCTGGAATTGCTCATGAAATTCGGAATCCTTTGACAGCAGCCAAAGGTTTTTTACAGTTGTTTACAGAGCGGATTAGTGACGTCGAAGAGCGAAGATTTCTGGACTTGACGGTGACGGAGTTGGATAGAATCAATGCACTGGTAAAGGACTTTATGTCACTGGCCAGACCGGTACAAACAGAGTACAACCGCATCGATCTCTCCCAAGCAGTCAGCGAAGCAGTCCACTTTACACAACCGGAAGCGGCATTACACGGTGTCAACTTCGAAGTGGACATGAGTGACGAACCGTTGTGGACTTGGGGAGATGCGAATCATCTGAAGCAGGTGTTGCTAAACGTCGTCCAAAATGCACTGCATGCATGTACCAGTAATCGAGGAACGGTGACACTCGCAGTCAAACAGATGGACGCGGCTTGTGTCATCGAGATCCACGACACAGGTATTGGTATACCGAAACAGGAGATGGATAAAATATTCCAGCCGTTTTTTACTACCAAGGAGAGCGGAACGGGACTGGGACTCGCTATTTCTCGGCGTATTATCGAAGATCACGGAGGCAAAATCGCAATTGAAAGCCAACCCAATCAGGGTACAACAGTTAGAATCACGCTGGAACTTCTGAAAAATCCCAGGCAAATTTCCGAGTCAGCGGGTTAATTTTCTGTGTTCACGAGATGACACGTATCCAGATCTGACGCGAATTTGTGGTGAGGGATTTTTCGTCATCCAATTTGGTATGTTCCAAGTCCCTTTGACGCCGCTCTTTCAATTGATTGTTCACAGCATTCTCTGCCTCTGCCCTGAACCCGCAGGCTTCAAGATACCGCCGGGCTCGGTAGTTGTTGTCTGAAATCTCACAGTGGAGCTTACAGCTCTCTTCCAGCAACAAGAGGAATTCCGTCAATTTCTCCAGACTTGCCCGGGCAATTCCACGTCTCCGCCAGGCTGTGTGTACAAAAACAACTCGAATTTCCACCACCGCATCAGCTTTCACGTCCGACTTCGCAACTGCATCGTCAGTTTTCACGTCAGCTTTTTTCGAGGCTGTATCCGCATGAGTCTTCGCATTCGCACTCGAATCCGCATCGTTCTCGATATCATTTGCTGTATCCGCTGTATTCTTCTGCACTATCCTGCCTACAATGGTTCCAATCTTCTCGTTGTCAAGCTCAATCCAAAAACTGTAGACTCCTTCTGCAGTAAGAAGCTTTTCTGCTCTCCAGTCCTTTGCATGGCCCTCCTCATCGGTTTCTGGCATCACGCCGTCAAGGGCTAAAATCTCGCCTGCGAACACGTCCAACATTTCTTGCCACTGCAATTTTTGGTGAGTGCGCACACGTTCCAAGGAAAGAGACGGAGAAGCATTTCTCCCCTGACCTGAATTGTCACCAATCCACGGCTCACGGTCCGGTTGCAAAGAGACCTCGGGGGTCTGTGTCAAACTAAAAGATTCATACGAAGACCCCTCATTGGAATACCGCGACTCCCCAGGAAGAACAACCCGCTGCCTGGTGTCTGACGGCGGCCGAGGTGCTGGCCGAGGGGGTTCTTCGTCATCACCGGCAAACTTCTTGGATACTTTCTTCCCTGCCGTGTCAAAGAACCAGAAAACGCAAAACACACCGCCGTAACTCATTGCAACCTTATCCCAAAGCGGTATAGGTGTAAGAGATTGATGAAACAAGAACGCGGCCGCAAATGCAACTGCGGCCACAAGAAATGAAACTGTCAAAACAACTTTTCTCCCGATTTTATCCATAATAAAGAGTTATACCTCTCTCAACCGTTTTGAAGCGATACCAGCCGCCAAAAAACGAAGAAGACTTAGAACAACGTCTTACAGTCTAGTCTGCCTTTTAGTTGGAATCAAGCAACTGGCTCAATTCGTCAACAAGTTGTGAGAATTGATGCAACGCTGCCCGAACTGGCTCTGGCGATTCCATGTCGACTCCAGCCTTTTTCAACAAGTTGATGGGTTGGTCCGAACCACCGCTTCGCAAGAAAGACAAGTAGTCATCTACGGCTGGCTGCCCTTCGCGCAGGATTTTCTGTGACAATGCTGTTGCCGCCGATACTCCTGTTGCGTACTTGTAGACGTAGAACGCTCGGTAGAAGTGGGGAATCCGGGCCCAGCCAATTTCCATGTCCTTATCCACCACAGAATCCGCTGACCCATAATACTTCTGATTCAAGTCGTAATACAATTGGTTCAAAACTTCCGGTGTTAATGGAACCCCTTGTTCAACCTTTTCATGAGTCGCTTTTTCAAATTCAGCGAACATGGTTTGATGAAATAACGTTCCTCGCAAAGATTCGAGCTGATGGTTTATTAGATATGCTCTTCGGCGCTTGTCATCCGTCGTCTGCAGCAGATGGTCCAAAAGCAGCGCCTCGTTGCAGGTGGAAGCAACTTCCGCCACAAAAATTGTGTAGTTGGAGTAAACATAAGGCTGTGACGCATTAGAGAAGTAGGTATGCATAGCGTGACCGAGTTCATGAGCAAGCGTAAACATGTTGTCGAGAGAATCCTGATAATTTAACAGAATATATGGGTGTACGCCGTATGAACCCCACGAATAAGCGCCGTTTGTCTTACCTCTTGTTTCGTACACGTCTACCCATCCGCCCGCTAAACCGTCCCGTGCAATTCGCTGATAATCCTCACCTAACACGGACAGTGACGAGATAACGGTCTGTACTGCGTCATCATATGGAATTTTCTCATTTAACTCGCCTACAATCGGCGTATACAAATCATAGGGATGAACTGTATCCAAATTCAAAATCCGACGGCGCAAACCGATGTATTTGTGCAGCGCCGGCAGTGCCTCATCGACCGCTGCAATCAGATTGTCGTATACGGACAGCGGTACATTGTCTCCATCAAGCATCATTTGCCGAGCTGATTCATAGTTGCGGACCTGAGCATAGAAAACGTCCTTTTTAACACTGGCTGCGTAAATGGACGCCAACGTATTTTTACTTTTGACATAGGTGCTGTACATTTTGTCAAAAGCTTCGCGGCGAACTTCACGATTTGGGTCTTCCAGCAATTGCATAAATCTACCGTGAGTCAGTTCAATCTCGTTGCCGTCACCGTCTTTGACCATCGGAAAGGTCATGTCCGCATTGTTGAACATTGTGAAGATCTGGCTTGGCGCCTCGGTCACCTCACCTGCTGCTGCAAGCAACTGTTCGGCCTCTGCGGAAAGTACATGCGGCTTCTCCCGCAAAATCTCGTCAATCATGAATCGATACAGTTGTAGTTGCTCGTTCTCTGAAAGGAATTTTTCGAGTCTCGCTTCTTCCATAGCTAAAATTTCTGGAACGAGAAAGGCTTTGCCAGACTCAAGCTGTACGAGTATGGACATCGCTTTGTCTGTCAGTGCTTGGTATGTAGTATTTCGGTTATCTTCGTCGCGTTTCATTTTTGCAAAGGCAAATAATCGGCCAATTTTTTCTCCGATTTGATCTTCGAGTTGTAGTGCTTGCAACAAAACGGCTGATGACTCAGAGAGTTTCCCCTGCAGTGCAGCAAGCTTTGCTGCCAGTTCCTGCACAGTCTTGGCATCTACGTCCCATTGCGCCTGGGTCTCATAAATGTCTTCCAGCCGCCAGCGATATGCAGCGCTGACTTCCTCGCGTGCCGGCAGTTTTCCTGCGGTACCTTCTGTATCTGTTGCACTGTCCAACCTGTGATTTACGAAATGATTGTTTCCCATCAACATTAGACAACCTCCGTTTCCTGAATTACATCTTATTCCTATACTGTACACTGAAACACCAGCTTACGCAGCAACCTGGCAAAGGTCACAATGGAATTGACATCACTCCATCTGACTGCTGTCAAAGGCGTACGGAAGCAGGTCTCCTACAGTTGTAAACTTTGTGTCACCGTTAACATTGCTCAAATAGACAGGCATGCTCGGAGGACAAAATTCAGCAAGAACCTGCCTGCAAGCGCCGCAGGGGGCCACTGGTACATTGCTTTGTGCTGTGACCGCCAGCGCTACTGGAGGATTATCACGAGATAGTCCATTCATGATTGCAGTGAACACAGCGGTACGCTCAGCACAATTTGTCAGTGAGTAAGAAGCATTTTCGATGTTGCATCCCGTGAACACTTGACCATTTGCCAATTGCACAGCGGCGCCAACAGGAAAATGGGAATAGGGAACATATGCCTTTTTAAGAGCTGATTCTGCTTCGTGGAGCAAGTGCAAAGACGGGTCTGATGCACTGAGGGATCCCTTTGATTCATGTGACTCTTCTGACTCTCCTGACTCATCCTTGTTGATTTCCCGAACCTGACGCTTGCTCTCCACTGTTTCCTCGCTCGCGACGATTCTCTTGCTCTCCCTTTTATTCATCGCGGCATCGACTTTGTCCGAAGCGCGTCGACTCCCTTCGGGTGTCTTCGAATTCACCCAACGGATGGTGTCAATCACCAAAGGAGTGGGGAACTGAGCCATCGGGCCAATGACAATACATGCACGAACCCCATCCAGTGCTCTTTGTGCAGCTTCCTCGGAATCTGCATGAATTTCGGCAAGGACTTCCCCTTTCACCACTGGGTGTCCCGTCTTGCGGTGCAACACAATGCCAACACTGACATCAATCCGGTCTTCTTTGTTGGCTCTTCCCGCACCCAAATGCATGGCTTCTAATCCCAGTTGATCGGCAATAATTTCTTGCACACTGCCGTCCACGTCCGCTTTTAGATACTTCACGACTTTGGCTTGCGGAAGCAGCGTCAGATCGTCTGCCACTCTTGAGTCACCGTGTTGCGCCACAACAAACTCTTTAAACTTTTTCAGCGCCATTCCAGAAGACAATGCGTCCTCGAGCAATCTCCTTCCTTCTTTTATATCCGCCGCCTTGCCTGCCAATACGGCCATCTCACTTCCTAACACGAGACACAGTTCTCGTAACTCGGGAGACCCTTGCCCTCGCAAAGTCAAAATGGCTTCTCGTACTTCCAGGGCATTTCCGACAGCCCGCCCCAAAGGTTCATCCATTCTTGTCAGCACCGCAGTCACCGGGCGCTTTGCCAGTCGTCCGATGTTGACCATCGTCTCGGCTAGTTTGCGAGCCTCAGCCTCCGTCTTCATAAATGCCCCTGTGCCCACTTTTACGTCAAGAACAATTGCTTTAGCACCACTAGCCAATTTTTTACTCATAATTGAACTTGCTATGAGTGGAATGGATTGAACCGTATCAGTGACATCTCTCAATGCGTAGAGTTTTTTGTCGGCGGGAGCCAAATCGCCCGTCTGACCTGTTACGGCAATGCCAACTTCACGGACTTGACGCAGAAACTCTTCAGTGGAAAGTTGCGTCGAAAAACCTGGAATGGATTCGAGTTTGTCGATGGTTCCGCCTGTGTGGCCGAGGCCGCGCCCTGACATCTTTGCTACTGGAATGCCAATGGACGCAGCCAGAGGGGCCAGCACTAACGTCGTGGTGTCTGCGACGCCGCCGGTACTGTGCTTATCCACCGGAATACCCGGAATGGATGTCAGATCCAGCGTATCGCCGGAATGTGCCATGGCTAGTGTCAAGGCCGTAGTCTCCATATCAGACATTCCGTTAAGACAAACAGCCATCGCAAACGCACTCATTTGATAGTCAGGAACTTGTCCCTCGACGTAGGCTCGAATCAGGTTCTGCAGTTCGGCATCCGTCAAGGCATTTCCTGTTCGTTTCTTATGAATCAGGTTCTGTGCATCCACTTGCTCAGTCATTTGGACAATCCCCCAAAGTCATGACCTTTTCACTTTACTTCACTGAAATCCAAGCTAAAACCGCAGCCTTTGCTGTCAGGCTCGCGATAACTGCTTTTACCCACATAGCATCCGTGTGTCCTTGTATTGTACTTCATTTCCATCGTGACTTCACAAGTCACTTCACGCAAACACTCCACCAACGGAAAACAGCATTGTTCCAGCCGGAACGAGAGGAGCAATCGACCGCCCCAGGTAGAGCACTCTTAGAGCACTCCTAGAGCACTCCCTTCACAAATCCGCCACAAATGGGCACCTGACGCAGTTGAGATGTGACGAGACTGTGACGGTGGGTGATCCCGTGAAGCTGGTCAGCACAAATAGCGATCCCTGGGACGCTTATATGGGCTTGAGGCTCTATGCCCATACAAATAAGCTCCTCCCAAGTGCTTAACCACCCCAATGGCTGTCGAATTCTGAGACAAACTTGGAAATAAGCTTGTCTCAGCGGTTTATTTGGATGGTCGGATACTGATTTTAGACGATAAGCACCTCTCGGATCTCTATTTTCCTCGACTCTGGTGTTATACTTCGAAGTCGTCGCCACCCACGGTCCTAGTCCTCCCTCTCCGCGATCGCGTCTTCACCTCCTGCTCAGCCATCTGCCCGGCGGTCCTCTCTACGCGGTCGCTTTGTCTCTGCTCCTTCCGTTTCCAGCCCCATCCCAGTCTCGGCAGCACCGCGCTGGGGTCCGCGAGTTCGAACGATATTGGCGAAAAAGACGGGCGGGAAAATGCTCCTCATACACTTAGAACCCGTTAAATTGATGCGGGCGTGAATTTTGGCGAGTTGGTTCGTGATGCCGTTGCTTAGTGATCCTTTCGCTCCCTATCACGGCACCGGTGAAGCATTAGTGATCGATTCTCTCACTATTGCCAGCGGTCCCTCTACAATAGGGATCCCGTTGATCCCTATAATCCACGTCCCCCCTGACTCTACTCAGATTAGTGTCCTTTCATGACACTAATGGCTTGGGCAACCTGACATTAATGATCTTTGGGATCACAATCCCATTGGGCCAGCACCATTAAGGATCATCGCGATCACTAACTGCCTCGCTCACCCAGTCCTGGCCGGCAGCGAACCGTTCCAAGCTCCCGTTATAGGCAAGTTTGCTCTCGCTCCTGCCGGTTAGTGATCCTTTCGCTCCCTATCACGGCACCGGTGAAGCATTAGTGATCGATTCTCTCACTATTGCCAGCGGTCCCTCTACAATAGGGATCCCGTTGATTCCTATTACCTACGCTCCCGCCGCACGCTCGGGAGTTTAGTGTCCATTCATGACACTAATACCTTGGTCAGGTGGCCTTAGTGATCTTTCCGATCACTAAGGCATCGCGACATCCGCCAATAATGATCTTTCGAGTCACTAACAGCCTCACCGAGCCTGACCCCTCATCAGCACCAGCCCTGGCACCGGTCCCAGACCTAGCACCGGGGCAACAGGGGCAACGAGGGCAACGGGATCCACACCATAAATGGTATGAACGGTATGAATAGAATCATTAGGAGTCACTGGATTTGATGAAAAAAGCAACTGCATCAGGAGAATCGTATATTGTTCGTTGCAGGCAGGGAACGAGGGCGGCTTGCCATGGAGGCATACCATCGGCTTGGCAATCCGCGCGAGCGGTGTGTTTCAAATGCTCAAGGCTCAGTGGCAGCAGGCAGCAGGTACATTGCCATGCTGAGAGTTGCTGCTCGCACTACAAAATTAGGGCTGTGTTGTCCGTGAGAACAACGCAGCCCTAACAATTCACAACAGGATTGCTGTTAAATCAAAACCGGGTCGTCCTTTAATTCAACGAGTTTTACCATGGAACCATCTGCCACTTCTTTGTGCAGACTGTTGCCGTTGGCATCCATTGTGACAATTGCAGGGAATCCTTCTACTTCAAGGTGCCACATGGCTTCTGGAACTCCAAATTCTTCAAGAAAATCGACACTCTTGACCTGTTTCACTGAGCGTGCATAGTACTGTGCTGCGCCGCCAATTGCGTTCAGGTAGACTGCGCCGCTTTTCTGCAGGCCGGCCAAGGTTTTCGGTCCCATACCGCCTTTTCCAATAACAGCCCGCAATCCAAACTTCTCAATAATGTCCGCTTGATAAGGCTCTTCACGGGAACTTGTAGTGGGTCCTGCTGCCTTCACTTGCCAGTTCCCGTCATCATCCTGCAGCATGACGGGCCCACAGTGATACACAATACCGCCTCTTAGGTCTACCGGCGCGTCGTTTTGCATCAGGTATTTATGCAACTCATCTCTGCCGGTATGAATTTCACCCTTAATGAGTACCACATCGCCGACCTTTAAGCTGCGAATCTGTTCTTCGGATACAGGAGCTTGCAAAACAATGGCACTGTCTTCATCGAAACTGCCTTCTGGACGCTCCATACCTTCCGGCTTGTCACGATACTGCCACTTCGTAATCGTTCCGTCTTGTGCATTCATGATGACACCCAAGCGACGGAAGGCCCAGCAATTATAAGCCACAGATACGTAGAAACTGGCAGGAATTCGGTTCATGACGCCAATTTTGCAGCCAAGCAGGGAGACCTTGCCGCCAAATCCCATGGTGCCAATCTCTAATTGATTGCCTTTCTCCATGACGTACTCTTCCAACTTGGCCAGGGTCTCATTGGGGTTGGTGTCTTCCAGCGGGCGAAACAACTGCTCCTTGGCGAGTTCATAGCCTGCAGTTCTGTCCCCGCCGATGCCTACGCCGATGAAGCCAGCACTGCAGCCGTATCCTTGAGCCTGATACACTGCGTGAAGAATACACTTGCGAATTCCCTCTAAATCACGGCCGGCTCGTCCTAAGCCTTCTAATTCCGTCGGCAGCGCATACTGGATGTTTTTGTTTTCGCATCCGCCGCCTTTCAGGATCAATTTCACTTCTACATCGTCACGATTCCATTGGTGATAATGAATGACAGGTGTCCCAGGGCCGATGTTGTCCCCGGTGTTCTTGCCTGTCAACGGATCGACGGAGTTCGGACGCAATTTCCCCAGCTTTGTAGCTTCCTGTATTGCAACCTCAATGTCTTTTGAAAAGTCCATTTGATTGAAACCGACTGGAGTATGGACAATGAACGTAGGCATTCCAGTATCCTGACAAATTGGCTGAGTGTCTTCCTCAGCGGACACAATGTTGTCGACAATCGTGTTCAGGGCAAGAGAGGCCCGCGTTCCTGTCTCTTCCTCAATTTGAGCTTTTTTCAAAGCGCGCCTTACATCTGGCGGAAGATTGGTGGATGTCTCTACAATTAAGTCCAACAAACTCTGTTGTCTGGCTGTCAGCATTATCTGTTCCCCTCTCCTGTCTGGTTAACCCGCATGCGAATGCAGTGGACCAACTCAAATACAGCATTGAAACACGCACCAAAACTCAATACTCAGCGATTGACTCCCGAAGCCAAAAAAGCCAAAAAAGCTAAAATCCCTCACTCCGATTGCAACTGCTCCATATGCTCCCGCAACTGTCGCCGGTAATTTTCACTGAGCAGTGCAGCTCCGTCAAGAATGATATCACGGTAGAGATTACTCGGTGCCAATTCAGTCTCCGACTTCGTAACAATGGTATACGTCACAGCAGATTTTGTTTGATGATTGAGGGAGACGTCCACTGTGATGCGTTCATAAGTATTTTCGGGAACACCTTCCCGTTCATCAAGTCTACTAAGATACACAACAGGAAACTGATAAAGGACACCTTCAACTTGCCGTCCAGGTGCGCTCACAATATCTGCGACACCGCCGGCACGTCCCGCTGCATAGTGGGTAAACGCTACTTTGTAATCCTGCAATACTGCCGGGCCGAGGATCTCAAACTGCGGTACCGTCCGCTGAAAGTCCTGTGGGCTCATGCATGATCCAAATGCGAAATATAGAACGAGATCGTCAGCCACTTGGTTCAGATTCCCCCTTTCTCAAGCGCAAACTGACAAGCGCTGTACCGCCAAGAATTGCAGCAGCGCTCATCAGAGTCAGACCCGTTGGAGCCTGGCCAAGCCAAAGCCATTGGGCCAGCGCTGTAAAGATCACTTGTGGATAAAAGGTTAGGGCTGAGCCAATTCCAGCAGGTGCGCGCCGCAACCCATACCCATACAAGGCGTACGCCAAAGTACTTACAAACAGGACAATGTATAAAAGTTGCATCCAGCCGGATGCTGTCAAAGCGCCTAAAGCGTTTGCAGTGGGTACGAACTGACCCGTAACAAGAGTGTACACCCACAGCATTACAGCACCGGTTGTCGATGTCATCACCAGCACATCCAATAACGGTAACTCTTTAAACATGACGCGGGACAACAGCGTATAGGCGGAAAAAGCCAACACTGCCAAACCAGCGTAAACAACACCAAGGATGTGATGGGTTCCTGTCCATTCTCCTGCGACTAGCACAAGAATACCGAGAAAAGACAAGGTAATTCCGCTCCACTCCCGACCCGTCAGCCGTTCACGCAGAAACATCCATCCAAACACAGCGGCGAGAAGCGGAGCTGTATTGATGATAAGTAAAGTCTCAACAGGCGGTAAGTCATGTAACGACTGATAGTAAAACAAGGGATACAGCATGGCCCAGCACAGGGTGCCCAAGCCAAGAAAAATCACCATTCGCGCTGATAACTGGAACCATCTCCGAAAACGTCCGTAAAAAGGCAAATAGCAAAGGGCTCCAAGCGTAAAGCGCCACACCGTCAATGCGGTTGGATTTAATTCCTGCTCAGCCACTTTCCCTACCACAGGGTGAATTCCCCATAATGCGCTGACCAGCAACAGTGCCACAAACGGCATGGTCCACCACCTTCATAGCTGCATACGAAATGAGGCCCAGAAACACCCCTTTTTGGGCAGACTGACATGTGCTCCCGTCTCTATACTAACACTCAAAAGTACCGTCGTGTTGCCAAGACAAAGAACATTCTAGGGATAAATCGTTACGACTGACACTTCGTCTTCTTACACTTCGTCTTCTTACACTTCGTCATTTACACTGGCACTGACCGCAGCAAGTGAAACGGGTTCATCATCGCAATCACAGTCAAACCGAGTAACGTCTTCCCACGTCTCGCGGCGAACCACCTTCCGTGCTTTACCGTCTCGAACAAAAACCACCGCGGGGTGAGGAATGCGATTGTAGTGACTTGCCATCGAATAATTGTAGGCACCCGTTGAAAGTACACACAAAATATCATTAGGCTGAGGATGAGGCAGCGGAATATCCCAAATTAACATATCTCCACTTTCACACGACTTACCCGCAACAGACCAGATGCCGTCATCCGTATCATTGGCTCGATTGGCCAGCAACGCTTCGTATCTGGCCCCGTACAGCGCCAAACGCGGGTTGTCAACCATGCCCCCGTCAACGGAAACATAGTTGCGGATGCCGGAAATCTGTTTTCGTGATCCGACTGTATAGAGCGTGGCACCCGCCGGTCCAACAATGGCGCGTCCGGGTTCCACCCAGATTTCCGGGCACGGGCGGCCTTTCTCCGCAAAATGTTGGATGACAGCTTGAACTGTGTCACGGATCATGTCTACGATTGGAATGGGATGGTCCTCATCCGTATATCGAATACCAAATCCGCCGCCAAGATTCATAACAGGAAAGTCCAGACCCAGCCGCTGTGCTTCATCAAACAACTTGCCAAGTCTGGACACCGCCTCCATGAAACCTCGGCTGTCAAAAATCTGTGATCCGATGTGTGCGTGCAACCCAATGCATTGAAGGTGTGGTAATTCGGTCAAGCGAACTATTGCGTCATGCGCCTGACCGGACTCCAAGTCAAAGCCAAATTTGCTGTCCTGTTGCCCTGTCGCAATGTATTCATGGGTATGTGCTTCCACGCCGGGCGAAATTCGCAACAAGATTCGTACTGCCTTTGCTTTAGCCTTGGCAATGTTGTTTAGCAGAATCAATTCATCAAAATTGTCTACGACAACCGTACCAATGCTCTGCTCCACAGCATACTCCAGTTCGTCTCTTGTCTTGTTATTGCCGTGAAAATGGATGTGCTCCGGCTTCATACCAGCCGCCAAAGCTGTGTATAACTCTCCGCCTGAAACGACGTCAAGTGCACAGCCTTCTTCCTGTACCAGTTGTATAATGGCTTTTGTACAAAACGCTTTGGAAGCGTAAGCCACGCTGTAATCCACATCAAACTGCTGAAAAGCCTTGTGAAAGGCCTGGATATTTGCTCGTAATAAGTCTTCATCATAAACAAACAAAGGTGTACCATATGTTTGGGCAAGTTGTGTGGTACTGCAGCCGCCAATATAAAGTTGTCCGTCCTCAGAGATCTGCATGGTTCCTGGAAACACTCTCGTTTCTGGAAACTCCAAACTACTCACCGCCCTGATAGAATGCATTCAATTTTAAGGATAATTATACAGATGTCAACCTGAAAGTCAGCCGGCAAAAAGCGTTACAACACGAAAATCCCGCCCTCTGTGGGCGGGTGAAACAGAGATTTGCAACTGATTTGCGTTTGCACGAACTCCATGAACGTGTACGCGTTGTGATAGTAGTCGACGGATGTAGTCATCTTGTTGCTTGCTTATTAGTAGCCGCCTACGGCACCAGCACCTGCTCCCGCGCCATATCCATAGCCAGGTACGAGCAGGAAGAACAGAACGAAGATGATGAGAAACACAACCGCCCAGCGTGTGTATCCTCCGAATACTCCGTACATCTTTACATCCTCCTCTCTTGAGCGATAGTCCATCGTATGTAGCTGGGAGGAGCCACTAGACGGTATGTGTCTAGTTTAAAGGGCATATTTTTTTGCATTGTTATAGTTCAATGCTTCACTTGGCACCGCTGTGCGTGGAAGAACTACTTCAAAGCGTGTCCCGTTTCCAACAGAGCTTGAAACCGCGATGGTTCCGTGATGGTTTTCGACAATGCGATAACTCACTGTCAGCCCCAGGCCGGTTCCGCGCTTCTTGGTAGTATAGAACGGCTGACCCAGGCTTTGAATTTTTTCTTGTGGAATACCGCTTCCCGTATCTTCAATTACAAATCTAATCTCGTCGTCCGACGCCGACAATCCAACGTATACCGTTCCGCCCTTCGGCATTGCTTCAATCGCGTTTTTAATCAGGTTTATCAGAACTTGCTTCACTTGATTGCGGACACACTCCAAATCCTCGTCGCCCGGTAAGTAAGTGGGTTCAATGGAAATGCTAAACAGATTTGCCTGTGTTCGCATGAATGCGACAACTTCGTCAAGAATGGAAGCGGCGTTTTCCCGTTGTACCGAAGCCGCCTGCGGCTTGGCCAAAAACAGCAACTCGTTTGTAATATCGGAAATGCGTTCGACTTCCGAAAGGAGGATGTCCAAGTGCTGGGGTCCGCGGGAATCGCGCATCATCTGCAAGAAGCCCTTAATCGCTGTCAGGGGATTCCTGATTTCGTGTGCAATTCCAGCCGCCAGTTCGCCTACGACAGCCAGTTTCTCCGACCTCAGGAGGCTTGCTTCAACGTGCTTTTTCTCTGTTAAGTCACGGTATATAAGAATGGCACCTGTAATTCGACCCGTTTCCTCGTCATACATCGCCGATCCCGTTACACTCACATAAAACCCCCTCCCATCCCGCCGTCTGACAAGCTGTTCCTGAGAAATCCACGTGTTACCCCGCAACACTTCATCCAGCATGTCGCCTTGTACAGCAGTGGCCAGCTGCTTCCCTTTGACTTCTTCCATCCTCCAGTCAAAGAGCCTTATCCAGGCTGGGTTCACAGATGTTATTCGACCCCTCGCGTCTGTAATAGTGATGGCATCTGCTGCATAACGAAACAGCGAGTTTAACACGCGCGTAGTGTGCTGAAGTTCCCGAACAATCCGCTTTTGTGCAGATACGTCCCGCGATGTACCCGCTGCAGCGATAATATCTCCAGCTTCGTTCTTAATGGGCGAAACAGTCAGATTGGTATCAATGACCCGTCCGCTTTTCGTGTACCTCCTTGCCTCTATACCCGCTACCACTTGTCCTTTAAACACCTGACCAATGAGTTGTCGTTCCTCCTCACACTTGTCTCCAAACATCTCCCCAGGCATACTTTTCCCAAGGATTTCTTCGGCTGTCCACCCAAACATTGTTGTAAAGGCCTGGTTGACACGGATGATTTCCGTATTTTTCTTGAAAATAATGACGGCATCACTTGTGTTGTCTATCAGCGAATCCAGGTATTTACGCATCTCCTCAAGCTGATTTGCTGCGGAAACAACTTCACTGACGTCCCGGAGTACGATGTAGATACTTCTGACCTCTCCTGCGTCGAATTTCGGCACATAAACCACTTCAAGAGGATGTTCCAGTCCGTCTTTGTCGGTCAAGTCTGCTTGAAACTGAACTGTCTCCCCGCTCTTTGCCAATTCAAATTTATTTAAGATTCTGTCTTTATTTTTTGCGGTTAAGAAAGGATGCGAGGGCAGTTCCTTTAAGGTTTGAATATCGTGACCGACAAAATTGAGAAAAGCCTTGTTTGCATGAATGAAGCGCCCGCTGACAGTCATCAAACAAACGCCGTCAGGGTTCGCATCAAAGAGCTGATAATAATCATCCTGCACCTGAGCGGAGACCCTTCGCTCATGCAAAAGCTGTCTGTGGTCATAGAATACGTAGACCATTAGGATGGGGAGTCCCACTATCAGTACAATTACCGTTTTAACTAAATGAATTGCAAAGCTGCCAAAAGTGAGTCCAAGTTGATGGAGCAGAGCGGCCACAACAAATTCGTTCACCGCTTCGACTAAAAGAATAATCCACAACGCCCGAAGGAACACGCCTGTCGACTTGTAGCAAAGAAGCCTCGTCTTCACCCGTTCATCCCGCCTCTCCAACATGACTGAGAGCCACTATTGTGAGAACCGCGTGCCTTATTCGCCCTGTGTCGTTTCTCTCTCTTTCAAACCGATGCCTCAAACCGTTGCACGCTTCTATCCACTATCTAAACTACTAGTTCGAGAATTAAAGGCTCTTTCCCTTCATTTTACTATTAACTAAAGTGGATCTCTTAATAAATAGTCTGAATTGTCTACAGCATCGCCAACTGTACTATAGTCATTCCATATCGGCGTTATGGATGGTACGTCAACGCCGTTACACACTCCACATGTGAAGTCTGCGGAAACATATCCACAGGTTGGACAGAGCCAATACGGTAGCCACCCTCATGAAAAATCCGAAGGTCCCGAGCCAATGTAGACGGGTTGCAGGAGACATACACAATCTTTTCAGGCTTCTCGTTCAGTAAAGTGTCCACTACCCGTCTGTCCAGTCCCTTTCTCGGGGGATCGACCACCACAATATCAAAGTTGTGTCCCTGATTCACTAAACGCGGCAGTTCTTTTTCCACCTTACCGCAGACGAAGCGAACGTTGTGAATGTGGTTTAGCTTCGCATTCAGACGCGCGTCATCAACAGCTGCTTCAATGCTCTCTATCCCCGTGACCTCTGCACCAGCCTTGGCCAACCATAGTGCGATGGTTCCTGTTCCGCAATACGCGTCAAGAACCCGCGTTCCCGCCTCTATTTTCACGGCTTGCTCTACCTGTTGATATAGCACCTGTGTTTGGACTGGGTTCACTTGAAAAAACGATCGCGGCGAAATCCGATACTCAACACCCTTCAACCGCTCCGTCAAAACAGACTTACCCGCCAACAGTTCAACTTTTGGCCCCCATACTGAACCGCCGCCCAGATTCGGTTGCACAGTAACCGCGACAGAAGCAACATACGGGAGTAACCGCAGGTTCTCGGCATGATGTTGCAGTGAAATCGGTTTTCCAACAGACAACACTACCATCACTTCGTTCATTGAAAACGAGTACCGCAGAATAAGGTGATGGATGTGTCTGGCAGCGTCGCCCATGTTCTCAGCCGCGTACGCCGCAACTCGTCTTGCAGTCTGTTCCATCTCCGCAGGCTCCAGCAGACACACATCCGCAGGGACCAGGGTGTGACTCTCTGGGGCGTAAAAACCCATTTTGTAGTTGCCCTTTCCGTCAAACTGAATCGGAACCTGAACGTGATTGCGATAGCGCCACGGCGTCTCCATTCCGAGCACAGGCCTCACCTGAATCACATCGCTGGCATTTTCAAACACACCGGCGTCCATCCCCGCTTCCGTGATGTTACAATCACGGTGACAATCACGGTCAGGTGTATAGAGACCAGCACCTCCTGAGTCAGCGTTGCTGGATTCAGCATCTGAACCAACATCTGAACCAACATCTGAATTAGCCCCTGAATTAGCCTCTAACGTAACTCCTCCGTCGCTGCGTGCGGTTTCAAATTTTCCTACGCCGCGAAGTGCACCCTGCACTGTTTGCTGCTTATGAAGGAGTTGGTCCTGATACGACACGTGCTGAAGTTGACATCCGCCGCAGGTGTCAAAGACAGGACAAGGTGCGACAACTCGACGATTCGATACAGACATCCGCTGCAACAAATGTCCTCGTGCAAATGACTTCCCGGTAGAACTGATTTCGATGCGCCCCTGTTCCTCAGGGAGCAATCCGGGAACAAAAACGGTGAAGCCGTGGATGGAAACCACGCCCTCACCGTCATCGTTCAACCGAATAGCTTCGACTTCATGGATGTCTCCAACGGACACAACCTGTTGTTTTGCCATACGTTCCCCTCTATTCGGCTTACTTACTTTCGCTTTCATCAGTCATTTCAACTTCTATTTTTCAAGCAACTTAGTAAACTTGTGGAGCCAGTGCTGCGTTCTCTTTTAATATCGACATCACCAGTCCATTTCAACTCTCCTGATTACTGGTTATCGAGCCGCTCCAAAATCAGTTCATTGACCATCTGCGGGTTGGCCTTGCCTTTGGTGGCCTTCATGATTTGTCCAACCAACGCTCCAATGGCTTTCTTCTTCCCGTTATTGTAGTCCTCAACAGACTTGGGATTATTCGCGATGACTTCATCCACAATTGGAATCAAGGCGCCTTCGTCACTGATTTGCTCATACCCTTTGTCCTTGATGATTTTTGCCGCATCGTCTCCAGTTTCGCACATGAATTTAAAAACCTCACGTGCCTGCTTGGATGAGATTTTTCCGGAATCAACGGTCTGAATCAACTCTGACAACTGCTTCGCGGAAACAGGTGACGCTTCAATGGCTACATCATTGGAGTTCAAATACCCCAACAAGTCGCTCATGACCCAGTTGCTGGCGGCTTTGGCGTCTGTCCCTTCTCCCACAACCCGCTCAAAGTACTGCGCGATTTCCTGCTCAGATGTCAGAACACCTGCATCATAAGCAGGCAAGTTCAGCTCTTCCACATAGCGGCGGCGTTTTTCTGCCGGCAGTTCGGGGAGCGAATCTTTGACAGCGCTCATCCAGTTGTCGTCGATGTGGACACGAACGAGATCGGGCTCGGGAAAATACCGGTAGTCATGAGCTCCTTCCTTACTCCGCATGAGTACCGTCTGCTGCTTGCTTTCATCGAAACGACGGGTTTCCGCAAATACCTCGCCGCCTTCCGTCAGCACTTCTGTCTGCCGCTCAACTTCGTATTCGAGGCCGCGCTGGACATTGCGGAACGAGTTCATGTTCTTGAGTTCCGTCTTCTCACCGAACTCCTCCTGTCCAACCGGGCGCAGAGAGACATTGGCGTCACAGCGCAAGGAACCTTCTTCCATCTTACAGTCGGAAATATCACAGTAACGCATGATGGATTTGAGCGTCTCCAGATACAGGCGCGCTTCCTCTGGTGAGCGAATATCCGGTTCAGACACAATCTCAATCAGAGGTACACCCGTCCGGTTGTAGTCCACCAATGTGTGTGTGCCGTCTTCTGCATGCATCGACTTACCCGCATCCTCCTCAAGATGAACACGAGTGATACCGATGCGCTTTGTTTCACCATTCACGTCGATCTCGATAAACCCATGCTCCCCAACAGGCTCATCATACTGCGATATCTGATAGCCCTTCGGCAGGTCTGGGTAGAAGTAGTTCTTTCGGTCAAACTTGCAGTCCTGGTTGATCTTGCAGTTCAATGCAGTCGCTGCCCGAATCGCCAGTTCCACAGCCTGCTCGTTGAGTACAGGCAGCGTACCAGGGTGACCCATGCAAATGGGGCAAACATTTGTATTGGGCGGGTCTCCGAAAGACGTCTTGCAGCCGCAGAAAATCTTTGTTTGTGTGTTTAATTCGACGTGGACTTCCAAGCCGATAACGGTTTCGTACGCCATCCTTTATCCCTCCAACCTTGGCAGCGGCATGGAAAAGCCGCGAACTTGTTCGTACGTATGGCCGACTCGAAGCAGTGTTTCTTCATCAAATGCTTGTCCCAATAGCTGTAATCCAATGGGCAGACCGTCCTTGGAAACGCCGCAGGGAACACTCAGTCCCGGAATACCCGCAAGGTTGGCCGGTATGGTGTAGATGTCGTTTAGGTACATTTGCAACGGATCGTCAACTTTTTCACCAAACTTGAACGCTGTGGTCGGTGTCGTAGGCGTGATAATCACATCACAGCTCTCAAACGCATGGTCAAAGTCCTGACGAATGAGCGTTCTCATCTGCTGAGCACGTTTGTAGTACGCATCGTAGTAGCCGGAAGACAACGCGTATGTGCCAAGCATGATACGTCGCTTGACCTCAGGACCAAACCCCTCACTGCGGGTCTGCTCGTACATCTCCAGCAGTGTTTCCCCCGCGGCTCTATAGCCGTAACGGACACCGTCGTAACGGGCTAGGTTAGAAGAGGCCTCTGCCGGAGCAATCAAGTAATAGGTGGAGACTGCATACTCAGCATGCGGTAAGTTGATTTCTACGATTTCAGCGCCTGCATCCTGCAGTTGTTGAATAGCGCGCTGTACCGCAGAATTCACTTCATCGTCCAGGCCGCTGCTGTCCATATCTGTGACAACCCCAATACGCAGACCTTTCACACCTTTGTTCAGGTTCTTCGTATAGTTGACTGGCTCTCTGTCTGCTGATGTGGAATCGTAGGCATCGGTTCCCGCAATCGCCTCCAGCACATACGCTGAATCCTCTACATTCTGAGTAAGGGGACCAATTTGGTCCAACGACGACGCGAAAGCAATTAACCCAAACCGTGACACCAATCCATAGGTGGGTTTCAGACCCACAACACCGCAAAATGCAGCAGGCTGACGAATGGAACCCCCTGTGTCAGAACCGAGAGCAAACGGTACCATGCCAGCAGCCACCGCAGCTGCGGAACCCCCAGACGATCCGCCTGGTACACGACTCAAGTCATACGGATTTCTCGTTGGGTTATAAGCGGAATTTTCCGTGGAAGAACCCATTGCAAATTCGTCCAAATTGGTCTTTCCGACAAGAACACCGTGTTGTTGTTTCAGTTTTTGTGCGACTGTTCCAGAATACGGCGGAATGTAGTGTTCAAGAATCTTGCTGCCAGCCGTGGTCCGGACATCCTTCGTAATCATGTTGTCCTTCAGCGCATAAGGCACTCCGTACATATAGGCATCCGGTGCTGTCTCATCCAAATGCCGAGCTTGTGCCTCTGCCCGCTCTCGGTCCACAGTCAAAAAGGCGTTTACTTTTTTGTCCTTGTGCTCAATGTTATCCAGTGATTCACGGACCCATTCCGAGGGTTTAGAATCGTGCCTATCCAGCGACTCCAGGATTTCCTTCACATTATGTATACTCATGTCTACCCCTCCAACACCGCTGGTACGCGTACATGTTCTCCATCTTCGTCCGCTGCGCAAGCCAGCATGATGTCTCTCTGCGCACTCGGTCTCGGCTCGTCCTTCCGCAACACATTGTATTGAGCAAATGGATGGCTTGTCGCCTCCACATCCGCCAAGTCTAGCTGTTGCAGCTGTTCTGCATAGTCCAGAATTTTGCTCAACTGAGGAGTGAAAACATGCGCTTCTTCGTCACTGAGCTCAAGGCGTGCCAGTTTGGCCACGTGTTTGACCGTTTCTTCGGTTATTTTCAACGGGATCCCTCCTCTAAGAATTTGTCGCATTTCTTCCGGGATTATAGCATAACCTGCGCCACCCTCGCATATCGACACCAACAATCGCAGGCACGGGGTGACGGTGACTGCCAACTGATTGCAGCGAAGCTCTCCCGGCGAGCGCAAATGAGGCCAGACAGTGAGTGCCAGACAGTGAATGTCAGACAGTGAATGTCATGCGGTTCCATATAATGGGATTATCGAGAAGATAAACGGAAGTTTTCCGTTTATCCACATCCTCCTCTTGTGTTGAAGCACAGCCGGCAGAAAATCCGATTATAAGGGAAACACGAGGGTGAAATGGAGTTTTTCATCAAAAGACCACGGTTGCTCCGTGTTCCTTGGACTACGGCTGCACCAAGTTGGCACAGTGAAAGGGAACGGAACACTTGAGCTATCCTGGTTCACAGGAATCGCGGCCTTCACATTCCGCTGAACTTCATGGTTCCATGCTTACGTGGCGGTGGGTGCCGTGGGGGCCGTGGGGGCGGTGGGTGCCGCCGAATTTAGTGATCCGATTGATCACTATTTGCACGCTCCTCGGACATTAGTGATCCCACTGATCACTATCCCAATTTGTCGGCGCGCTTAGTGATCCGATTGATCACTATTTCCAACTCCCCTGCCGCTACGCTGTGCCAATAGTGATCTTTTCCGACACTATGACCTTCCTCTGTCTCCGGGTAGTGATCTTTGCGATCACTATATCAGCGCATCTCGAGCAATAGTGATCATTCCGATCCCTATCAGCCTACCTTCAGCCTACCTTCAGCCTACCTTCAGCCTACCTTCAGCCTACCTTCAGCCTACCTTCAGCCTACCTTCAGCCTACCTTCAGCCTACCTTCAGCCTACCTTCAGCCTACCTTCAGCCTACCTTCAGCCTACCTTCAGCCTACCTTCAGCCTACCTTCAGCCTACCTTCAGCCTACCTTCAGCCTACCTTCAGCCTACCTTCAGCCTACCTTCAGCCTACCTTCGCCAGCTACAATTCTCGACCTTCGGATAGCAGCCACTACTTGGCCACGAGCAACACGGCAATGGACGCAATTGAAAAGAAAAGTCCCACAACATAGAAGATGGCTACAGTCTGAATCTGGGTTAATCCAAACCTCATGAGGATATGGAATGTATGGCCTCTGTCCCCTAAGTAAATGGGACGATTCTCACGGAACCGTTTTGTGATAACCCAGACCGTGTCGGCGATAGGGACTCCTAAAGCCAGCACTGGCACAATGACCGATATCAGTGTTGCGCTCTTGAACGCACCTTCTACGGCAATTGCAGCGAGGACAAAACCGAGAAAAGTAGCACCTGCATCCCCCATGAAAATGCGGGCTGGGTAGAAGTTGTGTCTGAGAAATCCGAGAGCGGAACCCATCAGGACTAGTGAAAGAACTGCCATTGGATACTGTTCTTTAAGCAGAGCGATGAAAAACAAAGACATAGCGGAAATTGCAGAAATCCCAGCAGCAAGTCCGTCTATGCCATCGAGAAAGTTAATCATGTTTGTGATGCCCACGGTCCAAATCACGGTTGTCAAAATGGACAGCCAGAGGGGGAAGGTATAGTAGTGGCCGCTAAAGGGATCGTTGATACCGTTAATGGTGATATTGCAACCAACGAGTATCAGTGCGGCCAGAATTTGCGTCAAAAATCTGGGCCAAGGTTTGAAATCTCGGCTTTTGGTTTTGTAAAAGTCATCCAAGGCACCGATAGCCAAAATTAACAAGCCGCCTAATGCGATTCCCCAAAAAGTCTTGCCAGCTTTACCAAATAAGCCTGCGGTGATAACAAAACTTATGTAAATTCCAATACCACCCAACAGTGGAACGGGTTCGGTGTGGGTTTTTCGCTGATTCGGCTTGTCTACAAATCCAATTCTCAATGCGATTTTTCGTATTGAAGGAACCATTAAAAAAACGATTAAAAAGGCCACACTAAAACTAATCATATAATACCACGCCGGGTGCATAGAGACCCTCCACTTCACTCTGCGGCTATTGTTAGTATCTGCTAAAGCCACAAAACCCATTCAACCGCTATCTTATCACGTACGCAGTTCGGAAATCGGCTCCATTATATTGGACGACGGCGGTGTACACAAGGTTACAAAATCTCTGAAAGTCGAATTAAACGATACGCCGCCCAAATCGTTATGAGCCTCCCGCCTTCCGAATTCTCCAATCCCCATGCTCCAATCATATCGGCATACTTCATGCTTCAGCCGCAGCCTTCCGAATTCTCCAATCGCCATACTTCAATCGCCAAGTTGCAGTGGCCAAGTTGGCATGTCTGAGACCGTCCATTCATAGATATAGATGCAGAGAAGATATGTCCTATTCCTTTTGCCAAGCCGCAGCACACAAAACCCGTATTACCAAACCACAGGAATGGAGGGAAATGGTTATGACACTCCATATCTACGAATTAATTGGCGCCATCGTTGTGGTTGGGGTACCCGTTGTCTTTGCACTGGGACGCTACTCCAATCGGATTACCTGGTTTCACGCGCGGACAGAAGAAAAGTACTCTGTTCCGGAATTCATGCGTGATCACCAATAACACCTGCACACGGTGTTACCTTCCCCCGGCCTCTCGGCCGGGATTTTCGTTTTGGTCGCAAATCTCAAATGCCCTGTATCAATGCCCTGTATCAATGCCCTGTATCAATCCCTGCAGCTTGCAGGTTCTGTATGAATTCCTGTTCGTTCCAAATTTCCAAAGTGGGTTTGTCGCCGTTCTCTATTAGTTTCTTCGCCTTCGACAGCTTCGATCCTGCCTTCTCCCCAGCAACTAATACGTCCGTGTTTTTGCTGACGCTGCCCGTGGTGGTACCGCCCAACTGCTCAATCCATTCGCTGGCCTTTTTTCTATCTATAAATTCGAGCGATCCCGTTAACACAAACTTCCTCTCCACAAACCGCCGCAACACCTCGCTGTCCACAGCTGCTCCGTCGGCGGTAACAGCTCCATCTGCGCCACCAAGATACTCCATGTTCAGTCCAGCAATGCGAAGCCTCTGCACTAGTTTCTGTGCACCTGAGTTCGCAAAATACTTGACAATACTCTCCGCCATTTTTGGTCCGATATCACGAATCGAGGTGAGTTCCTCGAGGCTGGCCTGTTGCAAGGCATCTAGTGTCTGAAAGGACGCGGCCAGGGTTTTGGCGGCCTTTGCCCCGACAAGTCGAATGCCTAAGCCAAACAACAGTTTTTCCAAGGAATTGTTCTTACTGGCTGCAATGGCCTCCACCAGATTGCCAGCAGATTTTTCACCCATACGCTCCAGACCAAGCAGTTGTTCGTGCGTCAAGTGGTATAGATCGGCTGCGTCTCGGACCAAATCGTGATGTAACAGTTGTAGAATCCACTGTTCGCCAAGTCCGTCGATGTTCATGGCATCCCTTGAGACGAAGTGAATCAGCCCTTCCTGGATTAAGGACGGACAACGCGGATTAACACACCGCCAAACAGCTTCATCTGGCAGTCTCTGAATCGGTTCGCCACAAGTCGGGCATTCATCGGGCATGCGAAACGGCTCTTCTTCTCCAGAGCGATACTCGGGTAATGAACGAACCACTTCCGGAATGATATCCCCCGCTTTCTGGACAACAATTCTGTCGCCAACGCGGATGTCCCGCTCGTGAATGATATCCTCATTGTGCAGTGATGCACGAGAGACCGTGGTCCCTGCGAGTTGAACCGCATCAAAATACGCTGTTGGCGTCACAGCACCTGTCCGTCCGATACTGAGACGAATCTCGTTTAAGGTGGTCTCGGCCTGCTCAGCAGCATATTTGTAGGCGATGGCCCACCGCGGACTTTTTACCGTAAAACCGAGTTCCTGCTGCTGTGCTAACTGATTAACTTTAATGACCATGCCGTCTGTAGCGTACGGCAAATCGTGCCGTTTCTCACTCCAGGACTCAATGTACGCCATCACGTCGTCAATGTTGTCAAATTCGCCCCGCTCCTTGTTGACAGACAAGCCAAGAGAACTCATCCAATCAAGGGCTTCGGAGTGAGAGTCAACAGAGTACCAACCCATGTCCGCTAAAGAGTAAACAAACACTGCCAAACCGCGTTCTGCAGCAATTTTCGGATCTAGCTGCCGAAGCGATCCAGCCGCCGCATTTCGCGGATTTGCAAACAGGTCCTGCCCTTGTTCCTCCCTCACTCGATTGAGCCGTTCAAACGACTGTCTAGGCATATAGGCTTCTCCGCGAGCTTCGATGGATACTCCCTCGTTCAACTTCAAAGGAACATTGCGGATGGTACGGATGTTACTGGTAATGTCCTCTCCTACTTCGCCGTCACCCCGCGTAGCTCCACGGATGAGCAATCCATCTTGGTATTTCAGCGAAACTGCCAGACCATCGATTTTCAATTCGCATACATAATGCACACTGTTGCCGACAATACCGCGAATACGTTTATCAAACTCACGCAGGTCTTCGAGGTTATAAGCATTTGCCAAGGATAACATAGGTGTATCGTGGCGCACCTTTTCAAATCCCTCACTTGGTACCCCGCCAATACGCTGCGACGGTGAATCCGGCGTCAACAAGTCCGGAAACTCCCCTTCCAGATGAACAAGTTCCCGCATGAGAGCATCGTATTCGTTATCAGCAATAGACGAGGTATCCAAGTCGTAATACTGATGGTTGTGATACTCTATCTCCTTGCGCAACGTCTTGATGCGTTCCTTGGCTGCCTCGAGTTCCATGTACAACTCTTCCCTTCATAACAGACTGACAATCAACGCGCATATATCCGTCATCCATCTGCGACTTCTTCGATATCTATGCATTTTTACCGCCGGGCTTGTACCCTAGTCTTCAGCTTTTTGAATCGGTGCAAACTTGACGGCCAGTTCTTTAATACCGACGGGAGCCGGAAAAGCAATTTTGGCCATGAGGTCTTCGCCTTCTCCACGTACTTGAATTACAGTGCCTTGTCCCCATTTTCGGTGTTCTACTTTATCACCTGGTTTATACTCAAAAGTCTTAGCCTGCCCACCGTCATTTGTTGGGTTCCCAGTTCCTTGTGTTTGTAGCTGTGCTCGGGTGGAGTCAAAGCCCTTTGAACGTCCCGCTTTTTCTCGTTGCAGCCGGGCGCCTTCTTTCCCAAAGTGACTTGATTCCTGATGATTTCCACCTCTGAATCCATCTCGTATTCCAAATTCACTCCGTTCCGTGTCGCTCTGGAATCCTGCACCGCCCCCGTCGCTGCCGAAGCTGCTGAGATTTCCTCCGACAGGCTCCAATAATTGAGCAGGTATTTCGTCGAGAAACCGGGAATGACGCTGCCGGCGAAACTCCCCGAAAATGGTACGTACGCGACTAAAGGTCAGGTACAGCTGATTCTGCGCCCTTGTTACCCCCACATAGCAGAGCCGACGTTCCTCCTGCATTTCACCGTCGTCGAAAAGTGATCGGCTGTGAGGAAACATCCCTTCCTCCATACCGACCAGGAACACATGTGGAAATTCCAACCCCTTGGCACTGTGTAGGGTCATGAGCACGACTTGATTGGAATCGGCTTCAGCGCCGTCTGGTTTACCTCCGTTCAGGTCAGTATCGGCCACTAGCGCCACTTCTGCCAAAAAATCCGTTAAACGCTGTTCTGGACCCGTAATCACTGGGCCTACATCCGCTGTAAATACTAGTTCAGCCGGAGCGGCTTCCTCCGCATTTCCCTCTGTAACTGCCAATGCAGATTGTGTATCATCCGCAGGTTGTGAATTATCGGAGGCTGGTCTCTGTGCTTCGGATGCTTCAATCTCTGCATCCCACGTCTTGTCGAATTCCATGGTCACTGTCAGAAACTCATCCAGGTTTTCAATCCTGCTCTGAGACTCCAGTGTGTTTTCGAGATGAAGCTGCTGTCTATAGCCTGTCCGCTTTAAAATCTCTTGGGTCAATTCAGTAACATTCAGGTACGTGACCTGCTTGTTTAACTGAACAATTTGCTCAGTGAACTCCGTGACGGCCTTAAGAATTTTCCCTCTAATGTTAGCCTGCTCGGCAAACTGCAGAGCATCAAACAAGGAAAACTGACGAGCATCTGCCAGGTCCTGCAGCTTTTGCAGTGTTGTAGCACCAATGCCGCGCTTTGGTACGTTAATGACTCTGCGCAGACTGATTTCGTCGGAGGGATTTGCGACGAGCCTCAGATAAGCGAGAATATCTTTAATTTCCTTTCTATCGTAGAACTTTAGACCTCCATATATTCGGTACGGGACACCCCGTTGCATCAGAATTTCTTCAATGACGCGAGACTGTGCATTGGTTCGATAGAGGATTGCAAAATCGCTGTATCCTCGGTTGTCCTTGCGAAGTCCTTCAATCGTGTCCACTACGTAGTGGGCTTCAGAGCGCTCATCATCCGCTGTAAACAAGACGGCTTTCCCGCCTTCTGCATTTTCCGTCCACAGTGTTTTTGCCTTTCGTTCGCTGTTGTTTTTAATAACTTCGTTGGCAATATTCAATATCACCTTGGTAGAACGGTAATTCTGCTCCAGTCGTATGACTTTTGCCTCTTTGTAATCCCGTTCAAACTGAAGGATATTGCGTATGTCTGCGCCGCGCCATCCATAAATCGACTGATCTGAATCCCCCACCACACACAAATTCTTATGCTTCTTCGCAAGCAGATGAACCAATCGATACTGCGCATGGTTCGTATCTTGATATTCATCTACGTGGATATAGCGGAACTTGTTGTGATAAAACTCCAACACGTCCGGGGCCTGTTCGAACAGTTGCACCGTCTTCATTATTAGGTCGTCAAAATCAAGAGAGTTGTTCATGCGCAACTGTCTTTGATACTCCAGATAGGCGTCTGCTGCAACTTCCTCAAACGGTGTTTGAGCCCCATCCTTGGCTCTGTCGGCCGTCCGGAGTACATTTTTATGGCTGCTGATGGCCCCTCTTACCGCTCTGGGATCAAACTGTTTTGTATTTACGTTTTGATTTGTAAGTATGCGTTTGATAACAGACATCACATCGGAATCGTCCAACACGGTAAAGTTTCTATCCCATCCCAGCTTATCGATATCTCGTCTCAAAATTCGCACGCAGGTGGAGTGAAACGTCGCTGCCCACACGTCCGAGGCAAAAGCGCCAATCAGTTGTTCCAGGCGATTGCGCATTTCCCGCGCCGCTTTATTTGTAAAGGTGATGGCCAGGATGCTCCATGGTGCCACTCTTCGTTCAGCGATTAAATAAGCAATTCTCCTGGTTAAGACGCTGGTCTTGCCGCTGCCTGCTCCTGCGACAACCAGGAGAGGCCCTTCTGTGGTCTCAACAGCTTCCCTTTGTGGCTTATTCAAGCCATTTAAAATTTCCTCTACACTAGGAGTTGCCGCAAACAACACGCCGCCACCTCTCAGTTCAAAGTCATCAAGTATTGTGTCTCGTCCCTTAACTGTCACAGTCCATTATAGCAAGTGAACGGCTCTCCATGCAGAACCAATGTTATCCCAGATATCTTGGAGTTGACTCCGCTTTTCAGACCGTGGTATAGTACCTGTTGTTGTCTGCATGACACACATGATTGCATCCTTTGTTAGTAAGGTAACTGAACGACCTTCGTCTAGTCAGGAAGCCACAGCGCCGGAATGTAGCTCAGGTGGTAGAGCGCACGGTTCGGGACCGTGAGGTCGCAGGTTCAAGTCCTGTCATTCCGACCAAACTTGGAAATTGAGGATACCAGTCATGATAGGGCCCCCAGTTTTGAGAGACAAGTTAAGATGATAATGCTCCACTGACCACTTTCTCTGTTTGTTTCGAACAATGAGGTGGTCATTTTGTCATATACAGGAAGTTGCGGCGTCTTCCAATCTTTACAACTAAACTCAATAGTTTAAAATGATGGTGTAAAATACTGACGTGCTGGGAGTCGTATAAGGAATGGGAGTGCAAAGTTGGCACATTTACGCTGAGAAAGACATTTTTATTGCGGTATCCTTGGTTAAGCACACCTTAAAGTCAGCGGCATTTCCGGAAGCCGACCAGCAAAAGGTGCTTGTCAGTGTAGCCGAATTGACAAGAAACATTCTCGATCACGGTAGTAGATTTGGCCTTATCTCCTGGCAGGTAGTCAGTAACTCCATCCGTATCACGGTGGAAGACAACGGTCCTGGTATACAGAATCTTTCGGAAATTTTGGATACTGTCGCACCGCGTGCAGATGCCAAAGGACTGGGCCTCGGTCTCTCCGGTACCAAACGACTGATGGACGAGTTCGCCATTGAGAGTTCAGAAAGGGGTACAAAGGTCTGTGTCAGCAAGCGAAACACCTCAACCCAAGCAACAATCAACAGATGACCAAACAATGAGCCGACTGGCGTCCATAGGACAAATTTCTGCCGGGATAGCACATGAAGTAAAGAATCCGCTGACCGTTGTAAAAGGATTTTTACAACTTCTTCAAGAAGAATCAGAAAATACATACATTAATTTGGCACAGTCTGAATTAGAGCGGGCTCTGGCTACACTGGAAAACCTGTTGAACGTCTCAAAGCCTGTTATGGATGAAGAAGTGTTTGTGGATATCAATATATGTGCGGAGCTGGAATCACTTCTCTTCCTGTTTCAGGATCAATCTTACCAAGTAGAGGTCGAAAAATTTTTTAGGGATCCGTCAGCCGTTATTACCGGGCAGCGGAACCAAATTAAAAGAGCATTTTTCAATTTAATCAAAAATGCTTTTGAAGCTCTAAACGGAAGCGGCAAACTTGTAATTGAACAGGAAGTCAGTAACGGAAGATGCCGAATTATTGTCCGTGATACCGGCAGTGGAATTCCTGAAGAGAAGTTGGCGCTGCTTGGGACCCCGTTTTTCACGACAAAAAGCGACGGCACAGGCATGGGATTGACACAGGTTTTTTCAGCAATCTACCAAAGCGGCGGCACCATAGACGTAACAAGCAAGGTTGGCAAGGGAACCGCATTCCTCATTGATTTACCTATCAAACGCCATACAGTAAGGGGTGCTAAATTAATGGATTTGTCGTACCAGAAAGAAGAAAGCTTCGACGAATTTTATAGTGGAAACATGGAAGCGCTAAATGAGACATTGCGAAGAAACGCACGGAACCTGTTTGGAGACATCTACGGACGAGGGCGAATCAGTGAGGCATACATCCTCGAAGGCGCCCATTCCGTCATTCGCTTGCTCAATGAGGACAATGAACACGGTTTAGTTCTTGAAGCGAAAAGACGTGGAAAAATATGGGCGGAACATGACTTGACACTCATTGTGAAGCTGGAATGGTTTCAATTCCTGCGAACAGCATATTTGGAGTTGCTTCAGCATTATTGGACTCATTCCTCTGATTTTAAAATGAAGAGAATGTTCGATTCTATTCAAACTGTGAACCACAACATGGATAGCTTCCTGAAACACTTTTCCGCCAGTTTTACGGAATTGAAGAATGAACAAATCCGAGCACAAATGGAATTAATTGATGATTTATCCGTTCCCGTAATTCCACTTTCCCCATCCGTCGCCATTCTTCCAATCATCGGCATGATTGATACCAGTCGAGCCAAACGGATTCAACAGACCGTCTTGGAAAAAATCGCAGAGTTCGGGTTGCTGCGGTTAGTCATAGATTTATCCGGTGTTGCTTTCATGGATACTGCGATTGCAGGACACATGTTCCGGATTATTGAGGGGATTAGGCTCCTTGGCTGTAAGACTGTGCTGACTGGCCTAAGGCCAACCATTGTCAACACCATCATCGAACAAGGCATTGTGCTGACGGACAAGGTTGAGATTGTTGGAACATTGCAGCAAGCCATTGAATCAAACAGTTTGGACGTTGAATAGTGGCGCGGCTGAGAGGCTGAGAGGCACGGCGGCAAGTATCTAACGCGATCGGGCACGGCTGAGAGGCTGAGAGGCAGTTAGTGACTGGAACGATCACTATTCGCCGAAGCGGCTGTGCAATTGTGATCCCGATGATCACTAATGCCACTTTCCCAAGACATTAGTGTCATCAATGGACACTAATGTGGGCAGCGTCATGCTGGAAGGTCGGTCCTAAGGAGCAATGGGATCCTTATTTTGACGCCCTCGTGGCAATAGTGATGGAATCGATCACTATTCATTTGACGGGTATCGTGATAGTGATCAACGGGATCATTAAACAAAAGCCTTATCAACGCACCCCATCCCGTCCAAGCTCGCTTGGACTGAGAACCTGCGAAATGGGACCAGACGCCATCCCCATTCCGAAGGCGGGCGTTGACGTGTCCACCTTAATGTTACTGGCCTTCATCCTTTACAACCACGTCAAGTTTCCCGGTTTCGGGATGGATGACGAGCCCATGGACTTTGACACCTGCAGGGAGCAGTGGATGATTTTTGATTAAATCAACACTTTGCTTTACGCTGTCCGGAATGGACTCGATTCTCTGCAGCCAAGTATGTAAATCCACCCCAGAGTATTCAAGGGTTTGAATAACCTCCTGCGAGACGCCCCGCTCCGTCATTTTCTTCAGCGTTGCATCGGGGTTAATGCTGGCCATGCCGCAGCCATGGTGACCGACTACGCAAACCTCTTCGGCACCAAGGTCGTAGACGGCTACAAGGATACTGCGCATGATACTGCCAAAAGGATGTGTAACCACGGCCCCTGCATTCTTGACGATCTTAGCGTCCCCATTTTTTAGGTTCATGGCATGTGGCAACAACTCCACAAGTCTCGTATCCATGCACGACAGCACAACCAACTTTTTATCGGGAAACTTTGACGTGCGGTATTGCTCGTACTCTTTGTTTTCAACAAACTGTTCGTTAAAAGTCAAAATATCGTCCAATCGGCTCATATGGGTCACACCTTTCACAAAATCTACACATATTGTCCTGAAACAGTCATGCAAAGTCAACGATAGAAGCCTTCGGAAAGTCAGCTTGTGCCTCAAATCTCAAGTTGGAAATCGATTTTACACGATTGTCCTGCTTGTAAATGCCTCCTAAACCGGCTTTCCTAAACCTGTTTTCCTAAACCGGTTGTACACAGTAGAGGTCAGACTCCAGTTTGCACACGGCCGTAGAGTATATAGAACAGCGGAAAAACAGTGATGCTTCCGGCAATGGCTGCAATGAGAAGATAGGGAGCAACCACCCCAAATAGATTTGTCATGGCGAGAAAATCATAGATGGCATGAACTAACATAGCCAGCCATAAGCGCCTGGTTACAATCGCTACACCGGCCAGCAACGCACCTGATGCCCCGAGGACGATCAGTGCCATCATTCTGTAATTGAGATTGAATTCGGCAACATGCGCCATTCCGAAGAAAAATGAGCTTACAGCAACGGCGGCTGCAAACAGCCAAAAGCGGTATCTTGAACTCCTCAGCCACCGGCGCCGAAACAATGCCTTCCCAAGATACAAGGCAGAGGCAATCATTGCCCATCGCCAAATCTCCTCCAGGCTGGCCAGGAGCGACAACCCGACTCCGCGAAGGATGTGGTGGACAGCGCTTGGTACATGCTGATCGGAGGCAAAATGAGGGCTGAACAGGTAACTAATAAAACCAAGCAGGACAAATAATGAGAGTGCCGCCAGAGGAAGCAGCACATACAAGAACAGTACAACAGCAAAGCGATACACAAGGAGAGTAGAAGCCGATACTTGCGATTTGGCTGCAGGAGAAGGCGTCAACCGCTTCATGCCAGTACGCAGCGCTCTGTAGTATGTCCACCCCAAAATAGGAATGGAAGCGAGAGACATGAGGATATACAGCAAACTGCTGAAAACAAACACTAGGCCCGCAGGCGTTAGCATTTGAACGATGCTGGCGGAGGGATTGTTCAAAGCGCCATCGAATACGGGTGCAATATTCGCCACGATTCCAACCACCGAAAATACAATCCCATACCAGATTTTCCAATTGCCGATCCCGTTCAAAAATCGATAACTCAGACCGTCCCAGTAGTGAAGCAGATTTCCAGGCGACGTTTGACTAAACCCGTGTGCTTGCAACCTCATCTTCTCTGCCCCCCGGTTTATTCAAGCTGTTGGCATTGAGACAGATTCTATCGTCAAGAAATCATTTCCACACACGCCGGGACGTCGTTATTTACGTTCCCCACGATTTTAGAAACAGGGTAGGCTCTCATATCCTCAGACGGATAGCTGGTTAAAAGCGAAGCCATGTGGTTTGCATCTGTGAAGTTCCTGTCAACCCATTCTTCTTCCTTCGATTTGTCGAGGATTACAGGCATACGCGTGTGAATCTGCTGCATTAATTCATTCGGTCGGGTGGTAATAATGGTACATGTACTTAACTTCTCTCCCGTGCTGGAGACCCAGGTATCATACAAGCCTGCAAAGGAAAAGAACTTTCTTGAGTTGAGAACGATTCTCATAGGCTGTGTCCCGTCGTCTGACTTTTTCCATTCATAAAAGCCGTCCGCCGGAATCAGACAACGCTTTCGTTGAATCAATTTGTGAAAGGTTTTGCGCGTTGTAATGGTCTCTGCTCTCGCATTAATCATCTTGAATCCGCTTTTAGCATCCTCGGCCCACGAGGGAACAAGTCCCCACTTCAAGAGACCGATTCTTCTCTCTTTTCCATCGTGAATCACTGCCGGAACGTGTTGTCCTGGCGCTACATTATATCGCGGCGGATAACTAAAATCCGCGTGATGAATACCGTAGTATTCCAACATAAAATCAAAGTCTTCATAAGCCAGTGTATAACGTCCGCACATTTGGCATCGCCTCACTTCTCACTTGGCACTCGGTATACCAAGGGATAAGTTTTCCTTCACCACTCATTTCATTTTAGCAGAGACTCTACACTGATACATGAACACAAGGCTGACGCTCCGATACGCAGGAATTGACTTCAGGCATAAAATACGTACTCACGTCCATATTACAACTGAGGAAAATCTCATTAATTACAGCTTCCCGTCGGCCGCAGGTTTGGCAGACGTGTTCTCAGAGGAGGATTCATATGGCCAATCCCAATCAGAAGTCCAGTATGCAAAAACAGTCACCGCTCTCAGATGCCCAGGATGCTGTGAACAAGGCTCAACGCGCAGTCAATGAGGCCCAATCTCACGCGTCTTCAACCTCCGTACAGCAAGCAGAAAATGCAGTGTCACGTGCCTGGCATGCAATGACGGCAGCAGAGTCAGATGAGAACTTTAGCGCTGTTGAACAGGCAAAAGAGCAATTGAGTCAGGTGCAAACAGATTTGGCAGAGGCGAAAAATCAAATAGCCGAGAACTAAAAATGTTAGGCATTACAACTTGTTGATGCAAACCTGTTCACAACGGCGCAGGTATGGACTCCATAAAACCAAGGACGAGTTTAAAACAGAACCGTCCTTGGTTTTGTCGTGTTTGCGGATTGACTTATCCAGTGACTGACTTCTGCAGCGACTTAATTTATCCAGTAACTGACTTATCCGGTGACTGACTTATCTCCGGATTTATTTGTCCAATGATGTACTTATTTTCGGCAGAATATCAGGCGTCCTTCGGGTGCGTTTCTTTTCCTTCGGTGCTACAGCCCACATTCCGGCATTGACATCCTCCAGCCACAATTGGGCAGCCGTACCGTCCGCTTTTCCGACGAAGATCTCACCTTTACTCGACTCATTTGGAGAGCGGACCCATACAACCTTTTGCCACCCCTGTGCAACTGGACTGTAATCCCCAACACCCTGAGAAGGAGCCGTAATTCGGTTTTGAACTGTCGGTCTCTCCACATCAATGTTATACAGTGACGGAAACATGGAGGATTCCAGCTGTACCGGTGACTTGGAAGGAAGTGATTCCTGGCGGCGAGACACAATAATGTGCTTGGGGTCAATCCAAGTCAAGCCGTTGTCTACGGCTCCAATCGGAGCCAGATTCCGTGACTTGAACAATGGCGCGGCGGCAATATTCAGCTTTTTCCCATGTGAAATATCATGGTGATTGCCTCTTATATACGCCAATGTATCCGCACCAGGGGACCAGCGAAACCATTCAGATTTTTGCAGCATTGTGCCCACTACAATAAATTTCTTGCCGTCCTTTGACAAAACACAAAGTCTGTTCTCGTCCTTCGACCATGCCGCAGTTGGATGGGCAATGAAAGCAACCCATTTGCCATCGTAAGACCATTTCATGGATGTCAGTCCCGTAATTAACATGGAACGGTCGGTTCCAGGCACCGTTTTCGGCAGTGTGAAGAGCAACGTCGGATCATGATTTGCTGCACTTTTCGAAGGTTTTTCACCGACAGAAACTTGATAAACTTTGGCTCGCGTCCAACCGTCAGGAAGCACATGGGCTGGTGCTGAGATGATGAATCCAAGTCCGTTCGGTGCCCAGGCAAAACTCTGTATCCCCGCGGCAACTCTATGCACACTCGACCGGGGTGCAACATTGACAGAACTCAACACACCCTTGTGTGCGAAAGCCAACTGGTGACCCTTCGGTCCCCATTTAAATGTGATTGTGTCAGGAAATAAATAACGCGTCACCATTTGCGTGTGTCCGGTTGCCGCGTTCACTACCTGCAGGTACACAAAATCCTGCTTTCCGTGGGGCCCTTTGGACTTTCCCGTGACAGCAACAAAATGACCGTCTGGGGACCACTTTGGGGAGCTCAAAATGCCTAATTGCAGAACTCTACGTTCGCCGTTTTCATCCCGCAGCCAAAGCTGCCCCTGACGTACGAAGGCAATTTTCCCGCGTACTTGTGCCTGTGCTCGTCCTTCACTGTCTGTAGGTGCCTTATCTGGTTGTATAGATTTCTTGTCTGGTTGCGTAGATTCCTGATTCGCCGCAAAGGAAATCGGATGAATGAGTACGGCAAGCAGCGAACTCACAAACAGTATTCCGCCAAATAGAGAGAGGACCAATCGTCTCATCGTTTGCACCTGCCCTTTGGGTTGTCTTATTACGGTGCCTCTCTCTGCAAATGGATATACGCAACCAGTTGGCGTCTTTGATGGAAGGTTAGTCTTGTCTTTTATCCGTAAATGTGATGTGGGATTCTTGTGTCAGGTTTCGGTTGACATTTCCGCCGACTTCTAACAAAGTGTTGGGGTGTCTCGTTTCCACTTGAATTATTCCGCTTCGAGAAGTGACAGAAGCCCTCGTCTCTGTACCTGAAGGAGAGCCTAGTTCTCTCACGGATATTGCATCAACGGCCTTCAGCCCGCCGCCTCGCGCAAATCCTGCAACATGAATGCTCTTCCCGCTGTCGATATGGCTTGCGTATGTTCCCCGTCCCACAATGGACACCGGTCCTGTAGCATCCACAGTGCTAGAAGTAAGTGCATTGATTTCCACGCTGGCAGCATCTGCGTGCAAGTGTTCTTCAAGGTACTCTTCATAGGCTTGAAGTTGGTTCAGAAGTTGAATTCCCTTTTCCAGCGTAAGCTCCTTTAGTCGAGGTCCAATCCAATCGGTCTGGATTAAACGAATGCAAGGTTCCAAATGCTTTCCAAGACTGTGCTGGCTTGTCTTTGCATACTGCTCCACGAGCGTCGACAGATGCCTCGGTAAAGCAACGTGGTACTTATCCAGTACAGCAGACGGCAAAACTTGTAATTGGGTTGATGCTTCGTTTCCAAGCTTTTCGCGCGCATCGTCCAGAACCCGGCTGACATCTTTCAAATATCGTTCCAGTCGTTCCACGGTTTCCTTAACGACGGTCAGTGTCTGGGATGCCATATCCTTTGCCCAACCGGCATAGACTTTTGTCTTGACACAGTGTCCACCAATCAAAATGCCGTTTTCACCGACTAATACAGAACCATAGACACCGCCTTGCACTTGAATCATGCCTGTAGCCTTGATCAGGCTCCCATCCTCTACGTCGCCGTAAACTTTCACATCTCCGTCAAATACAATCTGTCCATCCTTTGCTGTTAACCGATTCATCTCCACTGTCGGAACAACGTCAATGATTCGGGCGGTAAACACAAGCCGGCCTGCACGAGCCGCTAAAATCGTATTGTCATTGCGAATAACGCCGGGTCCGAGTTCAGGAGGTTTCTGTCTTGGCCTGGGTTTAGGTGAAACTTCGCGTCCAAAAATGTCCGTACCAGTGTGAGGAGGAACAGGAGCATCAACAACGCCAACTGCAGTCCCTGATTGTACCGCCTGCAGTTTCATCCGACGGTGAAGCGGATCTACATAATCCGGGTCTGGGAGTGGAATCTCCCTGAACTCTTCAGGTTTGCTAGGATAGGCTTCCAGTCCCCGCAGCACAACGCGTTCTACGCTGTCTGTGGCTAAAGCAAGTTCTGAAAGTGCGCTTCTGTCAACTTCACCTTTGTACTCACTTTGCTCCAGGATGTTCAACAAGTCAGCCTCGGTGGGTGGAGCAGCCGAAATTTCAACTTCATTCCACTCCAACGATAGTTTATTTTCAGGAGGAGAGTCTTCCGGCTGGTATAAGATGCCCGGTTGTAAATCAATTGACATAATTAACTCCATATTTCCAGATGCAGGAATAAGACGTATTTCACAGTGAGGGTCAATCTGAATTGGCGTGAGTGTGACTTGTTCACTGCCAGACAACTCATATAATCCGGACTCCATTGTAGTTCCATCAATCGTGACAGAAATCCGAGGGTCTTCAGGTATGAACAAAGAAGCTTTCACTCCGTTTTCGTGGGGTGCCGCGACAAAGACCTCGCCGTCCAAAATCGAGACAGTTCCGTCGACAGTTCCGTCAACAGTAAGATGAGTTCGCCGTTGTCTCGCTGCATCAATAACGCCTTGACTTGCAACATTCGCCTCGTCATGAAAAGAAGTTGTTGTCTTCAATCCCGCTTTCTCTTCTTTACTCTTTCTCCCAAATCGTCCTTTTAGCATGTAAGTCACCTTTCCTGGAACCCCGGTTTAGTTGCCCACACCCCTATTTACAAAAAAACCATCCAGTGTCGGATGGTTTCGCAGACGAGCAGCTGGCTGGCTTGGCGATACAAATCGCGGTAGCCCCTTGTAGCTTTGCGTTGCCGACGTTTCCGACGGTTTGCCTTGATTCGATGGCATCATTTTCTAATGTAAAAAATATAATAAATAGTCTAAACTAATTACTCAAAAGCAGATCAGATTGAATACTCTGAAATAAATCTACCACTTTGATTCCACTCATAAATAGGTTACCTTATTGTGGCAAAGTACACAATGACAGATATTTGAACAAACTATAGATAATGAACTGAAGTTTATAGCCACAACATTTGGTGGTACATCCAATTCAGAACGAACAATCCGAGTCCAATAGCGATATTGCCCCACCCAAGCCGCCGTGCCCATATCCGCTCTCTTGCTAATCTCAGGTGCCTGTACAACTGAACTTCAACGAGAGAAAGATACAAACCAGTGAAAAGGAACAAAAATGCAGCCAAGACAGGATAAAGTTGGGTGAAATCAAAGGTTATAAAACTCATGGCGTCCGCCTTTCATTAGACTTTCATGCCGCTGCGATGGGTTTGAAATGTAGCGACCACATTGATATTCAAGTCTGCGTACAGTTTTCTCCAATCCGTTTTGTGGTGAACGTGTTGTCTCCAGTATCCTGGCTCATAGGCTCTGACGTACTCCCCAAATCCAAAAATGTCGGTATGATAAACTTTCGTTTTATCAATAATTTTTTTCATATGGATTTCAGACCAGTTTGCCATTTCATTTTCTAGTCTCGTTCTAAAAACATGATTTTGCAGGTCAACTCTGTTGCGAGATTTTTCTTCCACATTCCCGTCTACATGGACATAGACTGTGACAACCGGTTTCCCCTTAACCATTTTCACTTTAATGCGATGGGCTCTCGCGAAAGAGGTCCAGACAACATAATCTCCTTTTGAACCCATGGGAACCATAATGGTCGTGTGGGTGGAACGAGACCCATCAAGCTGTTCATAGGATGTAACCTCAGATGGATTCAGCGTGTATTTCATTTTGCCGTCGCAAAAAGCGGCAATTCCTGCAACTTTGACTTGCTTCCCTGTCACTTCTAAGTAAGGCAGAATTGGCTCGCGACCCCACATTGTCTCTTTGCTTTCAAAACTACCGAGAAAGTCATGAGGCAGTTTTCCAAGGCGTATGGCACTTTGCATCGTCGACAGCAAGTACAAAGTCGGAACTCGCTCTAAAGGCGGCGCCGTCTTCATCAGTGTGGCTGCTTTGCCTTTACTGACAGTCAGCCACGCTGTGCGGCGAATTTGCGGATTTCTACGCAAATAATCCAGATATGGTTTTGTCCCAATGTCTTTCGCAACTTCCTCGGAAATTGTAATGATGCGCAAGTGTCCCAAAAAAATCCGCTCTCCCAGATGCTGCTGCAGTTCCTGCATGGCGTCTCCAAGTGAGGTACCAGTGGCCTTCACAACCCAGACAGAAGTCGCCGGATTGCTGCCACCTCCACCCCCGCCGTCACCGCCCCCCGGTCCCAATGGAATTCTGCCCGGAACAGCAACTTGTGCCGTCACACTGATTTTTTGTTTCTCTTGTAATTGATTGTATAATTTTGGATCACTCAAGGTTGCCTTACTATCGTGAGCCATGCTGGTTTCATTGTTTGAATCTGCAGATTGTGCCTCGTCAACGGCTAGTCCTAATATGATGGCACGCTGTTCGAGTTCAACCCGGTCCCAGCAGCCAGAGACAAAAGGTGTCGTCAACAGAACCGCGAGAACTGCAACCCATCTATTACTTCTTCGGACGAGACGGCTGAGAAACACGAATCTCCCCCCTTTTTCCACGAAGTACAGCTACCATAAAAAGCATAAATGGGTAGCCGATGGTTAGCACCAGTCCCCACTTACCAACAAATTGAATGATTGGATATAGGTGAAAAATGTCAGGAGGGAACATGGCTAATAAAAACACGACTGGCAAAAGCGTAATTGTCCAAAACTTGTGGTCCTGCAGATGGAATATCTCCTTCAGTACCCATACTGTAAAAAAGTAACTTGAATACAGCGTCGTGAAGACTGCCACTACCCAAACAGAAATAAAGACAGCATCCAACCGTTCGAGGATTTGACCGGGTATCTGCGTTGTTTTTGCCAATTCCAGAGTTGGCCAATATAGCACTTTAGCCCCTTCATAACTAAACACCCCCACACATGCAACCACAATTGCGACATACAAAATTCCGGCAACTGCGGTACCAACGATACTTGCGCGCAGCGCTTTCTGTGGATGACGCATGGCCGGAATGACAATGGTGAGTACAAAACTTGCTTGAAAGAGAGCTGCTACCACCAGTGCACCGTTGGCAAATGTCGTGAAGGAACCTCCAACAAACGGCTGTACATTTACCCAGTTTGCATTTTTCAACGACAGGATGACTATGACAAATCCTGGTGCCAGCAAAAATGGGATATAGAAGGTCTGAATATACGCAAATGTACTTAAGTTGTTCCTGGAAGCCGTCATCGCTAAAAAGAGCATGATTAAAGTGGTCACTTCGATTGGTGTTTTTGGAAGTACAGAAGTAATCGCTACTTTTCCGAATTCCCTGGCTGTTAGAGCGGTAATCACCAAGAAAAACAAAGCAAGGACCAATGGTCCGAGTCTCCCAAGCCATTTCCCCAACAATTGTTCGTTGTACGAGACAAAACTGTCTTCCGGAAAACGACTTCCCAAAATACTAATGATTGCAACACTTATCATTGCGACAACTGTGCCTGCAACGGTTACCAGAGGAGCTCCTGTATCTGCTGCCATTGCCGCAAATCGTGGAACGGCAAGGACTCCGACTCCCACAATACTGCTGGTAACAATGGCTGTAACTTCGAGGACAGTTATCGAATGAAACGAGTCTGCGGTCTTCATGATTTTTGTCTGTCCCCTTTTGGATCAACGGGATCGAGGGGGTGATGAGGTCTCTGAAACACTTTCTCCAGAGTGCCCTTTCCCAACCTTCGATTATTTTGAGGATGAACCTGCTGGGGTCGAACAGGCATCCACCAAATTGGCGCACGCATCAAAGCATCTTTCCAGCCCTGCCACTCAACGGGAACGATGGGGCTCATATAAGGAACCCCAAATGACCGAAGGGACAGCATGTGATTTGTAATGACAATCATTCCGATAACAACTCCGTATAAGCCAAAAATACCGCCAAGTATCGTTATTAAGAAACGGAGAATGCGCATTGCGACAGCAGCATTGTAAGCTGGAGTCGCAAAACTCCCAATAGTTGTAAGAGCTATGATAACAACGGTAATGGGACTGACAAAACCGGCTGCCACAGCAGCTTGTCCGATGACCAACACCCCCACAATGGACAAGGCGCCGCCAACTTGCTGCGGTAATCGAAGCGTTGCTTCCCGAAGCACTTCCATAGAGATTTCCATAATGAGTACTTCTACTACTGCTGGAAAAGGAACTCCAGCTCGTGCCCCGGCGATTGCCACGGCAAACTGCGTTGGGATTAACTCTGGATTGAAGGAGATAACCGCCACGTAGATACCTGGAAAAACCAGTGAAAACAGAAGGGCGACCACCCGCACCATCCGAATTAAGCTGCCCATAAGGGGGCGCTCTGAATAATCGTCCACAGTTTGATAGAACTGTGTAAAGACTGCGGGTGCAATCAAGGCGAAGGGCGTCCCGTCAATCAGTAACACGACCCGGCCTTCGCAAAGATTACTCACACACTTGTCGGGACGCTCTGAGTTTTCAAGTTGCGGAAATGGACTCCAGTGATTATCCTCTACGTACTGCTCGATTGTGCCAGCATCCAAAATCACGTCGACATCAATGCTGTTTAGACGTCGCTCCACCTCTTCCACCAAGGCTGGATTTACAATGCCTTCAATGTAGCAAATCCCAACCTTTGTTTTACTCAACCGCCCAAGTGTCTGCATTTTGATGCGAAAATTGGGAGTCTGCAGACGGTACCGCAGCAACGTAATGTTGGTCGCCATGGATTCTATGAACCCATCCCGCGACCCGCGCACGGCCTGCTCCGTCTGTGGCTGTTCAATGCCCCTGTGCTCCACGTTCCGAGTGCTGATGCAAAGGATTTTGTCTACATCGTCCATAAAAACCAAGGTATCTCCGCGAAGCAGAGCCTCGACTGCTTGAGGGATGTTATTTTCCCAATGAATTTGGCCGAAAAAGACAATATCCTTGCTAATCAGTTCTTGAATGTCCTGTCGTTTCGGTTTCTTACCTGCCTGATAGTTGGCCGTATTCATCAGGGGTTTGACAATGCTGTCGTTAATGACCTCTCGATTCACAAGGTTCGAGAAGTAAATGAGAACTGCATCGTAGTGCGTAAAAACCCGCAGACTTCTAATTACCAAATCGTCATTGACTCCCAGCAAATCCTCGATGAAGTCCACGGCAGGCTTCATATTGCCGTTGTATTCCGTACCTCTCATCTTGTTAAGCTCTTCATCCGGAGGAAGCTTTCCCGCCTGGGATGAGAGCCGCTTTGTAAACAGAGTTCTCCACAGTGTCACAACCATCACCCTTTAGCTAGCGGTGTTACGCTCGGTATGACCACCATGGTCTACCAGATTGACGCGTTTCTCGCATTACTGTTTACCTGATGTGTCAGATCTATGTATGAATGTGTATGAAACTTTTCGTTTCTTAGACATCTGCAGATATCTGGTATGAAACAAACACTCATTGGTCGTGACGAGCAAAGGTTCTGAGCATAGGCTACCAACATGCGGCGGACGTATATACTCGCTGATAGGGGATTTCGACACACAAGCAGGAACAATGGATGTAACGGTGAAATAGATATACTCGGTGGAATTGTCGAAGAAAATTCATATTGGGAGGTGATATCTTTTGTTAATTGCCCTCTGGATTCTCACAATGGCAGCACTTGTATCAACGCTACTCATGGCCTTTGCAATTAATCCCATTCCAGTCCTTATTCTCGTATTCATTACATCAACCCTTACCTTCTTACGATTGCTCGCATCTGAAAATGCAAAACGGCTGCGGTTGCTAAACCTGTTCCTGCTCTTGGTTTGGGTTATGGCATTTATTTGGCAAACATATTCCTTTCTTTCCATGGTCGTGTGAAAAGGCTAGAGGCTCCACCCATCGCCAAGTCTCCAGCCCTGAGACTCTCATTTCTCTTCTCTTTGATAAAACCGTTCGCCGGTAGCTTCGTTATACCATACTCGCTGCCTCACACCCGTCGTCGGGTCGTAGTATATTTCCTCGGTTCTTTTAAAGCCTGGCGGGACTTTACTCGGACCCTGCAAACGCCGCTGCCTCATCCAGGCTGTAAACAAGAAAACTCCAAAAATAACGGCTGCTGATACGAGAACATACAGTACCAACACGGCTGCAACCATCATTGTTCTTCTTCGCGGACAATGACAGCTGTTCCATAGGCTACGATTTCAGACATGGACTGACCAATCTCACTGGAATCAAAACGCATCATGACCACCGCATTGGCTCCCATGGCATGGGCGTTCTTTACCATCCGGTCCAGCGCACTCCGGCGAGCATCTTCAAGCATTTCCGTGTACTCCTTAATTTCACCCCCAACTATACTACGAAGCCCGGCTGCAAGGTTTCCGCCAATACCGCGGCTTCGAACAACCACTCCAAAGGCCTCGCCTAAAGTCTTTTCCACTTTGTGTCCGGGAATATTTTCGGTTGTAACAACAAGCATGTTATATGCTCCTCTCTTGTGCTGCAGCACGAATGTTGTGTTCTGTAACGCATTGTAACGCCGCATACGACTCATTTGCACTGCTGAACCATTGTGCACTACCTGTATTATATCCTGCTTCTTGGTTCCAATGTTGGCTTAATTCACATGAAAGTTGAGAATGAGAGGTACCGGAACACAAACAAAAGGGACTCCCGTTCTCAGCCCGGAAGGCTAAAGAAGACGGGCAGTCCCTTCTGGAACACGTACACATCACTAAAGAGGAGGTTTATTACTGAACGCCAGCCGGTTGGCGAACGGCCGCGTAGGTTTGGCTCAGGTCCTGCAGGTACGTGCTGGATGCCTGGTCACCGGGATAATAACCATTCTTGCGCATCCACCCGGCTACCTGAAAAGCATGGTGTGAACACATTTCAAAAGCATCCTCAAGGAACTGACGGAGCTGCGGTTCGTCTGCTTCGAAAGCAGCTGACGCATAGTTCTTGCCTTGTGCCTTCAGTCCAAGCAAGTAGGCAGTAGCGATTCCACGGTCGTCAAAAGACGTACCATTGGGATTGGGCTCAACCTGTTGCGGAGGCTTTGGCGTGCCTGCCATTTTGGCAGGCATCGGAGGTACCTGAAATTGTTGACTGGATTGTCCCGATTGGGCCCACTCAACCTTCACATTGTAATCCTGAATATGAGCAGCCAACTGACTCTGCAAAATGCCTTTCAATTCAGGGTCCTGAGCCTGTTTGATAAACATTCCCATGGTGTTGATGGTGTTTACACATCCCATTAACAACTCATTCAATTCATGAGCTTCATGTGAACGAAGCGGCATGTCATCGCCCTCCTCGGAGAAGTGAAGTGTGTGAACCGTTTTCTAATGTGATCTGCAAAGGGAAGCTCTATACTGGACACTTTTGCCTCACCAGCGATGCTGTAACACGTCAGCATGGACCCCCCGCAATCCACTCAGCTTACATCTATACACCCACCGTTACATCTCCTTGCGATGCATTGCCGCTTGGCTCTCGCTTTAGTCTCATTCTGTCTGCAACGCGGTATAACGGCACGGCTAGCAGTGAGACTGCAGCGGCTGTCAGGAACAACACCATTCCGCCTGCATGTTCAAGGATTACACCGCCAAGCCAGGGTCCGATGAAGAAGCTGAGGGCACCCAACGCGCTTGCACCAAAGTACGTTCCCCGATATCGCTCATCCGCCAGTACGCTGATGTACTCGTTCATCACTGGGAAGTTGATGATCTCACCCAGCGTTAAAACGAACATTGAACCAATATACTGCCAGAGACTGTGTGACAGCGATATTCCAATGTATCCTAATGTAAACAGAAATTGTCCTATCATAAGGGCTCGGACAATTCCCAAACGAGATGCAATTTTTGACAGCAAAACCTGCAGAAACACAACCTCAATGGCATTTGACGCGAGAACAATGGAGAACATTTCCGCAGCCTTGTTTGCATTGACCGCTTCACCCATGACTTGCGGCAGTGTAGTCTCAATTTGTGCGTAACCAATGCCGCCCAGCATAAAGGCAATTAAGAAAACGAGAAATGCTCTGTCTCGAATCACCGTGAGAAACGCGGTGCGAAAGGAAAACCCGGCTGCCGGGCCGGATTTCTGTTCATGGTCTTGCTTTTCATGCTTTGCCAGCAAGGACTTGTCTTTTCGAGGGTCGGGAAACATCATTAAAATCACAAGGGCATAAACGAGATCGACGCCGGCAGTCAGATAGAACGTCCAACCGGTTGCAACAGTCCCGAAGTACCCGCCAAGAATCGGACCAAAGGAAGCACCTACATTAATTGCCCAATAATCCATTGCAAACACTTTTCCGCGCTTTTCAGGGACGGTCAAATCAGACAACAGTGCCTGCGCGGCCGGTTGAAACAGTGTTCTGACAATACCGTTTAATCCGCTCAAAACAAAGAACATATATACAGCGTGAATGTTTGGAAACAGCGCCATCAGTCCGGCACTGAGCGCCATCGCCAATGCCATCATTTGTTTACGGCCGAACCTGTCTGCAAAGCTGCCCCCAATGAAACCAAACACGGTTGACGTGAGGGCACCTGTTCCGACCGCCAAACCGATGACACCTGGACTGGCATTGGTATGAGAGGACATGTACAGTGCCACAAATGGGAACACCATGAACTGCGTGATTTTTGTTACCGCGGTAGCACTAATCATCCACCAAACAGCCGGATGATATGAACGATAAAGAGTGCGAATCTGTCCGACCATTTGTATCACTCCCCCGGTAATGTTGAGAAGAGTATGACACAGGTCCACGAACCGGGCTAGATTCGAATATTCTGAGTACCTTTAGCTCTGTGCCAAGGTGCTTTGTTGCCGGCATAAGCGTTCGACTCAAGGGGCGCTGTGTGGTGCCGTTATGTTGCTTCTCGGTCTGTGGAATCGGCACTGATGATGCGGCGGCGTACCCACAACATGACAACAAACACCAGCAACAAGAACAAGATGACCATACCAAGCCCTGCTTTCATCCCGAACCCCGTTGCAATCAGCCCGACAAGCCAATTAACCAAGAGACTGCCTATCCCTGCTGCCGTAAACAGAATACCCAGAACTCGGCCTGACTGCTCTTTAAATCGATAACTTGCCACCGCAGTGATGGTCGGAAATATGATTGCAAAGCCCAGTCCTGCTAACGAAAAACCAATGACGGCCGTTTGTCGATTGGTGATTGCTATGGAGAACACAACTGCAGCAAAGATAGCACTCACAAGGATGCTTCGTTCATTCCCTGTACGAGGGACCCATAAGTGAGCTGTCAACCTGCCCAGCGTAAAAGTGAAATAGAACGCTGAGAGCACATATGATGCTGTACTAACGGAAAAGCTTTCTACCCGCACGAGATAAGTGGTCAACCACGAACCAACGCCAATTTCAGCCATCACGTACAGACTAATGGCAAGGATCAGTCCGTACAAAATTGGTGACCTAAAAATGGCGCCTTTCTTCCACTTTGTTGTTTCACGCACTGCTGTTTGCTCCTGTTCCAATCCTTTTTCTCGGGTAGACACGGTTGTTATGCGCCTCATGTTCAAGAATAAGGAAGCTAACAGAATCATCATTAAGAGAATTAGACTGACTTCATAGGAAACCCGCCATTGATGTGTACGACGAATGAGAAAAGCTGCGACAGCAGGAAAGATAACTGCGCCAACACCGTAAAGCCCGTGCAGCCAATTGAAGTACTTAGATTGCAAGTGCGGATCTTCTGTCATTTCAGGCACAACGTGGTTCACACCGATTTCCAACCAACCGCTGCCAATCCCTCCGAGCAAGAAAGCGAACAGGAGCCCTGTATAGCTCTGCAGGAGAACCGTGAAGAGCAGGGATACCGCCAGTGTTCCCCCGCCGCTTAACAACATGATTTTGGTCCCGAACCTTTGAACAAACGAACCCGCCAGAAAACTTCCTGCCAGATACCCAAGCGAGTTCGAGACAAAGATATTTCCGACCTGTAGATAACTGAGGTGCCAATCCTGCTGCATCAATGGCGCCGAGACACCCTTCAAAATGTCTAGGGCGCCAAACAGTACCATGATGGAGAGTGCCAGACTGTAGGCATATCTATGCTGCGAGAAGTCCGCGGTGCGGTGCAACCAAGTCACTCCTTCAGAAGTAAAATGAACTCATTCGAAAATACACGAGTAAGTCACAGCATAAAAGAAGGTACAAGAGGAGTAAAGTCACATTGGTCATTCTAGCACCACACTGGTAAAATATCTGTTAGTCACATTATTGACATAAAGAAGCTGTGGAAAGGTGAGCCTGAATGGGACAAGCAATGGCATGGATTAATGAAGCGTTTATTATCTCCAGTGCAATTGTCATGGCGTTTGGCTGGAGAATGATTCGCCAAGGCAAGAAAGAGGTACACAAGCGACTGATGTTGACAGCCTCTGTCTTGGCAGCACTATTTTTTATTACTTATGTATTGAAGACAGTCATTTTTGGAGACACCATGTTTGGCGGCCCCACGTCCATTGAGCCAGCCTATCAAGGATTTTTGCAGGTTCATTCGGTGCTTGCAACCGTCATTGCCATTCTCGGTATTATTACACTCCGATTTGCATTTAAAGGGGTTTTCCACAAACATCGCAAAATTGCGCTGTGGACCGTAAACGGCTGGTTTATCACCGCAGCCACCGGATTAGTTGTGTTCCTGTTGCTGTATGTAGTGTATCCGCCTGGACCAACAACCAACGTACTGCACGCTTGGCTGGGCTAAGCATGTTGTGCTGAAGCTTTGTTGTGCAAACTTGCTTGGCGTACGCCTCACGGCTGGCTGCTCACGTGAACTTGGGCTTGCCAGCCGGGGGTGCAACTGATACGGAGAGAACTGTCGAACGGATCGCGAAACATTTTCACATTCATATGAAACACCTCCGCTACCGCTTCCGGTTTCAGCACTTCTTCAGTTTTTCCTTGTGCATAGACGGCTCCGTGATTTAGCAGTGTCATATGCGAACAGTACTGAGCTGCCAGTTCCAAGTGATGTATTGCCAAGACAACCAAGTATCCTTCACTGGCCAGTTGACGCAACAGCTGTAGAATTTCAACTTGATAATACAAATCCAAATTTGAAATGGGCTCATCCAATACCAGCACTTCTGTCTCCTGAGCAAGACACCTGGCAATGGCTGCTCGCTGACGTTCCCCTCCAGAGAGCTGTCCCAGAGGTGTATGTACCAGTTCATCGAGATTCAACCGATGGATGGCTTGATTGACAGCCTGTTTCGATGAGATATTGAAACCTCCCCACGGACTTTGGTGAGCGTACCGGCCCATCTCCACGAACTCCCTCACCGTAAAGAGCACATCAACCGGCACCTGTTGCGGCAAATAAGCTAACCTGCGCGCCCGCTCTTTTGCATTGAGCTTCCCCAATAAATCACCATCCAACCATACCCGCCCGCTGTCAGGGCGTTCCACACCGGACACCAGCTTCAAAAGTGTTGATTTGCCTGCACCGTTGGGACCGATTACACCCATTAATTGCCCAGGCTCCCACACCGCTGAGATATCCTTTAGGGCGGTCCGAAAGTCAAGCGCTTCGATTCTAAGGGTACTCATATTTTTCGCCCCTGTCCGCCAAATTGTCTTCGCAATAAATACAGAAAAAACGGTGCACCTAAACAGGACGTAATAATGCCCACATTCAATTCTTGAGGCAGCACAATCGTTCGTGCAATGACATCAGACAACACCAGAAGCACTGCACCGCCAATGGCTGAGGCGGCAATTAAGACGCGGTGTACAGGACCCATCCAAATCCGAATCAAATGTGGCACAATCAATCCGACAAAGCCAATGACGCCGCTGACACTGACACACGCAGCCACTACGAACGCCGCGGTAATCAAGACAATTTGCTTAATACTTTGCAAGGGAACTCCAACACCTTCCGCCTGCTCCTCCCCGATGGACAAGATGTCCAGGGCACGGGCTTGGGTTAGATACACCACAAGCCCGACACCGGAAAAGACCGTAATCATCAGTGCATGGCCCCACGTACTTCCGTCAAGTCCCCCCATGAGCCAGAACAGGATGGCCTGCATGGTCTGTAATGGAGAAAGTGACAGAGCCAATGTGACCAAGGCACTGGACAGCGAACTGACAGCAACTCCCGATAAGAGCAATGAATGCACCGCTGTACGCCCGGCAATGGTCCCTAATCGGTAAATCAGGAAAACAGCAACAAGTCCGGTAACGAAAGCGCCTGCCGGCGTCCACCACTGGCTGCGGGAAGCCAATCCCAGGCTGATAACCACGACCGCGCCGAGGGAGGCGCCGCCAGAAACACCGATAATAGCGGGATCGGCCATTGGATTGCGAAACACCGCCTGCAATGCGGCTCCGGTACTCGCAAGCCCGGCTCCAACCATCGCTGCCACCACAAGGCGCGGCCAACGGATGGCTCCCATGACTACCGCGTCAGATGTGCGCTGACCGCTGAAGTATGCCCACGAATCCATTACGGCTTTTCCCACTGAAATATGCATGGGACCCAAATCCAGTTCGAGAAATGCAGCCACAACCAGGGCGGCAGATAAAACAGTTATCCCAACGCCGGCATGAAGTCGTTTCATTTTGTCAATTTGGGAATGTTGGCCTTAGGGTGCAAATCCTTGGCAATATCCCTGACTCCTCTCGGAAAGTATTGTGACAGGCTGTTTAAGTCTGCAGGGGGAACTGCGTAAATGCGTCTGTTCTTGACAAAATTGACGTCTTGCAGGGCCTTGTCATGAAGCAGTTTCTGTTTGTATCCCTTGTCTGTGCTGGAAATAATCATGACATCCGGATTCCACTTGACAATCTGTTCATCCGTCACTTTTTTCCAACCCGTGACACCTGCGGCTGCGTTGACCCCCCCTGCGTCTCTAATCATGTCGTTCACAGTCGTTTGACTGCCTGCGGCGTCCCCGTAAGAACTGTCGCTGATAACTGTCGGCTTTTTCATGCCCTTGACCGCATTCCCAATCTGCTTCAACTGCTGATTCATTGTCTTGATGAGTTGGTTAGCCTTTGCCGGTTTGTCAACTAGTTTTCCCATTATTTTAATATTTTTCTCAATAGCCTTTTGAGAGTTAAAACTCGCGAACTCATAGGTCGGGATTCCTGCCTGTTTCAACTGTTGAACAACACCTGACTGTGTGTACGAGGCAGCCAAAACCAGATCCGGATGCGCCGCAATAATCTGCTCAGAGTTCGCTTGATTAATCTTCGGTATCCCTTTCACAAAGCTCACAATATTGGATTGATTCGGATCCGCTGAAAACTTTGTCACCATCGCAATCTCACTCTTTGGAACCAGTCCGGACAAGATGGTGTCTGTACCCAAAGTTATGGAGGCAATGTGCTTGGGGGCCTTTTTAATGGTAATCGTGTGGCCCGCCTGGTCTTTCACAGTCAAGGGAAATTGGGTCTGTGCTTGCGGGGTCTGTCCCGCCTGTCCGGTTGCAGTTCCAGTTGAGTTTGTCGCAGTCTGGTTTCCCGTACTGACTTTGCTGTGACTAGCAGCTTGATTTACGGTTCCGCACCCCGCAACCAACAGGGCCGTTCCAAGAGAAGCCGAAATAACTGCTGCCGTTTTTCTGTTCATGAAAAAACCTCCCACGTATTTGTTCGAGACACAAAAGCTCTGAACAATGATTTCCGTGGCTTCGAAGAAGAACGCGGACGGTCAGGCAATCCGCACTCTTCCCCCTTCATAAGGAAAACCCTGCCATCACGGCAGGGTTGTGGTCGGTAGTTGGTATGTACCTCTGGCCACTCACCTTTTCCTCGAAGGCTTAAGCACACGCTGGCCTCTAGGCAGGTCTCCTGGCTCACAGCCACTCTAGTTGGCGCCTTCCCATTTCCCTTCGGAAACAGTGGCAGCCATGAGTATTGGCTGTTTACAGTGGCGGGACCGCGCCGGATTTACACCGGCTTCCCTATTCTCCCCTGACACGATGAAACGCTCGATGCAAAAAACCTTCACACCTAACAGTTGTTCATCCATTGGGGCACCCAAAGGCAACAAATTGTGATTTTATCGTATGCCAGGACCAGAGCCTTGTCAATGCTTCCACTGAAGCGAGGTTTCTGGATTTGCTACAAGACGTCCATAATACTTCATCGCTTGGAAGTTGTGAATCTCTCTGCAGATGTGCTTCATCATCTGCAGAACCTGACGTTCATGGGTTGGATCCGGGCTCCAGTAGTAAATGTCCATACGGAATACTTCTCCGTCATTGTCCCAGCGCGTATATTCAATGTTACTGGCAAGGCGAAAACCATTCTTTTCGTAAAACCGAATTCGTTTGCCGGTATCTGCGTTCTCCTCGTCCTCCGGCTCGACTTCTGCTATGAGTAACTTGCCTTTGGACTGAAAATCTCCTATGACCTGCCCGCCAATGCCGCGGCCTCTCGTACCTGGGTAAACGAGTAAGTAATCCAAAAATATAAAATCTGGATATTCCGCATACATCACCAAGTAATCTTCTGTTTCGCGTTTGCGATAGGCCGGCACGTGCTCCAGTAATGCCTCCATCTGGTTTACGTCTTTTAGCTCATGCTCTGGAAAGTAATCTGTCAGCTTCTCGTACCAGTCCATCCGTACCCCTCCTCGCGGTCGTCGGCCTTGTGAACACATCCACGACAGAACAGCAGCGTGCGTGTGGCCCTTCGAGGAACACACTCGTTCACAAGCCAAGCTCGAATTGGAGTTAGTTTCTGCTCTCACAAGCAGACTTATAAAGGCAATTTACTCCTGTTATCCGGCGTGTCTTCCAATTGCTTTCGCCATTTCTCAAGCCACGCCCGTTTTCGGATCTTGTCTGGAAACAAGCCCCTTGGACCAAGTTCGCTGAGCATGAAATGAAATGCCTCCAGGTGGTCTCCCAGCACCAGTCGTTCCCAAGGTTTGCCGTGTCTCTTCCCGTGCAACTCCCGCTGAAAGCGATTTTTGGACATCACATTGACTGGATGTACTGCTGCAACTTGAAACCCGGCCAGGATGGCCTTCACCTGTGCCAAAGGGGGAACTGCCAAGCTGTGTGCACCAATTGCTTCAATGACTTCCCTGTGCATTGCGTGAGGAACAGCGGTCATAGATGCGGCACCCAGGTCTTCTCGTTCCAGCGCCAGATTGAGAAACCTTCTGACCACAGTCACAGTTCCTGCTTGTTGACGAGTGGACATCACTTCGTCCAAATCATTTAACGCCACATCGGCTCGATCCATAGCGTGCACAAACTCCCGCAAGATTTGCGGCCCGAGAACAATGTCTCCATCAAGAAACAAATAACGTTGCGCTTGCCGCGTCAAATAGCCAACACCTCTGCCTACATCATGTCCCAGCGGCTCACCAATGCAAACCAGAGATGCGCCGTGGGCATTTGCAATCTTCCGACTTCTGTCAGTGGTCCCGTTACACACCACATGGATGTCATTCAGTCCGCTTTGCTTCACGTTTTGTATGACCTTACCAATCGTTTGTTCTTCGTTGTATACCGGAATCACGGCAAGGTTCAGCACTTCGCTGTGCGGCACAATGCCGCGTCTTACGGCCAGTCCTCTGCCTGCAGTCCATGGCTGAAACTGCGTTAACTCGGAGGGATCCGCAGTGATGTCCTCCTGAGGCGGTCTAGGCGGTCCATCCGGACTCACCCCAACGGTATCTGCCTCCACTTCCAAAACATCTCGCTTCCGGTCCAAATCTGTATAACCTGCCCGTGCGCCCCGCTGTTCCGTCAACAGTGAAATGGCTTCAAGACAATCGCCTACAATGAGACGGGACACTGATTTATCTTTAGGTCTTTTCCGTACCGGGTTTTTCGCGCCTACCGGGACTAAGTGGACTGCACTGACGCGGAGTCCTGCCATGTGCGCCTGAACTTGTGCCACAGGCGGCACTGAAAAAGCCTTCCAACCCAATTGTTCAACGGCCCTGCGGCTAAGCGCGTGCGGCACCGCAGTCAGGCTGCTGGCGTTCAGGTCGTCTCTGTCCGTGAGAATATTCACAGCTCGTTTTGCAACAGCTGTCATGTGAGAATAGTGCTTCATCCCGGGCATTGGATACCTGTTCAAGGCGATATCAACCCCGCCGTCTACAGCTTGCACATAGGGTTCCAAATCTGCAGGAGAAAACAGCATGTCGCCGTCTATGACGACGCATACATCACCCGTCGCTACAGATAAGCCGATGGCACGGCCAACATCGTGGCCGAGGCTCTCTGTAAATTCAATTAGTCGTGCCCCCGTTTCTCTTACAACCGCAGCCGTTCTGTCTGTGCATCCATTGGCTACGACCACAATTTCCGGTTTTCTCGGCCATCTTTCCAGCTTCCGTATCAGTCGGCCGATTGTCTTCTCCTCATTGTAGGCGGGAATTACCACGCTTAGCTGAGTGCTCACTGTCTCACCCCTTACCAGCCGGACCACGACCGCAGCCAGTCTGTCGCCTGCGCAAACCGAGCCGTGTCTGGATGATGGTCAAAGCTTCCTCGCTGAACCGTTGTTCTTTCAACCCTTCGCATGATATGCCGTCTCTTCTGCGGAAATGAAAAGAACCCAAAAATCAATTGCCTTTCCGGCTGAAGCAAAGGTTTGACTTCTTCATAACCAGCAAGAAGCCAACCCATGGCGTCTGTGTTACAATCTGCCGTCCGAATTAAAGCCGTGGCAAGTTCTGAGTAGGAACAGCCGGGTTGCACGCGATGCCAATTGACGAGGACCACCTTGCCTCCAGCAACAATCACGTTTGTATCACTGAGGGCTGAATGTGTCAGAACTGGGTTCATGACTGCATTGACAAATATCTGGTGCGTCCTGGAATTGCGTACAAGTTCACGACCCTCGTCACTCATTAATGACAGAGCCCGGACTTCATTGGCACTGTTCAGCTTGCGTCCAGCAGGATTCGGCACCTGGTGCAGGCGCGCAAGATTTCTACCCAGTTCCTGATAGTTTTCGGCTGTACGGACTAATGAAATTGCAGTTCCGTCCACCCAGTCTGCAACAATATATTTTTTCGAGCCGAAGACAGTGACAAACCGCTCGGCTGGTGTCTTGTGGTAGCGAGGCATCGCTGTATAACTGCAGGTATAGAGCTGTTGGAGCCTGTGTTCCAAACTCAGCAGTCCCACTTGTTGCTTGGGAATCTCCTTCAGGAAAACATCTCCTGCAGTGGTGTGTATGCGATACGCAGTACAGTCAGGGCGATTGGACGTTACAGGGCAAACCGCGGTCCCAACAAGTCCATATCGTTCCAGCACAGGCCTCATTCTCTCCAATTCGGTATGATGCAGTGCCTCCATGTGGCTGAGACCTCCTTTTCCTCATCCTATGTTCTACGCCAACGAGGCTTGATGTGTTCCAGGATTTACTCATACGGTGCAGCATGTTTTTCGGTACGCAGCAACCTAGGACACCTTAGGAGATTTGTCAATTTAGTGAAAGTTTCCCTTGTGCAACAACGTTTCAGACGATACTCAGCTGCAGTGCCATCAATCTTGAAAGACTGACAAACCGCACTGCAAAAGGTTTTTCAACAACATGCGCACGAGGACAACCGATAAATACTCACTCAATATGGCAGCCAAATACTGTATAAAAGTCTACTTACCTTTGTCAAGGTACTGTGTCAAATAAATTCAACTTGTGCTACAATAGACGCGAGGTGGATGTGTATGGTAGAACATCAGCTCTGTCCAAAGTTTGAAGCTGCGTTTCAGCTATTAGGAAAGCGTTGGACTGGTCTCATCATACGGGTCCTCTTGGATGGTCCGAAGCGGTTTAAGGACATCTCAGAGATGATACCGAACATGAGTGACCGCATGCTTGCAGAACGTTTCAAGGAACTGGAGGCGGCCGAAATACTAGTACGCCGCGTCTATCCCGAGACGCCCGTCCGAATCGAGTATGAATTGACAGAAAAGGGCCGTGCTCTGGAATCTGTCATGAATGCCGTGCAGGGTTGGGCTGACGACTGGATTCTGCCGGAGAAGGTAGTCCAACAGCAGGTGTAATGCAGTAAAATCAAAATTTTTCTTGGTTTTCGCATTGTTAGTGCGAAAGTAAACGTATGTAAGTAGCATATTGCCAGAATGCACGCGTATGATGTAGCGCTGATATATTTTCTCAGCGTTCCATCCGATTCTGTCGGTTGGTTCAACTCGACGGAAAGACGGTGGTCAGTTTGCGTTCTGGCTTTTTTGCGTTGTCAGCCCTATGTTGCCTCCTCCTGTCCGGCTGTGCAAGCCCCCTATTGGGTACAAGTGTAAGCACTCATGAAACCACAAGTCCACCAGTACACACCGCAAATCAAACCGGAGCAGCGAAAACTCTCTCTCCCTCATCGAGCAAGACGTCCAAACAGAGCCAACGATTGAGGAAGCAACCGTCCGTATCAGTCACAATCAGTACGCAGAAGAGCCCACAAGACACGGCGTCATCGAACACACCACACAAACAGCCGCCACCAGTGTCTTATCCCAGTCTGCAGACAGGCAGTAAAGGCAGTGCAGTTCTTCGTCTGCAGCAACTCCTTGCAAGTTTGGGATACATGCCAGTCACCTGGTCGCCAAAGCACAAGCAAAAACTGACGAGCAAGCTTGAACTTACAGATTTCAAATCTCCCCCTCAAGGTGTGTGGAAATGGCGCAGCCACAGTGTGCAAACGCATCTGTCGCATTTTTTTAACAAGGAGGCGTACAGTGTCATCACCCAAGGTGCCGTAATGTCTTTTGAAGCCGATCACAATTTAAAAACGGACGGCATTGCGGGTCCAGAGGTATGGAAAACGCTCATTTCAGCGTCACTCAAGCATGAGCAAGCTCACTACAGATATGCCTACGTCTACGTAACCAAACATCGCCCGGAGCGACTGACCCTCTGGTACAATGGCAAAGTTGTAGAAACTTCCCTTGCCAATACAGGTATTTCGCAGAGTCCTACTCAGGATGGCACGTGGCCTGTGTACCTGCGTTACAGGTCGCAAACCATGCAAGGGACAAATCCGAACGGAAGTCACTACAAGGATAAGGGTGTACCATACGTAAACTATTTTCACGGCGGAGATGCAGTCCATGGATTCATCAGGTCATCATATGGCTTCCCGCAGAGCCTCGGCTGCGTTGAACTCCCCATATCTAAGGCAAAAATATCCTGGAATTACATTCACTACGGAACCCTTGTCACAGTTGCCGGATAAAGCGCTGCCAAGAAGCTTTTCTAATCCTTGATGTGCAGTATGGTATGCAGTTTGCTACAAGTCTTGTATGCTGTTGTGCTACCATAATTGTAGAAGAGCACAGGGTATATACTCGAGAGCGCGCTTAGCACGCGGCATACCATGAGAGTTAGAGGAGGAAAAGTCCAACCATGCAGCAACGACAACTCGGTTCCAGTGAATTATGGGTCAGTGAAATGGGACTGGGTTGCATGTCTCTAGGCAATGACCAGCAAAAAGCGGTCAATTTGATTCATGCAGCCCTCGATGCGGGTGTTAATTTTTTGGATACTGCCGATTTATATCAGCAGGGGTTAAATGAGGAATTTGTAGGAACGGCAATTAGAGACAAGCGTAAGCAGGTTGTCATTGCGACAAAGGTTGGAAACCGATTTGTCAAAGGACAACCGGGCTGGAATTGGAATCCCTCTAAGGCATACATTTTGTCCGAAGTCAAGGAAAGCCTGCGAAGACTGCAGACAGACTACATTGATTTATACCAACTGCACGGCGGTACAATTGAGGACCCAATTGACGAGATTATTGAGGCCTTCGAACAACTGCAGCAAGAGGGATTGATTCGAGCGTACGGCATCTCGTCGATTCGGCCCAATGTTATCCGTCAGTATGTTGAGAGAGCCAATATTCAGAGCGTCATGATGCAATATAGTATGCTTGACCGCCGCCCGGAAAAGTCAATTCTCTCCCTGCTTCAAAAGCATCAGATCAGCGCGATTGGCCGCGGACCGTTAGCTCAGGGACTTCTCGCAGACAGAGGAATTGAAAGAATCAGCGAAAGCGGATATCTTACGTACTCCGCACAGGAATTACATCAGATACTGAGTAAACTCCAGGAAGTGTCCGATGCGCTGTCACGTCCACCAACAGAAATTGCTCTCAAGTACCCGCTTGCACACTCTGTAGTTGCAACGATTGTTCCCGGAGCAAGCAAAATGGAACAATTGCAAAAAAACATTTTGTCGGCGCAGACAGACTCGCTGACGGATTCTGAAATCGAACAAATTCAAGCCGTCAGCCGGGCAATTGTCTACCAATCCCACCGTTAAATACACAGTGCCAAATTCATGACACACTGCACAAGGGGCGCCTAATGAGACCCCGCGACACCACCTTGGTTCGTGTTACACGCCAGCTCACAAGGCCTATATTAATCGGCCTTTATAAACTTCTCCACTTCATGAAGCGACGGAATGGACGTTTGGGCACCTTGCTTTGCAACGGTAAGAGCTGCGGCCGCAGTTGCATAACGAAGAGCTGCCCCTATGTCGCTGTCGGCGCGGCTGGCTAACGCACCAATGAAAGTATCTCCTGCCGCCGTGGTATCCACTGCCTTGACTGGAAATGACGGAGTCTGTACTTCCGTCCCTATCTGATTAAGGTATAAGGAACCACTTGCACCCAGGGTCACAACCGCTGCACTGACACCATACTCAATGAATACCTGCGCAGCCTGCCTTGCGTCTGCAACCGAATGTACAGGCTTCCCGGTTAGCATACTTGCTTCTGATTCATTCACAATGAGAGTATCGATCCACGGGTACACTTCTTGCGGCAATTCCATTGCTGGAGCCGGGTTTAAATACACCTTGACGTTGTAACGGTGCGCAAACTCCATGGCAAACCGAGTAGTATCCCAGGGAATTTCATTCTGCAGGAGTAAAATATCCGCGTCCTGCAGCGTACTTCGGGCATGTTTTACATCTTCAACTTCTAAGCGTCCGTTTGCCCCAGCCGACAGAATGATACTGTTTTCGCCTGCTTCACTCACCGTAATAAAGGCAAGCCCGGAAGTTCCATTCTTCACTTGAATTTCTGCTGTATGAATCCCATATTCCGCTAAGCCGCCCAGCAAATCCTGTCCGAAGCCGTCACTGCCGACAGCACCCAGCATCGTTACCTGTGCACCTGATTTCGCTGCAGCCACCGCTTGGTTAGCTCCCTTGCCGCCGGCACTGTATGCAGTAGCAATGCCATGAACGGTTTCACCTATCTGCGGGTGATGTTTTACCTGATTGACCACATCCATGTTTATACTGCCAACCACCACAATTTTCATCATCTTTCCCCTTCTATTCGCCTTATCGACACAAGTCCCTTGCAGGATATCACTTTTGCTTTGACGAATACAGACTACTACAGACTTCGCTGTACGATGCAGAATTTATCCAACCGGGTTGGTTTCGCCAATTTGGGCTGGGAATTCGGCTGGTTTTTATACATTTTAATCGATTTTCGTCCGGTGAATGAGCAATAGCAGGAGATGGTGATATTGAACACAAAACCTTCATCCACTGATATCACAGATGCCTTACGTCGACTTGAGGAACTTGAATGGTTTGAACAATGCCTCATTGTTACGACAGAGGCTCCCACCGTTTTGAGTATGCTGTCTCAGATTCGCGAATTGATGCTTCAGAAATTCTCCTACGATCGCATGGGCATCATGTCAGCATCACTCGATCCGAGATATTGCGTAATCCACGAACTGGTTACCAAGGACACTATGCAAGCTTGTCCACCGGGATCGCTGATGATTATTAAGAATACAGGACTCGAGTGGGTTTTCAATCACAAGGCCCCTCACTACTCTCCGAACATTACCAATGAGCCAGAATTTCTTGAGGATGAAGAGCTTGCCCAAATCGGCCTGCGAAGTATCATTCGTGTCCCTCTGGTGTTTAACTCAAAGGTATTTGGCGTGATGACATTAAAGAGTTGCAAGGAAAACGCATATACCCCTGAGCAGGTGAGTTTGCTGCATCGTCTGGGGCAAAGGATTGCAGCAGGAATCCACGCGCTGAAGCTGATTCAGGACTTGCGGGAACTGTCTCATCGTGACGCACTAACACGCGCTTACAACCGCTATTTTCTAAACGAACTTCAGGCTGCAGACAACCCTGTAGAATACCTGGAGCGGACTACCCACCTGGAATTCCCTTACTCACAAAATGTTGCGGCACTGTTCATCGATGTATGCAACTTTAAGGAATACAACGATACCCACGGGCACTTGGAAGGGGACAAACGCATTCAAGAATTGTCAGCATCACTGACTGATATTGTTGGTGATGAAGGGATTGTCATTCGATTCGGCGGAGACGAATTCCTGATTCTCTTACCCGGAGGCAACCGACAGGCATTGATGCAAGTTGAACAGAGACTGCGCCAGGGATTTAGGACAAACAGTTATGAACAAACCTTAGAAGTCAGCATCGGAACTGCAACAGGAAAGTGGTCTGGCCTCACGACTATCGTAGAGGCTGCAGATAAGCGTATGTACAAGGACAAGGACAGGGAAAAGGATAGGGAAAACGACAAAGAAAAGAACGCTGCGACATCACAAGTGTAAAGCCCACATGTAAATTCATATTCAGTTCACACTAGTGCTGTATCATGCCCGGATAGAGATGTACAGGACACGTCTGCAACCGTTGCTGCCGCGTGTTAGAAAGGATGCTGAAGGGACATGACAACTGTGCTGATTGTAGATGACGATTCACACATCCGTGAATTGGTAGGCGTCTACCTGCAACGCAGTGGATTTACAATTTTAGAAGCTTGTGACGGCACGCAAGCGCTCCAGACACTTGAAGAACACAAGGTCCATCTTGTCGTACTCGACATCATGATGCCAAGTATTGACGGCTTTGAAGTCTGTGCAGAAATTCGCCGTACCTCCCTCCTCCCCATTCTCATGTTGACTGCGAAGGGCGATACCACGCAGAAAGTAAAAGGACTTCATCTTGGTGCCGACGATTATTTGGTCAAACCGTTTGATCCGGACGAATTAGTTGCACGCATCCAGGCTTTGCTTCGCCGTTATCAAATTGCCACAGAACAAATCATCGAGATTGGAAAACTGCACTTAGATAATCGAGCTCATTCAATCCTCTTCAACGGTACAGCCGTCACGCTCCCCCGCAAGGAATTTGATTTGCTATTTAAACTTGCAAGTTATCCAGGTCAAACCCTTTCTCGTGACACGTTAATCGAAGACATATGGGGGTACGACTTTGAAGGAGACGAGCGGACGGTGGACGTTCATGTCAAGCGACTCAGAGACAAGTTCCCAGAGCAATTGTGCGCCTTTAAAATTCGTACCATTCGCGGACTTGGCTATCGCTTGGAGGTCACGTCATGACTCGTCACACCTGGTCTAAGCCGGCGGCTCATGTTCCCGAGGGGCCGCTTCAAAAACCAAAACTCCGCAATCAAAAGCTTCTAAACATATGGAGGCTTACTTCCCGAATTGGCCTTGGTTTGACTATGTTCTTCGGTTTTTTCAGCCTTTCCTACTGGCTGTGTCAAGTTATCTATAAATGGGCAGACTTTCACCCCGGCGGTTTTCTCAATCAGATGATTAT